>NZ_VFJB01000001.1 GCF_008362905.1 Deferribacter autotrophicus
GGGGAGTTTAGAGGTTAGTTTCGCTTAACTCAAGGTGTCCGAATAGTAGCGCTATGGTGTCCGAATGTTTCCGATACGGTGTCCGAATAAAAACGATATCACTGTCCGAATGTCAGCGATACAGGCAAGAAGATAAGTTAAACACAACGATAACGCATAAGCAATTGAAAAGAAAAGTTAGTTTTAGAAAGCTGATAAAACTGGAACTATACAAATTGATAAAACATTTGCTTGGTGAACAAAAATATAAAAGTTTTAGGATATGGTGGTAATATGTATGTGGTAGCTGTGTATGACATTTCAACAATCACATCAGAAGGTCAAAAACGGCTTACTAAAATTATGAAGCTTTTTAGGCAATATCTTCATCATACTCAAAAATCGGTATTTGAAGGGGAATTGAGCGAAGCAAAATTTTTTGCATTGAAAAAGGCTGCTAATAGATTAATAAACCATGAAACGGATTATGTTGTATTTTATAAAATTGCTAACAAAAATAATATAGAAAGGGAAACTGTTGGCATAGATTTTGATCCAACTGACAATTTGATATAAAATGCACTACTGGAGGTTCGAGAATTTTTTGCATGTTGTTTGACAGGTGAATAACTGTAAGTGATAGGTAAATAACAATTTTTTTGTTCTATATATAATGGGTTTTAGTAACCAATTATGGGATATAAAGAAATTTATATTTGACCCTTATTACTTTGGAGACCCTGTTTTAGTAACCAATTATGGGATATAAAGTTGGATTTTGTTTAAATAAAGATGTGAGGAGTGAAGGTTTTAGTAACCAATTATGGGATATAAAGTTGGAAGCCTCAGCACTTTTGATGCCGAAATAAGCAGTTTTAGTAACCAATTATGGGATATAAAGCAACCAACTTGGTTTTGCAGGAAATACTACTAAATCGTTTTAGTAACCAATTATGGGATATAAAGGATGAATGTCCTCTTCCAGACAAAATGAGAGGTGTAGGTTTTAGTAACCAATTATGGGATATAAAGTCAAAATGGCTGACAAAAGGACAAGATTGTGACCTAGTTTTAGTAACCAATTATGGGATATAAAGCAAAACTATCAATCCTAATCTCACAATCAGCCAGTTGTTTTAGTAACCAATTATGGGATATAAAGGTGTGGCTGTTTGCTGCACTGGTGCATGAGTTTCACGTTTTAGTAACCAATTATGGGATATAAAGTGCGGTGGCTTTAGTATAGCTGGCACAAAAGGCAAAGTTTTAGTAACCAATTATGGGATATAAAGGAAGATGCGGAAAACTACAATGTTGATAAAGAGAGCGTTTTAGTAACCAATTATGGGATATAAAGAATATCATAGAATTACTTTTTTCAAATAAGATTGAGGTTTTAGTAACCAATTATGGGATATAAAGTAATCGCACTAATTCGCTTTTCGGTATCATCCACGAGTTTTAGTAACCAATTATGGGATATAAAGCAACTGCTCTTGAGCACTCAAGTTCAAATACCGCAGGTTTTAGTAACCAATTATGGGATATAAAGAATCCTGACCCTGTTTTAAAAAAGCAGGGTAAAGACAGTTTTAGTAACCAATTATGGGATATAAAGCACTCTGCCAGTTGTGCAGGGTGCAGGATGCGATGAGTTTTAGTAACCAATTATGGGATATAAAGCTCGGATATTGTCAATTTTGGCGGCGGCTTTGCAGCGTTTTAGTAACCAATTATGGGAACAGTATAATTCTTAAAACACAACAAGTTAACTAAAACATAAAAATTTAGCCATAATTATAAAATTCAGACTGTCTGTTTTATAATCATTCTATATTAATTTAATTTTTCAATTATATTTGTTATAATAAAAGTGTCTAAGATTTTATTGGAGGTGGTTTATGGATTATCCCCTTTGGCTGGCTAATAGTGACATTTCTGGAGCCTTAGTCATTGCCCTTGTTTCAATATTTCATGTTTTTATTTCGCATTTTGCTGTAGGTATGGGATTATTTTTAGTATTAGCTGAAAAAAAAGCTTTAAAAGAGCAGAATGAAGAGCTAAAAATTTTCGTAAAAAAAACTAGCGCACTTGTTTTACTGATTTCTGCTGTTTTAGGAGCACTGACAGGTGTTGGTATCTGGTTTACTATTGCTTTGGTCTCCCCTGCAGGAACATCTGCCTTAATCCATAATTTCGTTTGGGGATGGGCTGCAGAATGGGTTTTCTTTGTTTTAGAAATAGTTACCATCCTTGTTTACTATTATACCTGGAATAAAGTATCAGATAAATATCATGTTTTATTAGGTTGGCTCTACTTTGTTGGAGCTTATATGAGTCTGGTAATTATTGTAGGGATTATTACTTTCCAACTTACACCTGGCAAATGGATTGAAACTCACAGTTTCTGGGATGGATTTTTAAATCCAACTTATATCCCTTCTATTGTAGGTAGAACGGGAATTGCACTTTTGCTTGCAGGAATCTATGCGATGATAACCCTCTCTTTAATGAAAAATAGTGAAGTGAAAAAAAACGCATCACGATTTTCAGGTTATTTTGTATTGGCAGGTATAATTTTAACTTTTGTAGGTATGACATGGTGGGTATTTGCTATACCTGCTGATATAAGAGAGCAGTTTTTGGGTGGAAACATGACATTAACCAATTTCTTTAAATATTCCGGTTATATAACCGCTATTATGGGATTTTTGACACTATTATTTATGTTTGTTCTGCCACGTTATATAAATATTGCCATAACATTGATTATTTTAATTTTGGGACAAATTAGCTTTGGTTATTACGAATTCACAAGAGAAAGAGCAAGAAAGCCTTTTGTAATTAGAGATTATATGTATTCCAATGGAATTTTGGTTTCTGAAGTAGAAAAACTCAATGAAGAAGGGATTCTATCAAAAGCAAAATGGGCAAATATTGAAAATGAAAAAGATGTTATGAAAATCGGAAGAGCTGTCTTTGTGGCAGAATGCAAAATTTGTCACTCATTAAACGGTTTTAATGCACTCAGACCGAAAATAGAAGGTTTAGAAGCTGAAGACATAGATGCTATGCTTATGGATCTGGATTCCAATCCCCTTATGCCTCCTTTTGTAGGAACAGATGCGGAAAGAGAAGCCCTGGCAAAATATTTAGCTAAAATAGCTCAATAAAGGAGGAGGTTATGAATAGTATTTTAAATTATATACCTGCACCAGATGTATTACCATTGCCAAGTCATCCGTATATTTTTATATTTTTCTTGGTCGTAACCTTATTTATCCATTTTTTATTTATGAATTTAACCTTAGGTGGGAGTGTAATGCTTATCATTGCCAAATATTTTGCAAAAGTTAAAGGAAATAATAATTATAACAGAATAGCTGAAGAAATTGGCTGGCTCAATACTTTCAATATTTCTTTAACAGTAACAACAGGTGTGGCTCCATTATTATTCCTTCAAGTGCTTTACGGCCAATTTTTTTATACAGCTTCAGTGTTGTTGTCTTGGAAATGGCTATTTGTTTTATTGGCAATTATTTTTGCTTATTACTTCTACTATCTTTACAAATTTAAACCGTTATATATCAAATTTACTGGAGGAAAAGGATTTATCTTTATAGTTTTAGCCACAATACTTTTTCTTTATGTAGCTTTAATGCTTGTAACAAACACACTGGTTTCAATGCAACCTGAATTATGGAAAGATATGTATTTAGGAAAAGTATCTGTTTTTTCAGCTAAAACACTTGTATTGAGATTTTTTCATTTCCTTTTTGCAGCCATTGCATTCAGCGGCGCTTTTTATATGCTCTATGCAAGAATAAGAAAAAGCTATGATAAGGAATTATCTGATACGATGTACAATTTAGGAAAATATACCTTTCTAATCCCTACTCTTACCCAACTTATTATTGGAACATGGTTTTTGCTGTCTCATCCGGTAAACTATTATGTCAATATCTTGACAATGGTATTTTTGACCATGGGAATTGTAATGGCGTTTATTCCGGTATTTTTCATTCTTACTAAAAAAGAGAATGAAAAAATGGTTTTTGGATTTACATTTCTATCAGTATTTTTTATGGTTTCGGTTAGAAGGTTCATTGAAATTGGTTACTTCTCAAAATATTTTAACCCATCATATTTAGAAGTTAAACCACAATGGAGTATCTTTATTATTTTTCTAATACTTTTTGTTGCTTTACTGATTACACTCTATTATTTATTTATTAAATTAAAGTATGAGCTTGTCAAAAAATAGGTTATTCTCTTTATGGGGGAATAACCCCCTTTTATTTTTAACTCTATTAAAAAAAATAAATACCTCTTGAGAAATTTTACCTTTTATACTACAATTTATCGAACGTTATTTTTTAATTTTATCAATAAGTTATAAAATCGGAGGAGATTAATGTTTTCTGAAAATATTTTAGAGTTGTTAGGTGAAGAGCCAAAACTTTCTGCAAATGCGTTGACCGTTTTAAGAAAAAGATATTTAAAAAAAGATGAAAAAGGGAATGTAATAGAAACACCCAAAGGGATGTTTCAACGCGTTGCAATGAATATTGCCAAGGCCGATTTAAATTATGATAAAAAAGCAGATTTAGATGCCACTGCAAAAAAGTTTTTCGATGTTATGGTATCTTTGAAATTTTTGCCAAATTCACCTACTTTGATGAATGCAGGAAAAGAACTGCAGCAGCTTTCTGCATGTTTTGTTCTACCTGTGGAAGATTCTTTGGATAAAATTTTTGATGCTGTAAAATATACAGCACTAATTCATAAATCAGGTGGTGGAACAGGTTTTTCATTCTCAAGATTAAGACCTAAGGATGATGTGGTAAAAACAACGAAGGGAGTTTCTAGTGGTCCTGTTTCTTTTATGACGGTTTTTGATTCTGCAACTGAAACAATCAAACAGGGTGGTACAAGACGTGGTGCCAACATGGGTATCTTGAGAGTAGATCACCCAGACATAATGGAGTTTATTTACGCCAAAAAAGATAAAACCAAACTAACAAATTTTAATTTATCTGTGGCCGTAACAGAAAAATTTATGGAAGCTGTTTTAAAAAATGAAGAATATCCTCTTATCAATCCAAAAAGTGGTAAGGTTGTCAAAAAACTGAATGCTAAAGATGTCTTTGATCAAATGGTAAAACTAGCCTGGGAAGGTGGTGACCCTGGGATCATTTTTATAGATAGAATTAACAGGGATAACCCTACTCCAAAAGAAGGTGAAATAGAAAGTACAAATCCATGTGGAGAACAGCCATTATTACCATATGAATCATGTAATTTAGGTTCTATAAATCTAGGTAAGTTTGTAAAAAACAAGAAAATTTTGTGGAACGAATTGAAGGATGTAATACATACTGCTGTACATTTTCTGGACAATGTAATTGATATGAACAACTACCCTATTCCTCAAATTGAAGAAATGACTAAAAAGAACAGAAAAATAGGCTTAGGGATTATGGGTTGGGCAGATATGCTTGCCCTTCTTGAAATACCATACAACAGCGAAGAAGCGATAAGTCTAGCCGAAAAAGTTATGTCTTTTATAAGAGAAGAAGGCAGAAAAGCCTCTATGAAGTTAGCAGAAAAAAGAGGTAGCTTTCCAAACTTTGAAGATAGCATCTATCCTGAAATGGGATTCAAAATGATGAGAAATGCTACAGTTACTACTATAGCTCCAACGGGTACAATCTCCATTATAGCAGGATGTTCATCAGGAATTGAGCCTTATTTTGCCATAGCTTTTTATAGAAATGTTTTGGATAATGATAAATTAGTTGAGGTTAACCCTATTTTTAAAGAAATTGCAAAAAGAGAAGGTTTTTATTCAGATGAATTAATGGAAAAAATTGCAGAACAAGGCCATTTAGAGAACTTAGATGAAGTTCCCGAAAAATGGAAAAAAGTTTTTGTAACAGCTCATGAAACTTCACCCATTTGGCATGTAAAAATGCAAGCAGCTTTTCAAAAATATACTGACAATGCTGTGAGTAAAACAGTTAATTTTCCAAAAGAAGCTACTGTTGAAGATGTAAGAGAGGTATATCTCCTTGCTTATAAATTAGGATGTAAAGGTATAACAATTTATAGAGATGGTAGTAGAGAACAGCAAGTTATAAATATAGGGACAATAGAGAAAAAAGAAGAGCAGGAAACTATAGAAATTAAAGGACAGTTTAAACCTCGTCCAAGGCCTAAGGTACTTGTAGGAAAAACCATTGAAATGATGACCGGTTGTGGCAAACTCTATGTTACAATCAATCAAGATGAAAATGGTGAACCATTTGAAGTGTTCACAAGCATGGGTAAAGCTGGAGGATGTGCGCAGAGTCAATGTGAAGCAATTGGTAGGCTCATATCATTAGTTTTAAGAAGTGGCGGTGAACCAGAAAATATTATAAAACAGTTGAAAGGAATCTCATGTCATATGAGATATGGTTTTGGACCAAATCAGGTGTTAAGTTGTGCAGATGCAGTTGGAAAAGCTATTGAGCAGGCACTAAATATGCCAACTGAAATAAAAGTCATAAAACAAGAAGAAATCACCGTTGATAAATTATTAAAAGAATTTGAAGGAAATACTGAAAAATCAGAAAAAGCTACTCCAAGAAATGGTGCTTGCCCAGAATGTGGTGGAATATTAAATTATGTAGAAGGTTGTGATGTTTGTTATTCCTGTGGTTATTCACATTGTAGTTAATTGCCACTGAAAAAGTGGCAACTAATTGATAATAAGAAAGAATTTTTTAATTTTTAAAACATTATCTCCCAGTTTTTACGTAAATTTTACTAAAAATTGAGGGATAATAGTGGAAACAGGGGGGTCTAAAGGGGCTTTGCCCCTTTAAGCATTTCCTGCAAAGGAAATGAGTTAACTAATTGAGAGCTATTCCTTATTTTGGGGGTTATAAAGGGGGTTACCCCCTTTAAGTAATTCTTACGCAAGCAAGAATACTTCATATATCTACATTGTCGACTTTTTCAGCAGACATTATTTATGAAATAGAAAAGGAGATGGGGAAAGTTCAAGGTTCAACACGTGTAATAATACCGTACGTATTGTAATTTCTGAACAATATAACTTGAGTTGTGCGTGGTCAATATATTATACAAATGCTTTATTACACGTGTTCAAAGTTCAACCCGTGGAATACTAAAGTGCAAATTTTAGCTTACAAGTAATGAACCTTATACTTATATCTCAAAAAACATATGCAAAAACCTTATTCCACGGGTTCAATGTTAAAGTTGAGGCTAAGACTTTCTATGAATAGTGGATAGTGAAGTGTAAATTAATATCACTCACTATCCACTATTTACTGCCTTTTGCCATTTGAGCAAAGTGAACAATTTCAAAGTTATCATTAAATTACATATTGTAAAAATATAAATGTGCAACACCGTTTTTTTATTTAAAGATAAAATCCATTTGGAAGCCATTGACTTCTTTATTAGAATACAGCTTGTAAATTATACTATTTTTATCACAAATTAATTTAATGATATATAATCCTAACCCGCTTCCTTTACTTTTTGTAGAATAAAAAGGCTTCATTACATCTTTTATAATTTCACTTGAAATTCCAGGTCCGTTATCACTATAGGAAAATATCTTTTTACCGTCCTTGATATAAGTAGTTATTGTTATGTGAACATCATTTTTCGCCTCATAACTATTGATAATAAGGTTCCATATTATCTGTCTTAACTCTATATCAGAAATTAAAATCTCAAAGTCATCAATAACATTCAAATTAATCTTCAACTCTTCATATAGATCATATATTTTAAAATAATCCACGAAATCATTAAAAAACTCGCTGATTTTTATTAAATCTTTATTCTTTTTTGCAGGTCTGCTTACATAAAGTAAATTATTAAGAATCATATCAAGTCTGTTAATTTCTCTTTCCACAATATTTATCAATTTATCAGCCTTAAACTGTTTTTTTAATATCTGAATACTCCCTTTTATTGCACCCAGAGGATTTTTGATTTCATGAGCAATGATTGTGGCAAATTGACCTAAATTTGCTAATTTTTGTTTTTTTTGTAACTCTATTTTTAATAACTCTTTCTCAGTTACATCTTGAAAAATTAAAAGTTTACCAACCTTTTTATTTGACTCATCTATAAAATCTTGTAACTTATAACCTATAAATTTGTCATTGTATTTTATAATATTTTCATCTCCTTTCAAAACTAATCCGATATCTTTTAATGTTCTATCTAATAAACTATTCATTTTAAGATTTAAAATTTTTTTACCCGCATCATTACATGAAAGAATATTTCCTGTTTTATCTATGAGCATTATTCCAATCCCTATGTTTTTTACAATCAACTGTTGAATATTTTGTAGGTTTTTTAATTCTTGGACTCTTTTTTGATAGTTATAATTAAGA
This sequence comes from Deferribacter autotrophicus, assembly GCF_008362905.1. Lineage (NCBI taxonomy): Bacteria > Pseudomonadati > Deferribacterota > Deferribacteres > Deferribacterales > Deferribacteraceae > Deferribacter > Deferribacter autotrophicus. The sequence continues at coordinate 8,406 of NZ_VFJB01000001.1, forward strand.
TATGATGACAATGCATATATCAAGATGAAAGCAAATAAATATTGAAACTGATTCGTAAGATAAGTTATATTGATGTTCTCACTTTTTTTAAAAACAATAAATAATATTAGAGTAGCAAATAAAAATTGTATTAAACCAACCAGTCCCCCTTTAAAACCTTTTACAAATGACAAATACCCAACAACAAATGCAAAAAATATAATATAAGGGCTATCTAAAAAATTAGTTCTGTACATTAAATATGTTATTATTATGGTATCGAAAAATGATTGAATATACAGAATAATCGTGTCATGAATGAAAGTGTTTGCAATAAAAATAATTGTTGAAAAAAAACCAATAACTACTGCTAAAAAAATCAATTCATTTATAAGTTCAGTTTTATTAATATTTGTAAGATATATAAATAAAAAAATTAAATAAAAAAAAAGCAATCTGATTAATAAAATTATATTATTAATAATTTTCAAATTAAAAATATTTTTATTTTTAATTGAACCTGAGACACGTAATTTGTTTTGGTATTTCATCCAACCACAGTGCCAAGTTTAAATATTGGCAGATACATTGCAATAATAACAAAACCAACTGCGCCACCCACAAAAATCATTAACATCGGTTCTATCATCTTTGTAAGCCCCTCAACTGCTCTATCAACTTCATCATCATAAAAATCTGCAATTTTCGTAAGCATTTTATCAAGAGCACCAGTTTCTTCTCCAACAGCGATCATTTGAGTTACCATTGGTGGAAATATTCCTGCTTTTTCAAGTGGTTGCACAACAGTTTTACCAGCCTCAATATCACCTCTACTCTTTTTCAGATGTTTTTCTATTACTTTGTTACCACTTGTTTTTGCAACAATATCTAAAGCTTCGAGAATGGCCACACCACTACTTAGTAGAGTACCGAAAGTTCTTGCAAATTTTGAGATCGCCACTTTTTTTATTAAATCACCTATTTTAGGCGTTTTTAACAATAAATTATCCAAAAAATATCTGCCTCTTTCAGATTTTTTATAAACTAGTCTAATTGTAATGAAAGAAGCAATTATTCCTCCAAATATTAAACCACCACCATACCAACTAGACAAAAAATCACTCAAAGCAATCGTAAATTGAGTTAATGCAGGTAATGTCCCACCAAACCCCTCATACATTTCTTTAAACTTTGGAATAATAAATACCATTAACCCCCATACAACAACAACTGCTACAAAAAGAACGATAGAAGGATACATCATAGCTGATTTTACTTTTCTCTTTAATGATATGGCCTTTTCCATATACTGAGATAATCTTTCTAAAATATCATCTAATAAACCACCAGCCTCACCAGCAGCAATCATGTTTATATATAAATCACCAAAAATGTTTCTGTGTTTTTCTAAAGCTTTACTAAAAGATAACCCCTGCTCTATATCCTCTTTAATATCAGTGTATATTTTTCTCAGTTTTTTCTTTGGAGCTTGTGCAGAAATGATATCCAAAGCTCTTACAATGGGAAGTCCAGCATTAATCATTGTGGCAAGCTGCCTAGTTGCAATAACAATATCCATGTCATTAATTCTCTCACCAAAAGATAACTCTATATGTTTCCAATCCATTTTTATTTCATGAACTTCTATTCTTCTTGATTTTAAAGACTGCATAGCTTCAGCTTTATTTTTTGCCTCTATAACCCCAGAAATAGGTTTACCAACACTATCTTTTCCCTTATAAATAAATCTGGCCATTATTTATCCTCCTAAAAAACTAACAAAACATAATTTAATCCAAGATTTCTCACTCATCATTCAAACATTCCTATTAAAACCTACCTCTCTTTCTTAGTCCCCCCTGCTCAATCATATTCCTTACTTCATCTGGATAAACAGCTCGGTTTATAGCATCTTCATATGTAATTAACCCTTTACGATATAACTCATATAATGATTGACTCATTGTAATCATTCCATGTTCTTCTTGACCGGTTTGCATCATCGAATAAACTTGATGAAGTTTATCTTCTCTAATTAAATTTCTTATAGCAGGATTTGGCATAAGAACTTCGCATGCCAAAACCCTACCTTTTCCATCAGCCCTTTGTATAAGCTGCTGACATATAACTCCCTCTAAAACAAATGATAACTGAGCACGTATTTGTGGCTGTTGATGAGGAGGGAATACATCAATAATTCTATTAATAGTTTGAACGGCACTATTTGTATGCAGAGTTCCAAATGTCAAATGTCCAGTCTCTGAAACTGTTAAAGCAGCCTCTATAGTTTCCAAATCTCTCATTTCACCAATAAGTACTACATCAGGATCCTGTCTCAAAATGTATTTTAATGCAGTTATAAATGACTTAGTATCCGCATGCACCTCTCTTTGATTAACAATGGCTTCTTTATGTGGATGCAAATATTCAATAGGATCCTCTATGGTGACAATATGAACTTTTTTCTCAGTGTTTATCTTATCTATCATTGCGGCAAGAGTTGTTGATTTACCACTTCCTGTAGGACCTGTTACTAATACTAATCCTCTTGGTTTATCACATAATGATTTTACAATACTAGGTAAACCAAGTTCTTCAAAACTCATTACCTGGTATGGAATTCTTCTAAACGCTGCAGCTACCGCACCTCTCTGCATAAAAACATTAGCCCTAAATCGGCTTACCCCTTTTATTCCAAATGAAAAATCAAGCTCCCATTCTTGCTCAAATCTTTTCTTTTGCGCTTCAGTCAAAATACTGTAACACATCTGTTTAGTCATCGAAGGGGTTAAAGGCTCTCCTTCAATTTTCATTAATTCTCCATTAATTCTATACACAGGTTGAGTGCCAACCGTTAAATGTAAGTCACTGGCATTTAATTCAATCATTTTTTGTAACAATTCTTGCAATGAATACATGGTAACCTCCTAATCAGTCAGCAAATGTTACTCTAACAACTTCTTCTATTGTAGTGATACCTTTTTTAACTTTTTCAAGTCCACTTCTACGTAATGTCATCATACCTTCTTCAACAGCCATCTTTTTTATTTCAGTAGCATTTGCGCCTCTTAAAATTAATTCTCTTATGTTTTCGCTTAATTCCATAACTTCATAAAGAGCAACCCTACCCTTATAGCCTGTTCCACTGCAGTTTTCACAACCTTTACCTTTCATAATCTTAAATGTTCCAATCTCATCCTTCCTAAATCCTACTGAAAGTAATGCTTCTTTTGGTAGCTTTATTTCTTCCTTACAGTTTGGACATATTTTTCTAGCAAGCCTTTGTGCTAAAATCAGTATAGTGGATGAGGCCACTAAAAATGGTTCAATACCCATATTTAAAAGCCTGTTCACAGTACTTGGTGCATCATTTGTGTGCAAAGTAGATAATACCAAATGACCTGTTAAAGCTGCTTTAATAGCAATTTCAGCAGTTTCATAATCCCTAATCTCACCAACCATAATTATATCAGGGTCTTGTCTTAAAAAGCTTCTCAGAGCAGCAGCAAAATTTAAACCAATATCCTCTTTCATTTGAACTTGATTAATACCAAATAGGTTGTATTCTACAGGATCTTCAGCAGTCATTATATTTACTTCTTCCTTATTTAACCTGTTTAAAGCAGAATATAATGTCGTTGATTTACCACTACCTGTAGGTCCAGTAACCAATACCATTCCATAAGGGCTTTCTATTGCCTTTAAAAATCTTTTTAATGAAACTTCCTCAAATCCCAACTTTTCCAAGTCAAGCTGCAAACTAGATTTGTCAAGTATCCTTAAAACAACCTTTTCACCGTAAAGAACAGGCAAAGTTGATACCCTCATATCAATGGATCGCCCCTGCAATCTCATCTTAATTCTGCCGTCTTGAGGCAGCCTTTTTTCTGCTATATCGAGATTTGCAAGAATTTTTAAACGAGAAGTAACCGCATCTTTTATTTTTCTAGGAGGTCTGATTAATTCATGCATTACACCATCAACTCTTAACCTTATTCTAAACTCTCTTTCATAAGGCTCAACATGTATATCAGATGCACCTCTTTTTACAGCTTCATTTAAAATATAATTAACTAGTTTAACAACAGGAGTTTCATCTACTTCTCTTCTTAGAGCTTCTGTGGACTTCTCATCCTCTTCAACTTCCTCAAACTCAAGCTCTTCAAGATCCATCTCTTCAAATTCAGCTAACACACTTGTTTCAGCATCAACATGTTTTTCCAAGAAATCTCTAATCGCTGATTCCACAGCCACATAAGGTTTTATATTAAAACCTGTTAAAAATCGTAACTCTTCCAACGCATATACATTCGATGGATCTGCTATTGCTACTTTCAAAGTTTGTCCTTCTCTATCAATAGGAACAACAAGAAATTTATGCATTAAATCTTGCGGAATTAAACTTAAAATCTTATCATCAATATGAGTATCCCTTAAATCTACAAAGGGAACACCGTATTGTTTACTTAAAAACTCAGCGATTTTTTTCTCATCCACATAACCTAATTTAATCAATATACTACCTAATCGCCCTCCCTCTTTTTTTTGAATTTCTAATGCTTTTTCTAATTGCTCTTGTGTAATTAAATTTTCACTGAGTAGTAATGCACCAATTTTTACTGAAACCATTTATCCCCTCATCTGTTTTATGATTTTTGTCAAATCAAATTGTAATGAAATACTATTCCATATCTCAAATGATTTATAAGCTTGATAAATCAACATTATCTTACCATCACAAAACTGTTCAACATTAATTTGTGATAAAAAAGGTGTTTTTGACTCTAATTTGTATTGCATATCAAAAACAAACTCCTTAGCCTCAATATTCATTTTGCAAAACCATCCACCTTCCAAGCCAATAGAGGTAGTATTTATAATTATATCATAAATTTCATTTTTTCCCAAATATTCTAGAGGAAAAGCTCTTGTTTTTTTTAACTTAAATTTTTCAATCAAATTTTCTGCTTTACTAACAGTTCTATTGACAATATCTAACTTAGAATAACTAAAATTTTTTATATATTGAATAAGCGGTTTTGTAGCACCACCACTGCCTATTACTAATATATCTTTATAATTAAGATTAACATTATATTTTTCAAATGTTATTTTTATTCCATAAATATCTGTATTAAAACCAACTAGTTTACCATTTATGTTTTTAACACAATTAACTGCGCCAATATTTCCAGCTTCGATATCTATCTCATCCAAGTATTTGATAATTTTCTCTTTATAAGGAACAGTAATATTAAAACCATCAAAATTATTTCTAAGTAAGTCAATATACTTTTCAAACTCATTTTCAACTATATCAAAACACACATAACCAGCATTAAGTTTTGCATGAAAAATAAAATAATTATGAATTATTGGAGATAACGAATGATTAACAGGATGACCAATTAAACAGTAATTTTTAGGACTCATCCTTATCTTTTATCATATCAGGACTAACAAGACCAGCAGAAATTACAAATTTGATACTATCTTCAATTGTTATATTCAACTCAATTACATCCTTTTTTGGCACAATAAGAATAAAACCTGATGTTGGATTTGGTGTGGTTGGAATAAAAATATTATAGCATTCATCATTTACAAGATTGTTAAAAAAATCTGAAGTATCTTTTGTCACAAAACCTAAACTATAAATCCCTTTTCGAGGATATTCCAATAACACTACTTTCTTAAAGTTTGCACCCTTAGATGTCTGAAAAGCATCAATGATCTGTTTTGTAGATGTATAGATGGTTTTAACAAATGGTATATTTTTAAATGTCTTGTCAAGCAAATAAAGGAATTTACTTCCCAAGTAATTTTTTGTGAATAATCCTATTAAAAATATAATCAACATCATCAAAACAAACGATATTAAACGTAACCATGATTCAGCCACATTAAATTGTAAAGGAATATAACGAACCCCTATCCGGAGATAGGGGATCAAAAAACCTGAGAACTTATTAAAAACAAAACTTAAAAAGAAATATGTCACTATTATAGGCAGAACAGTAAAAATCCCTGCAATAAAAGTATTACGCAAATAATTCTTAAATCTTTTCATAAGATTTTGTTCCTAAATAATTATTATTTTGTCCCAAATAACCTATCCCCTGCATCACCTAAACCAGGCACGATGTATTTTTTTTCATTTAATCTTTCATCTAAAGCTGCAGTATAGATTTTTATATCTGGATGAGCCTTTGTAAATGCCTCAACACCTTCAGGAGCAGCTATCAAACACATAAACTTAATATTCCTAACACCACTCTCTTTTAAAATTCTTGCAGCCTCTATAGCTGAGCCTCCAGTAGCTAACATAGGATCTATCAATATAAAATCTCTGTCCTCACAATCAGTTGGTATTTTAAAATAATAAGTAATAGGCTTAACAGTTTTAGGATCACGATAAATACCAATATGCCCTACTCTTGCTGATGGCATTAACTTCAAAATACCATCCACCATTCCTAAACCAGCTCTCAAGATTGGCACCAAAACAACTTTTTTGCCAGATACAACCCAAGATTTAGTTTTACAAACAGGAGTCTCAATTTCCACTTCTTCTATTGGAAAATCCTTTGTAATTTCATAAGCCATCAGCATAGCTATTTCATCTACAAGTTCTTTAAACTCTTTCTTTGGAGTATTTTTGTCTCTAACATATGTTAGTTTATGCTTAATTAAAGGATGATCTATTATAACAAGATTTTCAAATTTCATTATTTATCCTCCGGTAATACTGCATTTAAAATTATACCAACAATACCAGCAAGACCTATACCACCAAGACTTACTCTACCAACGGATATAACCATATCACCTATTCCAACTACCAAAACAACCGAAGCAATTACAAGGTTTCTAGATTTTGCCATATTTACATTGTTCCTAACAAGTGTTCCAACACCAATAGCTGCTATCATACCAAATAACAGTATTAAAATTCCACCCATAACAGGAACAGGAATTGTTTTCAATATGGCACCTAATTTTCCAAAAAACGATAATATAATAGCAGTAATAGATGCAATTGTCATATAAACAGGATTAAAAGCTCTTGTAAGTGCCACTGCACCAGTAACTTCAGAATAAGTAGTATTGGGCGGACCACCCAAAATCGCTGCAAAAGTCGTAGCCAATCCGTCCCCTGTTAATGTTCTATGCAAACCTGGTTCTTCTAAATAATTCTTCCCTGTAACTGATGAAATTGCAAGAACATCGCCCACATGTTCTATTGCAGGAGCAATAGCTACAGGAACTATATACATTATAGCAGAAATATCAAATTGAGGAAAAGCATAACTACCATTTTTTATAGCTTCCACCCAAGGAATACTGAACCATTTAGCATTGGTAACAGGATCAAAATTAACCACACCCATAATTAATGCAACGATATATCCTACAAAAATCCCAGTAAGTATTGGTATAAGACTTAAAATTCTCTTTCCATACATTACTACAAAAATGGCCGTAATCAGTGAAATCATAGATAAAAACATTGCTTTTGAGTCAAAGTTACCAGAACCATCAAAACTTTTTGCCATTTTTACAGCTACTGGAGCAAGTTTTAAACCAATAACCATGATAACTGGACCAGTCACAATTGGAGGTAAATACCTTTCAATAGCTTTGACCCCACCTTTTTTAACAAGATATGCAAACAACAAATATACTAGCCCTGCACATGCTAAACCACCTAGGGTTTTAGCTACACCAAAATGTTTCATTCCATACTGAATAGGTGCTATAAAAGCAAAAGAACTTGCTAAAAAAACAGGAACTTTTCTCTTTGTAATGAACTGAAATAAAAGAGTACCTGCTCCAGCAGTAAAAAGAGCAATGGATGGGTCAAGTCCAGTAAGTAATGGGACTAAAACTAGTGCACCAAATGCGACAAAAAGCATTTGCACACCGACAATTAGGGTCTTAAAGGCATTATTTTCCATTATACCTCCTTAAAAATTTGAATTATGATTAAAAAGTTGCCTTTCTAGCAATCTATCATAATTACTCCAACCTTCTTCCACATTTTCTTTGTTAAATATCGAAATAAATGTATTTAACTTTGCATCCATATCATCAATATAATGAAGTAAAAGAGCCTCAATTGTTTTCGGTTTTTTTGGAGAACCAAATTCCAAAATTCCATGATGACTTGCAATCATATGATTTATTAAATGCTTCAATCGCTTTGGAAATCCGTCAATGTTTTCTACGTATTTATTTACCAATTCAATACCTAACAGTAAATGTCCCAAAAGCTTTCCTTCATCTGAATAATCAAATGCATTTTCAATGGTAAGCTCAAATATCTTACCAATATCATGAAAAAGTGCACCGATGATAAGTAACTCTTTATCTACATGCTCTTTATAAAAATCACCCACTAAAACAGCAAGTTTAACCACCGATAATGTATGCTCAAGTAATCCACCAATGTAGGCATGATGTACATTTTTTGCAGCAGGCATCATTTTAAACTTTTCAATAATTTCAGAGTCAGAGAAGAATTCTTCAACCATTTTTATTAAGTACAAGTTAGTTAAGTTACTTAAAATCTTACTTTTCAACTCTTCTAGCATCTCATTAACGTTAAATTTTGTTTTAGGGAAAAAATCAAATCTATTCTCCCCTTCCACCAATGACATAGTGCTAATTTTAAATTGTGGCTGACCATTGTAATTTTGTATATTGGCAATCACTTCCACCACATTTCCTTTCTCAGGCTCAAAAGCTAGTTTATTACTATCAAACATGATACCATTAAAAGTATTCCCCTCTTTATCCATCAAAATAACTTTTATATAGGGTCTATTGTCTTTAGTTATGCTTTTTGTTATTTCAAAAATTAAATATTTTTTACCTTTTACTTTTAAATCCATAAAAACCTCTTTTTATTTACCTCCAACAGTAATTCTAGGAATTCTAATTGTTGGTTGTGCATCACTTATAGGTACACCCTGACCGTCTTTTCCGCATGTCCCTATTCCAAAGCCCAAATCTGAACCCACCATATCTATTTCTTGCATTATTTTTGGACCATTTCCAATAAGAGTTGCATTGCGAATTGGTTTCTTAACCTCACCATTTTCCAATAAATATCCTTCATTGACTTCAAAAACAAAATCACCATTAACTGTATTCACTTGACCTCCCCCCATTTTCACAACCAGTATACCTTTATCAACAGATTTTATTATATCCTCAGGATCATCTTTACCACTTTCAATGTATGTATTGGTCATTCTAACTATCGGTTTATACCTGTAAGATTGTCTTCTTCCATTCCCAGTACTTTGAACACCATTTTTCATCGCATAAAGCCTATCATACATATAACTTATTAATACTCCATCTTTTATTAAAACTGTTTTTTGCGCTTCTACACCTTCATCATCAAAAAGAAAACTCCCTCTTTTCCCCATAAAAGTTGCATCATCAACCACAGTAATCTTTTCTGATGCAACTTTTTCACCAAGTCTGCCTTGATATACACTCAGTCCATTGGTAGCAAGATCCGCTTCAAGACCATGCCCTACAGCTTCATGAATCATTGTGCCACCAGCACTACTAGATAAAACAACTGTCATTTCGCCAGCTGGCGCATAATCAGCATCTAAATTCAAAAGAGCTCTTTTCAATGCTTTTTCACTAACTTTTTCCACATCCTCTTTTATAAACGTGTCGTAATCATATAACCCACCAAGAGATTCATATCCGGTCTGGATAACTCCATCCTTTTCACATATTACTGTGCAAAAAAGTGTAATATATGAAAGCTGTTGAGAATAATCACAACCTTCTGTATTAATTATCCTCACGTTTTTGATTGTATCCTTATACGTTGTAACAACCTGTTTAACAAGATTTGAGTTCCAACCATTAGAATCTACACGCTTAACTAACTCAATTTTATCTTTAATATTAATATCTTTAGGTAATTTTTTATAGTTATAATCAAATTCTTTCTTGGTAAAGTCTAGTAGATAATCAGAATTACCAGATTCAGAGTATTTGCAAATAGCTTCTGCACACTCCTTAATATCCTGAATTTCAAAACTGTTAGTAAACGCATAATAAGTTTTAAAATCTCTTATAAGTCTAAAACCTATGCCTGAATCATGTACATTTTCAAAACGTTCAAGGTTTTTATCTTCAAATACTATAGAATTGTATTCTGTCTTTTCGATATAAATTTCCGCATAATCACCATACACTTTTAACATATTTATAATGTCGTAATAAAGGCTTTTACCACTCATCCACCTTCTCACTTTCTTCAATATTTATTTCACTAATTTTGACACCCTCTTTTTTTAACTCATTTAAAACATCAACAACGTATTTATACATACCATTGGTGGAATACACAACCACTTTTCCTTCTTTTTTATCTATGGTTCTTACTATCCCTATCCCTTCGTAAGAATCAATAATACTGTTGATATATATGATATCTTTTTTATCCGTTTTAAATTTTACCCTAACTGTATAAAGTTTATTCATACAAGCTCCAATAAAGTTACATTTACATTATTATTCATCTTTTCATATATGGAGTCATTTAAAATTTTTGATTTCTCCATTATTATTTCAGAAAAATTTAATTTATTAATTGTTTCAAGAAATAATTCAATATTTTCAAGAATTAAACTAAAATCATACAAAAAAAAACCTTGTGTTAAAAAAAATGGGGACTTCTTAATAAAAAGAAAACCATTTTTATGATTTACTGTCTTAATAAAATCTGTAAGCACACCTCTATACATAAAGTCAATCCTCAAAGAATACCCTCTGCATCTCTGTAATTTGAAATCGTAATCTATAAAAACAGGAAAATGCTCACTTTTTTCAAAAGTCAACACAACTTTATTTAACATTATCGCTCAATATTGAAATCTTTTCTTATTTTATCCAAAATTCCATTTACAAAAGCCGCTGCCTTTTCATCTTCATATTCTTTAGCCATAGTAGTATATTCGTCAAGTATAGCATAAACTGGCGCTTCCCCATTGAAAAGTTCTGCCAAACCAAGTCTTAAAATATTTTTAACAGGCTCTGTTAGCCTATCTATACTCCATCCTTCTTTAAGGTATTTACTAATTATATCATCAGCAAATTCCTTTTTATTTACAGCTAAGTTAAACAAATTATTAGCAAAAAGTTTAATCTTTTCATTTTTTTCGTTATTTAACTTCCAAAATTGAGAAATTATATCACCAGGTTTAAACTTCGTCATTTCATACTGATAAAGCATTTGAAATGCTTTTTCTCGACCTTTGCTTCTCAATCTCTGCATATCCATCAGCTTATATCATTTTCATTAAGTTTACTAATTCTAATGCGGATAAAGCGGCTTCTGCCCCTTTATTCCCGGCTTTAGTTCCAGCTCTTTCTATTGCCTGTTCAATAGTATCAGTAGTCAAAACACCAAAAATCACCGGAACCTCCGTATCATAAGCTACTTTAGCAATCCCTTTAGAAACCTCATTTGCCACATAATCAAAATGAGGAGTGCCTCCTCTAATAACCGCTCCGAGGGCTATGACAGCATCATATTTTTTAGAATTGGCAAGTTTTTTTGCCACAGGTGGTATTTCAAAAGCTCCAGGAACTTTATAAACTACAATATCATTTTCATCAACATTGTGTCTTACAAGAGCATCAACAGCACCAGCTACAAGACTTTTCACTACAAAATCATTAAATCTTGAAGCAACAATAGCAACTTTTAACCCACTGCCATCATATTTGCCTTCTAGAATTTTTATATTCATCTTAACCCCCATACTTTCATATTAATATTTATATATCAAGCTCATGCCCCATTTTTTCTTTTTTTGTTTTTAAATACCTTTCGTTCTCAGGCCTGATTCCACACACTATAGGTACCCTGTCAACCACCTCTAACCCATAACCTGACAAACATCTAATTTTTTTAGGGTTATTTGTCATCAATCTCAGTTTTTTCACTCCAAGAAACCTTAATATTTGGGCACCAAAACCGTAGTCTCTTAGATCATCTTCAAACCCCAAATGAAGGTTCGCTTCCACGGTATCAAGCCCCTGCTCTTGCAAATGGTAAGCTTTTATTTTATTTAGCAAACCAATTCCTCTTCCTTCCTGGAACATATAAAGAAGAATACCCCTGCCTTCCTCATCAATCATCTCCATAGCCCTGTGCAATTGATCCCTACAATCACACCTTAAAGAGCCAAAAACATCACCTGTAAGACATTGTGAATGAACTCTCACAAGTACAGGCTCTTCTGTCTTTACCTCACCCTTGATAAGAGCCACAGCCTCCTGTCCATCTATTTTATTCCTAAAACCCATAATTTTAAAATCACCAAAAATTGTAGGCAAACTTGCTATAGCTGCCTCTTCTATCAAAGATTCATGTTCAACTCTGTATGCAATTAAATCTGCTATTGTCAGTATCTTTAAGTTATGTCTTTTTGCAAACTCAATTAATTGAGGCATCCGTGCCATGGTGCCATCATCATTCATTATTTCGCAAATTACTGCAGCTGGATACAAACCAGCCAATTTCATCAAATCCACTGACCCTTCAGTCTGTCCAGCCCTTACAAGAACACCTCCATCTCTTGCCCTTAAAGGGAAGACATGTCCAGGCCTTGCTAAGTCTTCAGGTCTTGTTTTAGGATCAATAGCCACTTGTATTGTTCTTGCTCTATCATAAGCTGAGATACCTGTAGTGACTCCTTCTTTTGCTTCGATAGATACAGTGAAAGCTGTACCAAATTTTGTACTATTTGAATTTTCATTCACCATAAGGGGCAAATTTAGCTCATCACATCTCTTTGAAGTTAACGCTAAACAGATAAGCCCTCTCCCATATTTAGCCATAAAGTTTATAGTTTCAGGAGTTACAAACTGGGCTGCAACAACCAAGTCACCTTCATTTTCTCTATCTTCATCATCCACAAGGATGATCATTTTCCCTTTTTTTACTTCTTCAATGGCTTCTTCAACTGTAGCTATTACAGATCTATCCATACTTAAAAATCCTCCAATCCTTTCAAATATTGTACATTTTCATATAATTTAGAAGTTTTTTCCTCTTTTTTCAACAACTTCTCAAGATACCTCGCTATCACATCCACTTCAAGATTAACGTAGTCTCCAACTTTTTTATATTTTAGTGCCGTGGATTCAAAGGTATGCGGTATTACTGCCACATCAAAGGTATAGCTTTTTTCTTCGGCAACTGTAAGACTAATCCCATCCACTGATACAGATCCTTTTTCTGCAATATATCTATCAAGATGTTCCGGATAGCTCACAGTCAAAATGTAAGACTCGCCTATTCTTCTGAGACCCTTTATAACTCCTATACCGTCCACATGCCCCAAAACAAGATGACCACCTAACCTTGTAGTTAAAGTAAGGGCTCTTTCTAAATTTACTACATCACCATTTTTTAAATATTTAAGAGAACTTTTATTCAAAGTTTCATAAGAAACATCAGCTGAAAAAAAATTGTTTCCCATTGTCGCCACTGTTAAACATACACCATTAACAGAGATGGAATCACCAATATTTGTATTTTCTAGAACTTTATTGCACTCAATTGTAAGCACAGAAGAATTACCTTTATTTTGCACCCCTTTTACTTTCCCAATCTCTTCTACAATCCCAGTGAACATCTGTTTCTTACCTTGTCAGTTAATTTTACTATATATTCCTTATAATCGTTTAATTTTCCAGTAATCAAAATATCTTTCTCAAATCTTTTTATTTCAATCTCTTTCAACTCATTAGCATCTTTTATACACGCAATACCATCCCCACCAACAGATGTTATTGCATTTTTTCCGCCAATAATTTTTGGTGCCACAAAAAAATAAACCCTATCTATTTTACCTGCATCAATTAAAAGACCTGCCGTCTCACTACCACCTTCAACAAACACATTGAGTATTTTTTCTTCCAATAAACATTTTGAAACAAAATCCAAATCGATTCTTTCGCCTTCTGACTCATCTATAAAGACTTTAGCCCCTCTTTCTCTCAGTTCTTTAGCTTTTTTATACTCATGTTTTGTAAAGACAATTAATCTATCCGAATATTCATTAGTAAGAATTGTATCCATATTTATTGACAAGTGCGGATCTAACACAACTTTGTAAGGATTTACATCGGAGTCTATCATCCTTGCATCAAGCCTTGGATTGTCTTTATTAACAGTGTTAACTCCCACTAAGACAGCATCACTAATGCTTCTAAGAAAGTGGACATAGGTTCTCGATGATTCTGAAGTAATCCACTTTGAATCTCCAGTCTTAGTCGCAATCTTGCCATCAAGAGATTCTGCAATTTTTAAAGTATAATATGGCTCCTTCCTTAAAACCCCTTTAGTAAAATCTTCTATAATACTTGCACACAACTCCTCATTAAATCCTACAAATACATCAATACCTGCTTCGATTAACTTATCAATCCCTTTACCGGTCACATCAGGATTTGGATCAACTACTCCTATAAAAACTCTTTTAATTTTGTTTTCTATAATAGCATCAACACAAGGTGGTGTTTTTCCGTAATGAGAACAAGGCTCGAGAGTTACATAAAGATCTGACCCTTCAAGTGGCTCACTTGCATCTTTCATAGCTTCAATTTCAGCATGAGGATTTCCATAACCAGAGTGATAGCCACGCCCAATTATCCTTCCATTTTTAACAACAACAGCTCCAACAGTAGGATTTGTCTTCGTTTTTCCTTTACCAAGTAGTGCTAGCTGGACACACTCTTTCATTATATCGTGAGGTCGAATCATAAATTAACCTTTTCTCCGATTTTCTTTTCTGTTCCATTTAAAATACGTTTTATATTTTCTCTGTGTTTTATTATAATAAAAAGAGCAAGAGCTAGTGTAAAAACTTTTAAATACAAAGATTGTTCATTTATCCATACTAATACTGTTAGAGTTATAACAGAAACAATCGAACCCAAAGAAACCATTTTAAATAATCCTACAGTTATCATAAAAACAAGAAATACATAGAAAACATTTATAGGGGTGAGTGCAATATAAACACCAACACCTGTGGCCACCCCTTTACCACCTTTAAAATTCAAAAATACAGTGAATATATGGCCAATTATGGCTGCAAAAGCAACAAGATACAAAAAGATAGAATCACCAAAATAACTTTTCGCCAAATAAACAGGAATAAACCCCTTTAACATATCAATTATAAAAACTACCAGAAAACCTTTAAACCCTAAAACTCTTCCTGCATTTGTGGCACCTACATTACCACTGCCAACAGTTCGGATATCTATACCTTTTAAAATTTTTACAATTACATATGCAGTGGGGATAGCCCCTATGAAATATGCAATTACAGGAAACCAAAATTTCATTTTGCAATCACCTTATGTAATAATGATCTTTTTAAATTAATTGCATCTGACTCACAAACTTCATAACAACAGAAACATTCTATACATTTATCTTTATCAATTTCCAAAAAAAATCCATCAATTTTATTAATTGCATTCACAGGGCAAGATTTATAACACAAAAAACATTTAATACAACTATTTTTATCAATTTCTGGTTTAACAGAAATATGTTCAGCAAACCACCGTTTAAACCAATTAGGTAAAAATACTACTTTCGTAGATATGGGAACTCTGATCTTGGGAATATTATCTATTTTCCCTTCAATTTCAACATCTTGCAAATTTATACCTTTACGCAAAAGAACTAGATTGGTTTTACAAAAATCAACAGGAAACCCCAAAACATTAGTAATAACCATATCCAAGGCTTCTGCATGTACTGACGCACCTACAATCCCTAATTTAACAGGTTTACCCCTTGAAGGTCCTTCCCCTTCATGAGCAAGAATTCCATCAAGAAATGACAAAGTTTTATCTTTTACAATTTCATAAATCTGATAAATATTTTCCGCTAATTTACTGCTATCAGGATATTTTTTATGATATCCTACTTTGTTTGTCCCGGGCACTAATCCAAACAGATTTTTTACACATAAAGTTAAGCCTGTTAAAGAATGTGTTTTTAACTTTGCAAGGTTTAAAATACAATCCACTTTATCAACAAAAGAAGTAATTATAAAATCATTTATTTTTTTAGGTGCATATTTTTCAAATTTTACAATTTCCACATTATATTTTTTAGCAGCATCCATTATTCCAGTTGTTTTCAACACAATTTCATAGTTTATAAAATTTGCCCCAGGACTATCACCTATATAAATACTACATTCAGGATTTAATTCCTTTACAGCAATAATGCAGGCTTCAATAAATACAGGATGAGTTGTAATAGCTTTTTCAGGAGGAGATGCTTGCAATAAATTTGGTTTTAATAGGATACTTTTACTTTTTAAAAAAAATTCACACTCTTTTAAAAAATTTTTAAAAAACTCTTTTAATTCTTCTAAATTATAATCTCTAACTTGATCAATTATAACCTTCACTGAGGATTGCCTTTTTTAAAATACCTGTAAAAATAATCTACAAGTGACAATATCGATACAACTACAGAAATATAAAGTAACACCTTACCAATAAGGTACATATTCACCCCTAAGAACTTTTCTTTGAAAATAATCATAGTTAAACTAATCAGCTGTATAGTTGTTTTTATCTTCCCGCTCCACCCTGCAGGTATTATGACCCCATTAGTAGATGCAAAATTCCTCAATGCACCTACTGCAAATTCTCTAGCCAAAATAACTATAACCACCCATGATGGAATCCTTTGTAATTCTACAAGTGCAACCATTGCTGAAGCCACAAGTATTTTATCAGCAACAGGATCAGCAATTTTACCTAAATTAGTAACTAAATCATATTTTCTAGCAATATATCCATCAATAAAATCACTCAACGAAGCAACAATAAAAATAATTGCAGCTACTATATTAGAATACGGTTTATTTATAAAAAGAAATATTAAAAAAACAGGAATTATTAGCAATCTAAAAAAAGTAATTTGATTTGCAATATTAAAATTACCTGATTTCATATTTTTCAATTTTATACCTTAAACTCCTAAGAGATATCCCTAGCTTTTTAGCTGCTCGAGATTGATTCCCATTAGTTAACATTAATGCTTTTTTTATATACTTTTTTTCTATGTTTTCAATATATTTATCAAGAGAAAAATTCTCAGGGATCTCCACTTCTTCAGTTTTAACCTCATCTGTAATCTTAATATCAATACTTGAAGGTAATATTTTATTAGTTCTTTCAATTAAAACAGCTCTCTCAATAATATTTTCAAGCTCTCTAATATTTCCAGGAAAGCTATAATTTTCAAGCATCCTCATGGCAGCAAAAGAGATATCTGAAACTTGTTTATTAAACTTTTCTGAATATTTTTTAATAAAATAATTTACAAGCAGAAGCAAATCTTCCAAACGCTCTCTCAAAGGTGGAAGATGAATATTTATAACGTTGAGCCTATAAAATAAATCCTCTCTAAATCTTCCCTCTTTAACTTCATTGATAAGATTTTTATTAGTAGCAGCAATAACTCTTGTATTTACTTTTATTTCTCTGTTTGAACCAATAGGTCTTATCACCCCTTCCTGTAAAACTCTCAAGAGTTTTGCCTGTAAAAAAAGAGGCATTTCACCTATTTCATCTAAAAAAATTGTCCCATTATTTGCTGCTTCAAAAATTCCAATTTTATCGTTATTAGCTCCGGTAAAAGCACCTTTTTTATACCCAAAAAGCTCAGATTCCAATAAATCAGAAGGTATTGCACTACAATTAATAGGTATAAATGGATTATCTTTCCTATCACTCATCTTATGAATTGCTCTTGCTACAAGCTCTTTACCAGTTCCTGATTCTCCTGTAATCAGAACAGTAGCATCACTTGGTGCAACATTGATAATTTCACTTTTAACTTTAAGAACAGACTCACTCAATCCGATAATATCATCTAGCTCTTTACAGCATTCATGATTATCAACTTTATCTTTTTTTAAAACAGCTTTTATCAAATCAAGCAACTCATCAGTATCAAAAGGTTTTGTTATATAATCTATAACACCTAGCTCTACTGATTTTAATGCTGTTTCATCACTAGCATAAGCAGTCATGAGAATAAATGGTATGTTTTTATGATTTTCAAAGCAAAATCTTGCAAGGTCAAGACCATCCTCACCCCCTAATACAAGGTCACATAAAACAATATCAATATTCTCTTTCTGAATTATTCTAGTGGCCGATTCTAAATTTTTAGCAGAAAATACTTTGAACCCCTCATTTATAAACAAAATCTCCAAAAACTCTCGAAATGATTTTTCATCATCTACAATTAAAATATTATAACTCATCTACAATTAATCAAACGAAATCTCTAATATTTCGTATTCAATCTCACCGCCAGGAGCATTTACAATTACTTCGTCACCAACTTTTTTACCAACCATAGCTCTTGCAATAGGGGATAAAATAGAGATGTGCCCTTTAGAAATATCAGCTTCATCAGGCCCAACAATTTTATAGGTTTTTGTTTCACCTGTATCTAAATTTTCAATTTTTACGGTTGCCCCAAAAACAACTTTATCCCCTTTAAGCTTGCTCGTATCAATAACTTCAAAACGCGCCATTTTTGATTCAAGCTCAGCAATCTTTGCCTCAATCATTCCCTGCCTTTCCTTGGCAGCATCATATTCAGCATTTTCGCTTAAATCCCCATGTCCTCTTGCTTCTTCAATAGCTTTAATGGCCTCTTTTCTTTCAACTTTTTTAAGCCTTTCAAGCTCAGCTTTAATTTTTTCGTATCCCTCTTTAGTAATTGGAATTCTATCCATTCATTTCCTCCATGTTTTTTTACCTGTTACAAAACTGCTAATATAACCATCTTTCATTCTAATTTCAAGCTCATCTTCAAGATGAATATTTTTTACAGACCCAACGGGTTTTTTCTCTTTAATAACAATAGCATACCCTTTATCTAATATATTTTCTGGATTTAATAGTCTTAATGCATTAATAAGATTATCAATTTTATCTTTACTGTTTTGCATTTTTGCCATTAAAATAGATGTCATTATTTTCAATGAGTTATCAATAGTTGAGTAAAGATGTGCAAGCTTGTATGTAGGATTGTAAGGTATAATTTTTTGCATTAATCCACTAAGTATTTTCTCCATATCTGAAAGCTTATGCTTTATTAAAGAAATTATATTGTTTTCATAAAACTCTAATTCCTTAATTTTCTGTCTAATCTTATTTACAGGTGAATTCTTGAGAAGTTTTGCTTCTAAGGTATCCAAATACTGATATTTCATAATCAAATTATGCTCAAACTCTTTAACCAAACGCCTTTCAAGATTATCAATTCTGTCACCTATGGTAATATAATATTCTGATAATTTCTCCGCTGCTGCTGTGGGAGTTGCTACCCTCAAATCAGCAACAAAATCACATATTGTAAAATCTCTTTCATGACCTATTGCTGAAATTGTTGGGATGTTGCAAGCATAAAATGCCCTAGCCAAAAATTCATCATTGAATATAGAAAGGTCTTCCAATGAGCCACCACCACGCATTAAAACAACCACATCATAAAGGTGCGTAAACTGGTTTAAAAAAGAAAGTTGATTTATTATTACAGGTATTGCATCATCCCCCTGAACAGGAGCAGGCCATAAATCCACATCAATATTTGCACCATTTTTTCTTAACGTTCTAATGAAATCTTTAATTGCGGCCCCTGAAGGTGAAGTTACTACAGCAACTTTCTTAACAAAAAAAGGTATCTCTTTTTTATTTTCAGTATCAAACAACCCCTCTTTTTCCAGTTTCCTTTTAGTCTCTTCAAACTTTTTATAGAAATCACCTACAGAATCATACTCAATCTTTTTTACCAAAAGCTGATAGTTCCCATCCTTTTCATAAACTGTTAAATCACCTGTTACAATAACTTTATCACCATTTTTAGGCTCATAATCACTATTTAACAGCCTGTATCTCTTAAAAAATACACATTTGATTTGAGCATTTTCATCCTTCAAGGTAAAATAACAATGACCTAGTGTTGAGACTGAATAATTAGACACTTCCCCCACTACATTTATCGAGGAAGGAAAATTCCCTTCGAGTAGCCTTTTTATGCTTTTAGTTAATTCTGATACTGTAAATTTCTTCATTTTTTTTCATTATTATCTTTTTTAATAATGAATAAATCTTCATTAGGCCGCTTCAAATTTAACTCTTTTCTAATAATCATCTCTAAGTACTTTTTATCTTTTTTTAAAAACTCTAGTTCTCTTTGAAGCTCATAAATTTTTTTATCCATCCTAGTTAGTTGCTGCTCATAACGGTTCTTTATTTTAACAAGTTTAAAATACTCAACGAGACCATAATCACCAAAAACCAGATATACCAACAAAAAAATTATTAATGCAATTAAAATTAAAGTATGTCTGATCATTTTTTCTGCTTCAGTTTAAATAATCTATAAGCTTGAGATTTGATAACGCTTGATACTTCCCTTGACTTAGATAAATTTTCAAGATCTTTTACATACAACCTACTCAAAAGATGCAATCCAATATCTATTGGTGTCTTGGGGTTGAAAGCAAGATTCCTAACAATCTGATAATTTCTTACCCAGTTGCTATTTCTGGCAATTTCTCTTAACACATGATCAGGAGTAACTTTATTTTTAGTTATAAAATCAATTTCATCCTCGGTTATTCTAGGATTTTTTAAAACACTTAATGATACCTGTTTATTTGCGTCCTTTATCAGTATGTTCCTTGCACTCTTATTACCTTTTAAAGCTAATTTAATCTTTTCCGGAACACTCATCCTCAAAACTTTTGCATAAAGATTCTCGTCAACCTTTTCCTCTAATTCCCGTTCAAAACTTTCAGGTAACTCTTGAACTTTCAAAGATTCATCTTTTTCTTTTATTTCATCTTTTTCATTTTCCTCTTTTTCTTTTAAATCTTCTTCTTTCAGTCTTTCAAGCTCTTCTATTTCATATTTTAGGTATTTTAACTTCACTACAGATTCATCTGGGGTAAAAGGATTAGTTAAAAGTAAATCAATAAGTTCAGGATTTTCCCTTAATAACACATTTAAATTTGACAAGAAAAATAAGGATTCAGGTTCTTGTGACTGAGATAATATTTTAAAAGTTTCTGGTGTAATTTTATTCTTCTCTATTAATGCTCTAATAAAGTCAGAATCATCTTTTAAATAAAGAGCCAACACTTTTATTTCTTTTTCATCAAAAAGAATACTGCTTAAAATTTCCTTCTTTTGCTCAAAAGATAAATCTCGTAAAAACGCACAAACATTCTTTATAAATTCTGAATAATTTTTAACCAGCAAATAGATTATTATATGTAGTCGTCTGAAATCTATGGGAATTGATTTTGATAACATCAAATCTATCTGCTCCTTAGTTGATTTTTTTAAGTAAAGCTCTCTTTCAATTGTAGAGATAAATTTTAATTTCTCATAAAGTCTAAGTAATAATTCATTTTTTGGTAATTTTAACGTTTTTAAAAGCAGCAATTTATCTTTTTCACTCAAGTTGTTAGCATCTTTATTACTAAAGTAACTAATCAAAGAATCGAGCTTGGACTCAACCACTTATGATCCTATTCTTCCCTTCCTTCTTCGCTTTAAGCAGTAAATCATCAACTCTTTTAATCAAAGTTTCTACACTATCATTTTCTTTAGCTTCAGTTACACCAATACTTGCTGTAATTTTAAGTCTATCACCTTTTACTTTAAAAACAGTTTCGTTTAACTCTTTCAGTATTCTATTAGCTACAACTTTAGCCTGTTCCTTTCTGGTATGAGGTAAGACTATAAAAAATTCTTCCCCACCATACCTAAAAGGAATATCAACTTTTCTAATATTGTTTTTAATAACATTTGCAAAATATTTAAGTACTTGGTCTCCAATTTGATGTCCATAATTATCGTTAACAGCTTTGAAGTCATCAACATCAAGCATAATCACCGATAATGGAGACTTATACCTATGAAACTTTTCAAACTCTTCAGCTAATTTTCTATCTAAAAAGTTCCTATTGTAAACATTTGTTAGAAGATCAACTACAGCTTCTTTTTTATATCTTTTTATACTTTCCTGAAGTTGGTTTACCTGCTTTCTATACTTTTCCAAATCATTTTTTATCTTTTTTACGTCTGAATCAAATTTATTAAATTTTTCTTTTCTTATATTTTCTTTTTCTCTCAAATTAGTTTTAATTTCATTTAATTTTGAAATTAATTTATTTTTTAGTTTCTCAATATCATTTTCAAGCTTTGTTTCTTTTTCAAGCTCTTCTAAATTATTTGTTAGTTCATTATTGTTCCTAATCTCTTCTATAAATATTTCTCTACTGCTTTCAAGAACTTTAAAAAGTTTTTCATTTGAGATTTCCATATATTTTAAAATTTCTTTTAGAAGATCCCAGCTCTTATTAAAAGTATTGATTACTCTAATCAGAAAATTAATAAGATAACTTAAAATATCTATTAATATATCATTTAATTTGCAAATATCATTTGTATTTTTTATATTCTCTTCAAAATTTTCTATAAAATCTTTTGGTAATATATCTTCCACTTTTTTAATCAATTTACTTATTTGACTTTTATAAGCTTCAACCCCTACAATACATATATTTTTATTAAAAAAATCTGTTAACCTCTCATTTTGTAGCAAATATTTTTTTATAGTATTTATAGACAAATCCTCATTATTATCTTTAATCTTTTTCAATATATTTATAATCTCAGTTACAATCATATCATAAAAGTCGTTTAGATTAATTGGCATTGAGTTTTTCCTCCAAAAAAATTCTACACTTTTCAAAAAAAATTAATGCATTACTTGTTTGATAATCATAAAAAGTCCAAGGCAATGCTACATAACTTTTCTTTTTCCTATAAAGCTGTAAATCAGCATAAATAGATTCACCAAGGTAAATTCTATGGGTAAAATTCTTTGTGCTAGCAGCTACCACTTTTTCCATTGCTACATAACCTGGGTCAATGTTCACTTTACGTTTACCATTTTCTTTAAAAAAATCTTCTATATCCACTGCAATCCTTTTATAATTAACTAACTTATCAGGATAATCAATTATATCATAACAAGCAAAATATTTCACCAAATTATTACCCATTTCTTTTTCATAATAAGATGTATGCGAAAAGCTGAATTTTTCTGATACTATTTTCGGCGAGCCAAAAATGGAATTTAAATAATCGTCTATTATATTTTCATATTTTACATCGATTAGTATTGCATTAAAAAAAACTACTTTCTGAGGCTTTCTAACGCCTCCACCATAAACCATTTATACCATTTCAATCTCATCAATTTCTTCAGAAGGTGAAATAGTGGAAATAGCATGCTTATAAATCATCTTTTGAGAATCATCTTTTAAAACAATCACAAAGTTGTCAAAACCTTTAATCAATCCCTCAAGCTTAACACCATTAATTAAATAAACAGTAACTGGCATCCTTTTTTTTCTCACGTAGTTCAAAAAAACATCCTGAATATTAATCTTCTTGCTCATCAATCAACCCCTCAATGAATTTTCTTTCTAAAATCATTACCTCACTTTACCCAATTATATATAAATTCTTAACGTTCTTCAACTATTATTTATTTTATTCTTGTAATAAAATCAGCATAATCAAATTTTTTCTGCCATTTTATCCCATCATTTTTATTGAAGACTATAATGGAAGGTAATTTAACACCATTGAATGTATTATTTTTAACAAAGGAATACAACGCCATATCAAGCATAACAAGTCTATCCCCAATTTTTAATGGTCTTTCAAAAGAGTATTCCCCAAAAAAATCGCCTGCAAGACAGGAACATCCACCAATCCTATAATTATATTTATACTCATCCCACTTACCACTTTCAATAATCTCAGGCCTATAAGGCATTGCTAAAACATCTGGAGTATGAGTTTCAGCAGAAGAATCAACAATAGCGATATCCACACCATTATTAATAATATCTAAAACCTGTGTAACAAAAACACCAGCATGCAATACTACAGCCTCACCAGGCTCAAGATACACTTCAATATTATTATACCTGTCTCTGAAAGAATTAATAGTATTGCAGAGCAACTCAACATCATAATCTTTTCTTGTTATATGATGTCCACCACCAAAATTAACCCATTTTAATTTGTTAATATATTTACTAAATCTTTTCTCAAAACTATTCAAAACACGCACCAACACATCTGCATTTTGTTCACATAAAGCGTGAAAATGAAAACCATCGACAATTTCAAGATCAATATCTTTTATATCTTCTGGATTTACTCCAAATCTTGAACCGGGAATACAAGGGTTGTATAAATCAATCTCTACTTCAGAATAACCAGGATTAACCCTGAGCCCTACCTGTTTTCCTCGATCTTTAACCCTTTCTCCATATTTTTTCAGTTGATTAATAGAGTTGAAAATCACTACAGATGAGTAATCGATTATTTCATCTATCTCCCCTTCTTCAAAAGCAGGAGCATAGGTATGCACTTCCTTTTTAAACTCTTCACATCCAAGTCGTGCCTCCCAGAGCCCACTTGCACACACACCATGTAAATACCTTGATATTAAAGGATAAGTGATGGGCAAAGAGTACGCTTTCTGAGCAAGCAGTATCTTTGCCCCTGTCCTTTTTTGAACATCATCCAGAATTCTACAATTTTTTTCAATAATATCCTCACTAATCAAATAACATGGTGTATCAACCAAATCTGTTATTTCCTTTGGAAAAAATTTCAGCGCTTCTTTATGTAATTCTTTCAATTTAAAACTCCGGTAATTCACCATCAAAGTCTTCTACTTTCCATGGTAAACCATATTTAATCAATGCATCCATAAAAGGATCTGGATCAAGTTGCTCCACATTAAAAACACCTTTTCCTGCCCATACCCCTTTTAGGACAAGCATTGCTCCAATCATTGCTGGAACACCAGTAGTATATGACACCGCCTGAGCCTGCACTTCTTTGTAAGCTTCAGCATGATCACAAACATTATAAATATATTTTTTAAATCTATTTCCATCCTTAATCCCATCAAAAATACAACCAATAACAGTCTTACCCTTATAACTTATCCCAAGTTCAGATGGATCAGGAAGCAATTTCTTCAAAAATTTCAAAGGAACAACTTTGCACCCTTCATACTCCACTTCATCTATTCTTGTCATACCAACATTTTTTAAAACCCTCAAATGAGTAAGATACTCATCAGAAAATGTCATCCAAAACCTTATCCTTTCAAGCCCTTTAATATGTTTTACAAGCGACTCCATCTCTTCATGATAAAGTAAATAGCTTTCTCGTGGACCCACTTCTGGGTAATTAAAAGTAAAATGAATACTATCTTCTTCTAAAATGGGTGGGGTTTCTACCCATTCCCCATTTCTCCAATGTCTTACAACCTGAGTAACTTCCCTAATATTGATTTCAGGATTAAAATTTGTAGCAAAAGGGTGTCCATGAACACCAGCATTACAATCAAGTATATCAATGGTTTTTATTTCATCATAAAAATGTTTTTGTGCGTAAGCGCAAAAAACATTTGTTACACCTGGATCAAAACCACAACCAAGAACAGCCATAATACCTGCTTCTTTATATCTATCCTGATAAGCCCATTGCCATTTGTATTCAAACTTTGGATTATCCTTTGGCTCATAATTAGCTGTATCAAGATAGTGAACACCTGTTTCAAGACATGCATCCATTATAGTTAAATCTTGATATGGCAGCGCCACATTTATCACAATATCAGGCTCAAAATCTTTTATCAAAGCCACCACTTCTTCAGTCTTATCAGCGTCTACTTTTGCAGTTTTGATTTCAATTCCGTACTGTTTTTTAATATCTTCAGCTATTTTATCGCATTTTTCCTTGGTTCTACTCGCAAGGCAAATCTCATGAAATACCTCAGGATTCTGTGCACATTTCTTTGCCACCACATTACCGACGCCACCAGCGCCAATAATTAACACTTTACCCATAATACACCTCTTCTTTAATTTTTATCGCTAATTCCTTGAACCTGCTACTGTTTTTAAATAACTATTTTCACTAAGAACTAAATACAAACTACCTATAACCTCTTTTTTCTCATCATCAGGGATTAACTCAGAATCTTCTATTCTTTGTTTTAATCTTCTTTCAATGTCTTTCACATCATAATCTAGGTCATCCAGTATATCCAAAATATTTTGAGCTTCAATTACATCATTAAGGACATAATTCCCTTCTTCATCAAAAGTGACTACAAACTCTGTTGGATGAGTAAAAAGGTTGTGCTCCATTCCAAGGGTTTCCTGATAAGCACCAACAAGGAAAAATCCTAAAAAGTAGTCCTCTTTTTTCAGATCAACATCATGCAAAAACAATGGCTTAGTGCTATCAAAAGCTATCTCCCCGTCACTATCACACGTTATGTCCCAAAGACTTGCTGACCTCGTAGGAGTTATATCTAGTTTATCAAGAGGCATTACAGGGAAAGTTTGCCCCAACCCCCAGTAATCTGGTAGACTTTGAAAAATTGAAAAATTCAAAAGATACCTTTCCTGGATCATATCTTGTATATCTCTCAATTCAGATAGATTTTTATTTTTAAGAAAGTTTATTGCCTTTCGAATAATTAAATGAACAAGCACCTCTGTATTGCTTCTATCAATTAAATCGATATATCCAAGGTCAAAAAGGGTTAAAAGGGACTCCATATGGTCAAGACTATCATGTAAATATTCTATAGCATTTTTTTCATTGATAGTATTATAAAGTTCATATAACTCTTCTATCAGTGGAGGATTAACCTCTTTTAAACAAAGCTTCTGCTCATTATATTCTTGGGAAAATAGCTCTAAAACAGGCACAATAAGAACAGCGTGACTTGCAGCCACAAACCTACCTGCTTCAATAAAAATATCTGGTTCTGGTACGTTCTTATTGTTTGCTATCATTTTAAGCAAAAACACTACGTCGCTGGCATATTCATCTAGGGTATAATTAATAGAATGCTGTAACTTATGCTGACTGTATTCAACAGCAAGTCCACCACCAATATCAATTCTCTTTAAACTTTTTGCACCCATTTTATAAAGTTCTGCATAAATATTTCCAGCCTCTCTCAATGCTTTTTTTACAGGCGAAATTTCACTTATCTGTGAACCAATATGAAAATGTATCATTGTTAAATAATCAATCATTTTAGAATCTTTTAAAAGCTTCAGAGCCTCTACTAGTTCCACTGAAGTCAAACCAAACTTGGAATTTATACCACCACTTTTAGCCCAAATACCTATCCCAGAGCTGTGTAGTTTGATTCTTAGGCCTATATTAGGATAAGGTTCTCCCATTTCTTTTGCAACTTCTAAAATAGTTTCAAGTTCATTCAATCCTTCGATTGTCAAAGTAATATTTTGTCCCATTTTAGCAGAGATAAAACCAAGGGAGATCATCTCTTTATCTTTAAACCCATTAACAACAATAGGAGTTCCTTCATTTACGTAACTCATAGCTATAATCAGTTCAGGCTTACTCCCTGCCTCAAGTCCATAGCGTTTCCCTTTTGTCTGCTTCATCAGATATGTAACAAAATTAGGGTACTGATTCACTTTCAACGGAAAAACAGAATAAAATGTGCCACCGTATTCATAATCTTTTATATATTTATTAAATTTATTAAAAAGAGCATTTACATGCTTTTTCATAATATGAGGGAATCTAAAAAGCACAGGACCTTTAAATCCCTGCTCTCTGACATCTTTAACAATATCAATCAACGCAGGTCTATTCCCTTCATTAATAACAACTTTCCCATCCTCTATTAAATAATCGTAATTTCCCCAAATTTTTATTCCATAATCCATCTTAACACCTCTATTCATATAAATATATTACCCCAAAAATTTGGAAAACGCATTCATTTAGTCATAAAAACAATTTTTTGCAATTAAAATTTTAAAATAAACGGCACAAGCACAGGAACAAGAGCACTCAAGATAAAACCATTAATAAACGCAACAACTGCTGCACTCTCACCAGCATATTTTTCTATAATAGGGAGTGTAGTATCCATAGTTGTAGCACCCCCAGGTGCTATAGAAACATACGGGCCAGCGTATCTTGCAAGAAACGGTACCAATATT
This sequence comes from Deferribacter autotrophicus, assembly GCF_008362905.1. Taxonomy (NCBI): domain Bacteria; kingdom Pseudomonadati; phylum Deferribacterota; class Deferribacteres; order Deferribacterales; family Deferribacteraceae; genus Deferribacter; species Deferribacter autotrophicus. The sequence continues at coordinate 36,599 of NZ_VFJB01000001.1, forward strand.
ATACTAATCAACTCCCTTGCCACATTGGATAAAAAAGCGATAGAGCCAAGGTCAGCACTTTTCAGCTTTGCTATTATTACAGCTGATAGAGAATACCATCCAAACCCTGCAGAAATAGCAAGACTATCTCTTATTGTCAAATTCAAAAAAAACGATGCTACATATCCACCAAACAATGTCCCTATAATCGTTCCGATAGGAACCAAAAAAGCATATCTATCAGCTGTAAACAACTTTATCAATGATTCTTTATCCCTCCCTATACCATAACCTATTAAAAACAACAACAAGTATAGGGCATAATCAGTTATTCTATCAGAATGCATCACAAAAAAATCAGGTAATAATCCAAACTGAGCCGTCAAAATACCAGCAATCACAGAAAGTATCATTAAGAAAATCATTTTTTACGAAACACCTTCATCATTATACCTACCACAAGAATACTAAAAAAAACTGTTAACAAACTTATAATCAATGAAGAATAACCAAACATTACGATCTTCTGTTTTAAACCAGGATCTTTTCCTATACCTACTCCCATAAAAAAAAGCAATACTAAAACACTAAAAGAAAGTAGATATTTTTGGAATTTTACAACATCTTCTTTTTTCACTATATAACCGGTGATTATACCTATTATCAGAAAAACAAGATACTTAAGCATGCGAACTTATAATACACAATGAAATTTTTGACAAGCTTTAAACAGCTGGCGTCACCCAATTTTTTGCAAAACTTTTTTTAATGAGTTTGTGGGAAAACATTTTTCGGGTTCAAGTTCCCATAAAACCGCCATGGATGGCGGTTTTAGAGGAACTTGCCTCGGAACAAAACTGGACGTTTTGTGAGAATGTTCCGTGTTAATTGTCAACCATTTTCTGTAACCTCTGTTAAATTTTTTAAATATTCTGGATCATATGGCCTACCGTTTTTTAATACACCAAATATTTGCCTTATCAATTTATTCGCTACTGCTATTATCGCCAATTTCTTCGCTTTACCTGATGATAAAAGCCTTCTATACAAATTTGAACAAAATTTATTATACCGTATCGCTGACAATGAACATACAAACAATATCTTCCTTATATAAGCATTTCCTCTCCTTGATATATGTCCCCTTCCCCTTACAGATGTCCCAGATTCCCTAATAGAAGGACACAAACCTATATAACTAACAACCTCCTTCGCCCTCTTGAAATTACGAAAACACTCCAATTTGCCCAACACTATCGACGCTAACTTCATACCTACTCCAGGAATACTCATAACTAACTCATATTCCTCTCTATAACGACTTTTCAACAAAACCTCTAGTTCCTGCTCCAATTTCTTAATCTTGCTCTTATAGGCGGAAATTACATCTTTATAACACGATATAACCTCTTCTTGTTCATATGGCAATTGGCTAAATCCCTCTATCTGATTATTCAATCTATTTATCTGAGATTGAAAATCCTCTATTGCTTTTAAACGACTATCTATCTCATAATATAATTCATCCTTAGGTTTAAATCTCCATTTATAACCATATTCCAGCCCATATTCCGCTATCAATTTGGAATCCGATTTGTCTGTCTTTGCCTTCCTTAAATTCATATCTGAATATTTCTTTATTGACATCGGATTAGCTACACTTACTTCGTAACCTAACTCCCTACTCAAATGGGTGGCTAATTTTAAATGATATACTCCTGTACTTTCCATCATAAAAAGTACTTTCGACCAATCTACTCCTTTTACTTTCTTAAGAAAATCTTTAGTAAAAGATCTTACACTATTGCTCGTCTCGTAATACTTGTGCGTAGATCCATCATAAAAACTTATTGACAATGTCGACTTTGATACATCAATACCTACCACATTTTCAAATCTTCTCATTTTATAATGTCTCCTATATTTTTTCTTGAGCTTTGCTTCCCTTTATACTATCATCGCAACATAATACAGGCTCGTAGCCTAATGTTCCGTCCAGTATTTGGAAAGCTGAAGGTGGGGACAACATTCTCAACGGTTTCTTACAACCAATGAGAAAAATGTCCTTGTTCACCTTCAGTGCTCCATACATTACATAACCTTTTTTTAACTCTTTGTTAATTGTTTATTCCATATTTCTAATATACGATGAGAAAAATGTTTTCCCACAAACAATTCAACATAATTTATTGATATATAATTATAATTCAAAACAGTCTCCAAAAAATGGGGTGACTCCAGTTAAACAGATTAAAATTTGTGTCAGTTTGTTTTTTCTCTTTTATCAAGAACTCTTCTGGCTTTCCCCTGGCTTCTTTCAATGGTACCTTTTTCCACAAGCTTGAGATTAAGATGGAAACCTAAAAAATCATATAACTTTGTATAAACTTTGTCAAATACTTCATCATCTGCACCATTTTCCTTTTCCACAAGAAGTGTAACATCATCTTTCCCTTTTTTATCTTCTAAAATAATAAGATACTCCATTGAAAGCTCATTAAACTGCAAAAGGATAGATTCTATTTGGGAAGGATAAAAGTTTACCCCTTTAATCTTTAACATATCATCAGTACGACCTTTGATTCTATCCACCTTGATAGTATGAAGCCCACAATTACATTTTTCCCTGCTTACAACTTTTGTGATATCCCTTGTCCTGTACCTTATTAATGGTAAACCTTCTCTTGTAAGAGTGGTAATCACCATTTCACCCTCTTCCCCATCATTCACTGGTTCACCTGTTTCTGGATCTATTATCTCAATTATATAGTGATCATCCCACACATGTATACCATTGTGCTCTTTACAATCTATACCAAGTCCTACACCACCTGTTTCAGTCATACCTATAATATCAAAGGTTTCTATGCCCATAATATACTCAATTCTTCTACGCATTTCATCAGACCAAACCTCAGCACCAAAAATACCAACTCTTAAATAACTATCCTTTTTAAAATCAAAACCTTCTTCCTCTGCAATTTCAATAAGCCTGAGGGGGTATGACGCAATAGAACATAAAACAGTAGTCCCTAAATCTTTCATAAATTTAAGCTGTAAAAAAGACCTGCCAGGCCCCACAGGAATCACGAAAGCCTTAATTCTTTCAGCTCCATAATGAAAACCAAAACCGCCATTAAAAAGTCCAAACGAAGGGGTTATTTGAATAATATCTTCTTTTGTCACAGTGGCAGTTTTGTAACACCTTGCCATTATCTCAGCCCATTGATTGATATCATTTTCTGTCATAGGATTTATTATTGGAGTGCCAGTTGTCCCGCTGCTCATATGCATACGCATAAAATCTTTTTTATCAGCACAGGCAAAACCGAAAGGATACCCTTGCCGCAAATCATCCTTTGTCAAAAAAGGAAGCTTTAACATATCATCATAACTTTTGATTTCTCCATCAAAACGAAGTCTTTCATAGTAAAAAGAGTTATTTTTCTTAATGTGATGCAGAGTTTTATTTAATAATTCAAGCTGTCTATCACTAAGCATAATCATATCTCCTTTAAAACCTTTTCCAAAATATCATTAATAAGCATTTTATAATTTATAACAATTTTAACTATATTATCAAACTCAAACCTTTCACGAAAAACTTTAAAAAAAATAAAAAATAAAAACCAGTTAGTATATTTTGGATTACTAAAAAGTTTTAATGAAAGATTAGTAGCATCAACAGTAACAATATTTGCATTACTATATTCTATCTTCTCATTAGAATTAATAATCGCCACTCCATCTGATTTTAAAAATTGTAAATTCGAGAAAAACTCATCCTTATCTGTTGAAATAATAAAATCAGCCTCTTCACTCCCAAAGTTTGCAGAGTAAAAATCCCCCACTTTTAGAAATGTACTCACACTTCCACCGCGCATTGCCATACCATGGGTCTCAGCTGAAATAATCTTTTCTCCAAAATTTGATAAAACAGTTCCTATCTGCCTATTCAAAGTGATAACACCCTGCCCACCTTTACCGCAGATAACCCCTTTCAATTTTTACTCCTCATTAAAACACTCAACACCAAGTCCTTACATCCTACTCACTATTTCTAACAATTGCATTAAACGGACAAACTGATATGCAAACGCCACAATTCACACAAATTAGCCTATCTATTTCCGCTTTATTTTTTAATTTGTTTTCAAAAATTGCAGGACATTCGAATTTTTCATAGCATATTCGGCAATTTCTACAGTCATCAGTAATCACTACATCGTTTTTTTTACGGTACTTTATCTTTGTCACACATGGATGTCTGTAAACTACAACAGCAGGCTTCCTATTGCTCTCAACAAAACTGACAGCTTCCTCTAATACTTTTATCCCTTCTTCAAATTTGTATGGATCTACTACTTTGCAGAATTCAATCCCAATCCCTTCTACTACCTTTTCTATCTTTATTTTTCCTGATTCATGAGGAACCGGTTGAAATCCCGTCATGGCAGTAGTTTCATTATCTAGAATACACAGCACAAATTTGGCATCATTAATAACAGCATTTATCAAAGCTGGTATCCCTGTGTGAAAAAAAGTAGAATCGCCAATTGTGGCAATAATTGTCTTCTCAGGATTGCTTCTTGAAAGCCCTTCCGCAAAAGTAACAGAAGCCCCCATACATATACATGTATCAACAGCATCAAGATTAACACCGAGGGTATAGCAACCTATATCTCCAGGGAAAATCCCTTTATTTTTAGCAACTTTCTTAATTGCATAAAAGGCAGGTCTGTGACCACAACCCGGGCAAAGTCTTGGTTTTACCCCTTTTGCTTTAAAATCCTGATTTTTATTTATTTTAAATTCTTTACCAATAAAGTTAAAAAGTTTCTCTGTTAAATAATCATAGGTCAACTCACCCATTTTTGTAATAAAATCATTCAATCTTCCAAATATCTTATCCTTTCTAGCAAACTGAATTTCAATCAATGGTTGAGTTTCCTCAATTACAAGGATTTTTTCATATCTATTAATTAGCTCATCAAGAAGAGCTGCAGGCAATGGAAAGGACATATCAAATTTATATAAGTCAATATCTAATTTCTTCTCTTTTACAATATCCATTACAATAGCAAAAGAGTAACCTGAGCCAACAACAGCAAATTTATTTTTTCTATTAATTTTATAATTTTGATAATAAGTTGATGATATTATCTCAAGTTTTTCATTAAGTTTTGCATGCAACACCTTACGGTATTTTGGAGTTGCGGCCCATCTCGAAACATCTTTTTCAAAATTACCATAGTTGTATTCACTTTTCTCTACCTGAATATCGAATGATTGCCTTGAATGGCATACCCTCATCACAGGTCTTATCATTACAGGAATTTCAAATTTATGAGATAATTCTACCCCTTTCTTCGTCAGTTCATATGCATCAACAGGGTTTATAGGGTCAAAAACAGGTATTTTAGCAGAAAAGGCATACATCCTGCTATCTTGCTCTGTTTGAGAACTGTAAGGACCAGGATCATCAGCAGACACAATTATTAAAGCACCTTTCACTCCAGTATAAGCAACAGAAAAAAGGGGATCTGCAGCTACGTTTAATCCAACTTGCTTCATACTACACATAGCAAATTTCCCAGAGATAGCTTCAGCAGCTGCTAGCTCAAAAGCGATTTTCTCATTAATTGACCATTGAGAATAACACCCTTTTGCATAATGAGAATAGGCTTCTAAAATCTCACTAGATGGTGTGCCAGGATAAGCATAGGCGGAAGTAACTCCAGAGTGATAAGCGCCAATTGCAATTAATTCATTTCCCATCAAAAAATTCATAACAGAAAATATTTAATCCAATCACTTAAAAAAGTCAAATTATATTTAACCTTTTAAACCTAATAAAAATCGCTTGATTAATAAACATGTAATAGCTATTAATATTGGCATGAATCAAATACACAAGCTGTTATTATCCTTGATTTTACTTTTATCTCTATTTAATTTTTCTTTTGCACAAAACCTTATTTATATTATTGCCAGCTATAATAAAAATGACCTGTGTGGGAAACCACAATATGATGGTGTAATAAATAGTCTTGAGTTTTCAGGGGTATTAGAAAAATACAATATCAAATCATTTTATTTAGATTCTAAAAATAAAAAAACAGAAACAGTAAAAAAACTAACTGCACAAATTAACAGCAAGATAAAAAAAGAGCATCCAGCACTCATCATTACACTTGATGATTTAGCTTTTAATTTCTTTGCAAAAACATTGTTGTTTGACAATACACTGAAATTGGTTTTTTCCGGTATTAATAAAAGTCTAATGGACTACAACAAGGAATTAAACTTTTTTGACCCAACAACATTTTTACCAACCAAAAATATCACTGGTGTTCATGAGCGTCTTTTTATAGAAAACCAATTTGAATTTTTATATCTTATATATAACAAAGTGCCAAAAGTAGCAGTTTTATACTCCACAGATTTTATTGGAAATATCTTAGGAAAACAGGTACAAGAAGAGCTTGCAAACTCTGAGTTCATCAACCATACCGCGTTTTTACCAGTAGAAACGACTTTTGATCTAAAAAATGCTATTTACAAAATAAATAGTGGACATTTTGATGCTTATATACCTCTAACAATGTCTATTGTAGACCCAATTGAAAATGAGATTTTGAGCATAAACAGACTAATACCAATTTTAACTAATCAAATTAATATAATCGATATTGGAGTAAATAAAGAATTTACAAAAGCAGGTTTTTTTGGAGGAGTTACTGTTGATTTTTACAAAATGGGGAAAAAAGCTGGAGAAAAAGCCGTTAAGATATTGAATGGTGAAGATATTAGAAAAATTAAAATCGAAGAATCCTATGATTATGAAATTGTCATAAACAAAAAAAGAATGGAGCAATTAAAAATAAACTTTAATAATGAGCTAATAAATATTGTGGATAAGTTTTATTGATGTTTATCAATTCAATAGTTGCTGGCAATACAGTCTACCCTATTTTATTATTAATTAATATTAGCTTGCTTTTGTTTTTAGGTTTTATACAACTATTTTTCACAAGATACGATATTTTAATATTTGATAAAACTGTAAATCGCTACTACTTTCTACTTCTATGTATCGGATTTGCTTTATACAAATTTGCATTTTTCATCTCTCCGATTTTTGAACGTTACTATTTCATAGTTATTTTATCGATAGTTATACTTTCTATAGTATTATTTATTTATCAGAAAAATAGTGTGAATGAAAAACTATGTTTTCTTTACCTTCTTATGCTTGTTTTTCTGCCACCATTTTTATATTTCAAATCAAAAATTTATTTATCTATTTCTCTTATTGTTTTTGTAATTTTACAAATATATTTACCAAGAAATTACGCTCTTAAAAGAAAATTTAAATTTGTTTTACTGTTACCTGCTTATGTATTTTTGGATGCCTTATTTAATATAAATCCATCGATATATTATCTTGCCCCTCAATTCTTACTTATTTTTATATTTACATACTATTACATCAAATACCTCACAAAGATTAAAGATGTAAAAATTTACTATTTTTTGTATATTACCATTTATTTACTGTTCACAATTGGTTTTATTTCACTAATAAATCATGAACTAAATAATTTTAAAACAAAAGAAAAAGAAAAACTACGGTTAAAAATATTAAATACTTTTTCATTAATTGAGAAAGAAAAAGAAACCTTATTCTCAATATCTAAAATGCTTATTAGTAATAGTAATAGTAATAGTAATAACTTTAATTTGAAAGAATTGATAAAAACAAGGCATCTATTTAAACTCGATTTTATTGGTTCAATTTCTCTGAGAAATAAAAATTTTATTTATTCAGGGAATCCAAAAATTATTGATAATATTATGCAAGATAATATTATCAATTCATTAAAAGACAATATCCGAGATTATTTTTTGTTTAATTCTAATGGCGACATTTATATAGCTGCAATAAACAAACATATACTAAATAACAATGTTCAAAATATAGTGATTTTAATAAAAAAACTTAAAATAACTCAATTATATACATCAGAAATTGATCCTGAACTACTCATCTACTATAAAAATGCACTTTTAAATTCAACGTTCACAACAAAAGTTAAATTTATTTCCAAAAACCTATTAGAAATTAATGGTAAAATATATGAATTTATTAAACAAGAAAGTAATGATATCAAAATTGTAGGAATGATAAACTATAAACTTATTTTAAACTGTCTATATCAATTATATTCATACTATGCCATTTTTTCTCTAATATTAATTATAGCACTGATCTACTTAGGATATTCTGGATTACAAAAACTTTATTCTGAAATTGAGTCAAAAGAAAAAATATTACAAAACATTATTAATTCGGTAAATGATTTAATTTTTTATACGGACAAACAAGGCAATTTACTGCTTGCAAACAAGTTTTTTTATGAATTTTTTCAATTATCTCCAGACAAGCAAAATATAAACATATTTTCGTTGTTAGATTATAAAGAGTCTTCTGATTTATTAAAAAATGATTTTAACGGTAAAATAAATATAAAAGAAATAAAGTTAAAAGATAACGAAGGCAACAATAGATATTTTAGCTTTTACAAAATTCCAGTTACAAACATTTTTGGAGAAATTTACGCACTTATTTTTTATGGAAAGGATTTCACCCTTTTAAAAAATTATGAATTTGAAATAATAAGGAAAGAAAAGTTTGAATTGATTTCTACATTAGTTTCAGGATTAGTTCATGATCTTAATAACATGATAAACGCATTATTAATGCATATCTACGTTTTAAAAACAAAGGAATCAAATGAGGAAAAAATAAATTATCTTAAGAGTATGGAAGAAATCTGTCAGAATATTAACAAGCTGAATAAACAGATGCTGTCCATTTCAAAAGATGAAATATTGCAAAAAAAAGAAATTGATTTAAATAGCTTTATCCAAAATAAGACAAAACTGATTCTAGTTGGTAAACATGTAAAAGTACATTTTTTACTGCCCGAAGAAAAAATTAAAATTATGGCAGATGAAATTCAATTGACCCAGGTTTTAAGCAATCTTTTAATAAACGCTATTGAAGCAATGAATGATAATGGTAACATTTATATTAACGTTAAAAAATTTTCATTTACTAACAAACAAATCTTGCACCAGTGTGTTTTAGAAAAAGGAGATTATGTTGAAATCTCAATAACTGATGAAGGAAAAGGAATTGATGAAAAAATAATAAATAAAATTTTTGACCCTTTTTTTACTACTAAGAAAAAAGGAAATGGGCTTGGGCTTGCTATGACCTACAGGATAATCAAAAATCACAATGGTTGTATAGCTGTGAAATCAGAAATCAACAAAGGCACCACTTTCTATATTTATCTACCGCTTAAATAAGCGTAATTATAAAAAAATTAGCTGTAATATAAATAAGTTCCAATACTTAAAATAAAAAATAATAAACTTGTTAATTTTACAATTTTAAGGGTTACATATAAATTAAAATATTGCAATCATACCTTTAATCATAAATTTTAAATACTCACTAATTAAAACTCATATGTTAAGTCAATTTTTTTTCCCACTCCAATGCAGTTTTACAAATAAATTCTAAATCATCGTATACTGGCTTAAAATTAAGAATTGTTTTAATTTTCTTATTATCAGCCACAAGTTCTGCTGGATCCCCTGCTCTTCTTCCTACAATTTCCACATCAAAGTCTACGCCACTCACCTTCTTCATTGTATCAATAACCTCTTTTACAGTGAATCCATAACCATATCCACAGTTAAAAACATCACTGCTGTGACCATTTTTTAAATATTCATATGCCAAAAGATGTGATTTTGCAAGATCATCTACATGTATATAGTCTCTGATACAAGTTCCATCCCTTGTTTCATAATCATCACCAAAAATATACATTTTTTTTCTTTTACCCAAAGCAGTTTCTGCGGCTACTTTGATTAGATGAGTTGCATTTTTCGTAGATTGTCCAATTCTTCCCAATGGATCAGCACCAGCCACATTAAAATATCTCAAAATAACATAATTAAAATTAGAATGTGCTTTAGCTGCATCTTTTAAAACTATTTCACTCATTCTTTTGCTCATTCCATAAGGATTAATAGGATTTGTAGGACAATCTTCATCAATTGGGATAGATTTTTTGTCTGGCTCACCATAAACTGCTGCGGTGGAACTGAATATAAATTTATTTACCTTGTTTTCCACGCAACATTTTATAAGGTGAGCTGTATTTGCTGTATTGTTAAGATAATACTTTAATGGATTTTCCACTGATTCAGGCACAATTAGTGCTGCCGCAAAATGTATTACTGCATCAAAATTATTCTCTTTAATAAAATTATCAACTTTATCCCAATGAGAGAGATCAAGCTTTGTAAATTTAATCTGCTTATTTTTTCCTGCTGCAATCTCTTCTAACCTCTTTATTGTTTCAATAAAACCGGTAGATAAATTGTCAATAATATGTACCCTGTGATCCGTTTCTTCAATCAACTGTTTTACCACATGAGAACCAATATATCCCGCTCCCCCAGTAACCAAAATTTCAGCCATACTTCCCCCCAGAAATAATTAGTTTCTATTAAAAACTCTCTTTAAGATATTTAAGTCACACCATATCTCAATTTTTGCTTTATTTTGATATTTTCCTGTGAAATATAATAATATAAAGTTGCAGAACTTGCAAGAAATATCAAATAATTATATTTATTAAAGCGTAACATTTATTGACCTATATTTTCTGTGAGATATAATTTTGCTCTAACTATTGATTAAAATATTGACAGTTTCATAACTATCACCTTTTATACCTCTCGCCTAATTCTCAAAACATCACATAATAGCCCGGCCTGCTAGCGAGATGATATTCCTGATGTAATTAGAGATTTTATAATCTCATCTAAACCTAGTGTACTTCTATTACGATATAACATAAGCTTACCTGACAAATTACTGTTCCTAGTTTTTAAAACCCAAGCATCTTTTTAAATATCCAAGCTCTGTTTTCAACTCTCTCTTGTAATAACCGTTACCCTTGGTTATTGAATTTTTCTTTAGTAATTTCTTTCTTACAATATCATTTCTAAAATTAACTTAATTAATGATTTTAGCATTTTTTAAATATTAATATTTGTAGAGTATTTTTCTTTTTTAGAACCTAATGTATCGCCCAACGGCGGACGGGTATTTTTGACATCATTAATAAACACATTTAATGTTACCCTTATATTTATTTTTTACAAAAAGCTGGTTTAAATATTTTTGTCGCACCTATAGATTTTAAAACTAACAGAAACAATTATATCTTTGATAGTCTTATGCCAAAATAAGCTATTTATATGATACATGTATACATGTAAAACACTGCACGAATGGATAGGTAATATGTATAATGATTTTTTTAATCTTAAAGGCTCAATCTAAACAATCCCTCAACCCTTAACGTCGAACCAGTAACTTTATCTTCACCTATCGATATAATCTTTACTAAATATTTGTATTTAGCCACATTTGAACCAGCACTTGGAGGAAAAGAAGCAACACCACCAGCACCGGCAATTGAACCTTGGTATTCTTTTATCAGATAAATTTTTATTTCATATTTTCCCTGTATAAATTCAATCCAGTAATTGTCTTTTGACATCAACAAGCTTTTACAAGTATCGTTATTAGGATCAGATAGTATTAGGTATTTTTTTATATCAAAAGTATTTCCCAAACCACACACTTCATCAGGATCTGATACCGATCTTATGCTAATATCATTAAATGAGACAAATACCTTATCATAACTTTCAAAGTTTTTTAAAAGATGAACAGCAATATCAACCCCAGAATTCGTAGCTTCTTTCAAGTTGGCGAATCTTTTAAATTCACCCGAAAACTTAGTACTGCTTGTTAAAACAAAATATAAAGATCCTACTAATAAAAGCAAAGCAACAGCAAATATCAATATAGTATTTAATATAAAGCCCCTGTTATTCATCATAAATTCTCCAGATAAATGATATCTTCAATTATTATCCACCTATAATATGCTAAATTTCCTGATATTGCATAAGATGAGTTATCGATTGTGTAAGAAATTGTTTTACTTAAAGGAGTTTTTCTCCTATTACCATTTTGCACAATAAATCCCATTTTCAAAACTTTACTATTACTGTCATACACAAATTTCACATCGGCAACGCATTTTAATATCACATTATCATCCAATAACAAATTGTATGTATCTGCAGCACAATCGTTATAAGGCTGGTCTACACTTAATTTTATCGTTCTGATATAATAATATGGATCATCACAAACACCATCATTATTGGCATCTCTGCACCTAATTAAAATATCACCTTTATTACAAAAAGTATCTGTAGCACTTAATTTTCCTTTCAATACCTTATTCTCACTCAATTCAACACAAGGAACATTCAATGTTTTTGTTCCAGAACATACTTCCCACGCTCCAGAATCTGTTTCATCACCAAATAGGGTATAAAATGTCAAGGTATCACCAATCACATTTACAGCATTGTCAACATTGTTTCTATCAATACCAAAACCCGCAGACCTTATAAGCTTATCAAGCTTCAAAACAGTCAATCTTATATCATCAGCAGTTTTGCTTACAGCAATCTGAACAGTCCCGCTTCTATAAAAAGTATTGTATGTAACATAGATAAAAGAAGAAATTATGACGAATAACCCCATTCCAACAATAAGTTCTATCAGCGTCATTCCCTTTTTATTCATTTTTAGCCCTCACATATATCGTACCAGATATACTGTTTTCTTCATTGTAATATGGTTTTGTCCATTTAACTGTTACTACCACCTTTTTAAGTTTCCCTATTGAACTGCTATCATCAATAACATTGATCGTATAATTGTAATCAGTGTTATCTATAGTAATCGTTCCATTATCGTTAGCTAGACTGTTAAAATCCATACTTTCTATTTCAATCAATTTCTTATTTAAAGCCAAATATGCTTTATCTCTGACTTCATTAATTTTGTTTATCTTAACAGCATTGATAAAAGCAGGCACAAGCCCGAGTATAGCTATCAAAAATATCAAAATAGCAATCATGAGTTCTATCAAGGTAAAAGCTTTTTTATTCAGCATGAACATTTCCCGTTTGATCTATTGTTATTTTTTTACTCAAAGAATATCCACTTACTGTAACGACAAAGGGCTGTGTCAAATTTATCCCGCCGGTAACATCAAAATTATAATTTGGCATCCCTTTTTTGTTAAATAGCACAAGCCCACTGATTAAACTAATATTGTCGTTTGTTGAAATCAAAAATTTTGAAGTATAATTTTCAATTTTAACAACATCTGTATCATCTGCAGGTGGCCAAGTTGTAGAACTATATCTGACAAGAGAATACCCGCTACTACTAAACCAAATACCATATAGGTCGTATGAACAGTTATCAACGGGATCACATTCGACCCCTTTTAGTATTGATAATTTTTGCGCATCATTTATTAAAGAAATAATTTTATCCACCGTTTCATTCAATTTAATCCTGTTTATAAATTTAGAACCAGCTATAAATGCAATACTTATCAGTATAACAAAGATAGTTATTACTACCATTAATTCTATTAATGTAAAACCCTTATTTATCCTCATAATCTATCTCATAATCCTAAATAAAAGCTTACTTGATACATCTTCACCTTTTTGTTTCTGTTTTATGATGGTGCCAACAGATGTCTGTATTAACTTAACATATTCCCCCTTTTCTTCCATTGGCGTAGCTGTAATACCTTCTCCTATAGGTGGTGCACCCACTCCCAAATCAAGACTTTTTATAAATGTAATTTTCTGTTCAATATTACCCTGAGTATCTGTTGTTATGCTAATATTTTGGTTTTCTTGCAAAAACATAGGTTGTGGTCCTGGCGTACCACTCTTGTAATACATAGCATGCAGATTTGTTGTACCACCATAACTACACAAATCATTGTTTGGAGTAAACGTAAGTACATCAACAATTGAACCAGCAATAAATGGTTGGGTAAATCCTCTTTCCCTATCTCCAAGTCTGTAATACCATCCAGAGTAGCCCAAGCCATCACTACTCACAGGAGTAGTCAAAGCATTAGCAAATGCCTCAACTGATGGTGTCACACCATTTAATGTCTCAGTAATAAGCAAATCCCCAGTAGTTTCAGTCACTATGGGATAACCTTTATCACAGGTGTATGTTAAACTTGTTAAATCTAATCTTGCATCACCACACTTTACACCCAAACAAAAACACTCTACTTTTGAAATATTCGCTTCAACAACAGCATCGGTTGAATCATAAAGGTCATTAAAGCTCAATTTAAAATTAGAAGAAGTCTTCCAAACACCGTCGGAATCTTTAATTCCAACAATATATTGAGATAAATTGTCAACTTTATCATCGGTATTTAAAAATCTACCTGTAACAAAATAAAGCCACAATTTACCATCATCATCAATAGTATTAGCTACTTTACTGAATATTGGCCGTTGTACATCAAATACTGCTTGTAAATCAGCAACTTTCAAACTTGCTATATCTTTATATCCAGTCGAATCACGAAGATTAAGAAAATACAATTTTCCAATCTGACTTGATGCACCACCATAAGAGCCAAACACAACCATATCAACCTGATAATCATGATCCACATCAAGGGTTTCAACATCACCAATTGCAACTTTTGTATCAACTGAAATCTGTTTAACTAACACACCAGTTTTAAGATCCAAAATGAAAATATTTGCAGAAGAAACAAAATTTGAGCCTTCAGGATTTAAAGGACCACTCCCAAAAATCAAGTACCACTCCCCTTTAGATGCAGGTTCTCCTTTTCTTATCACACCAGGAAAAGATAAAGTCAAAGAATAGTCAGGCAATTTATATTCCCACAAAACCTTAGGATTTAATGGATCTGTAACATCAATGGCAAAGACAGATGACGAATAATCATAATTTCCATCATTATCAATGTCTATCGGCTTACCCCCAAATCCCATCATACCAATAAGAAGAGTTCTCCAAGAATCTGATTTATTAACATCATCACCTATAGATGCATCAACAAGCATAAAACGATAATCTACCTTTGGAACATGACAATCTTTACCCTCCTCATAATACCATTTAAGATATGGCAATACATTTGTTGGTATAAATGCCCACAGTTCTTTACCTAAGGTTATTGTATTGTTTTCAACAACATTATTAACCTCTGCCTCATAATTAAGATCATTACTACTTTGAATCTTACCACTAAAAAAAGCATGGACCATACCATCGTTTGCACCAACAAAAACTACATTAGCCCGATTTCTTACAGTTTCAGAATTTATAAAACTATAATATGTCTGGTCTCTATAAATAATATCATACTGATTCACCCTGCTATCTTTCAAAACACGTGGTGTTGAGCTAATAATATCACCCAATTTATAGACGTTTCCGTATATTTCGCTTGATGTAGAATTGATAAAATGCCTACTTCTATATGTCGTATCAGCTGGAAAATCATATCCCCTTATAAACTTCATAAGCTTTACTGTATCAGTGGTAGTCATATTCCATATAGATGCTAAATAGTCTACAACATTAGTGTCAGTTGGATTAAATAAAGTTTTTGTATTGTTATACATCAAGAATATGTCACGATTGTCTGTACTGAGGTTTTTTAAATATTCAGATGCACTCCAAATAGGATTCAAATCTATTAACTCATATGGTTTATCAGTATCTGTAATTTCACATTTATCAGGAATTAAATCAGCATCAGCATCGTCAATTTTAAAACCCATCGTTTTAGCGTAAATATCCAAAAACTTAAAAATCAATATCTTATCATCTGTCAGTGATAGCTTATCATCAGTATTTGTATCTTCTCTAATATTTTCTTTGTCATCTAGGAAATACGTCCTTACATCACCTATCCAGCTTATTTCATTTCCAGAGTTGTTGTCATACAATGCTGGATAATAATAAGCCTGAAATAACATTGAAGATTCTCTGTTCTCAGTAGAAACGGTTGCAATAGATGTTCCAGATGATGCTCTTCTTAAGATATCACTAAAAATTGCTTCAAGTTTTTCCTTTAGCTCTCTGGCGTCTTTAGCACTGTAAAATGTATCAGGCAAACCGTTTCCATCTTGATCCCAATCAGGTTGAGAAGCTGGTAAAGGTTCACATCCACTTCCTCTACCATCACCAGCATCATCCATATTACATGAATCATCAGGATATCTTGAATCTGCACCGAAAACATTCAAATCATCAAGCGTTGTTCCTCCTGGCCAATCCATACCAGATACATTTTTATCAAAAGTACCATACATCGCCACATTTTTCAAAGACTGCTCACCAGTTCCCCCCAAAAACATGCCAAGTGTATATACAGCATCTATCTTAACAAACACATTGTCTTTGCTTCTAACAGCTCCAATATGCATTTCCCTTGCAGGAACAACAGGATCAGGCGAATTACCATTTGAGTCAAGTTCAGCAATATCATTAGAAGGGGTATTCCACTGACCATCAGAAGCAAGTATCACGTAATTACTTGAACAAGGAGCAAAATTACATTGCAATCCCGTTCCTTCTCCATTAGTACAAATCCATAATGGATCTTTAAAATGATTAGATTCAATTGAGCCATCGTCTGGATCTAAACCACCATACTGCGGATCATTTTGTAAATAATAATTCCAAACATCCCACATTGCTGGACCAGATGGTGTTGCCCCACCTACATCCACCGTATTAATTGATGTAATTAAATTTTTGTAAGGATATATGTCATCAGTACTGTTAGCCGTTAAAAAATCACCGACATATACGCTTCTTCCATTACTAGTAATACCATCTCCGGCAAAAAACATTATACCAATACGAGGTCTTAAATCTTTTTCCTTCAATTTGTATAAAACAGCATCCATTATTCCATGATGATTAACATTATCATAAACTAATGACTCTATTTTTACATTCCAATGTGTTTTAATTATACAACTATCTCCACTACATGCAATTTCAGGATCACATTTTTGAGTATTACCAGTAGCACCATTTGGACAAGAATCTGGCACACCACCAGTCATAGCCCAACGAAAAACATCTATTCTAGCTAATATCCAATAATTTAAGCAGTTTCCAGAATATACTTTTGATGTATCTAAACAATCTTCATTTGTATCTGGCCACCACCAGCTATTCCAGCAAGCTTTTATTATTCTATTTCCAGAGCTATCTAAATAAAACGCGTCGGGAGATGGACAACTTGAAGCCGATAGAGTAGTTTCTGACCATACTCCATTTATTTTTTTATAATTTTTTTCAGGATCAAAAAAACCTTCATAAACAACAGAACTATCATAGTTTGGATCTAAATAAGCATCCCAGCTCATACTTCCACTAACATCAAGAGCTATCATAACAGTTGGTGGTACAACTGCACTGAAAGTAGGTGGAATATATGTATAATCCTGACAACTATTTTGTGAATAAACATTTAGAGAAAATAAAAACAAAATGGAAATTTGGAATAACAAAATTTTATATATACTTTTCATTTTATTCCCCTCTCAAAGTTCGAAGTCATCTCTCTAAATTCCTTTTTACATATATTTTCCTCAACAAGAAAAGCTACACTATCACCAACCTTCAACTCTCTTAGAATACTTTTTTCGGCAAAATACACTTTCTTTCGTCCAACACAATTGCCAGCATTAACATTCACGATGGCATAGTCACGCTTTAACTCAACAATTCTACCCTTGAGTAAAAAATTATCTAAGGAAAACCCCTTTAAACCAACAAATGAAAAAAATAAAATGAAAATAAATAGCATGAATAATCTCATCATTCACAACCTCACGTATATACATACTTATAATTAAGTATATCACATAATTTTGACAATTAAAAATATTTATTTTCCAATTAAATTAGGAAATAAATCGAAAGAAGCTAACTTGTTTTAATCAATAATAAAACTGCCATTGTTTCAATTTATCATCCCAACGACAGATCCTAAAATTCCCAGCCTTGCTCACTGATATTGCATAGCTTTCAAAACCATCTGACAAATAAATCGAACCATTATTGATAGCAAACCCATAATCATCCATTTCCAAACAAGATTTTCCATTACAAGGGATATGATCTATAATATTAAAAGAAACATCTTTTGAAGGAGAAGTTCCATTATTGTAACAGGCAGATTTGTTGACACCAGACAACTTTGAAAAAGTTACTTTGTTCTTCAGTTTATTGGATAGCAAAAGTTCAATTTCATTGCTATCAAAATCTTTATCATTGTCAAAATCTTCCCATTTATAGGCAAAATATGAATTTTGATCTTCATCAAAAACAACATACACCATCTTTTCTATCAATTTACCATTTACAACACTATGAGCACCCAAATTTACCGCAAGAGTTTGAATATATTTTAAATCATCATAGAGTTTATAAACCTCTTGTTTTATTGAATATTTACGATTAATAGTTTTGTATGAATATATAGCTATTCCAAATAAAATAGAGATAATCGACAACAAAACAACCATTTCTATTAAGGTAAACCCTTTTTTATTCACTATCTAATTCTCCATGAATACACTTTCACAAGAAGCTTACCAGATCCAGTATTATTAGCATTTTGATTAGCACTGCCCATTTTATATACATTACCAGTAAATGAAACAGCCACAGCTATTCCAGAATCAACATCGATGTTACCAAGTTCAGCACCTTCAGTATCAATGGACTTTAAAAGATTACCCTTTTTATCTAAAATAACTATTCTTCCAACGGTTGTTTCCAATTCATCAGGTTTTTTCTGTTTAGAATAACCAATACCAGTACCAAAATAGATATTTCCGTATTTGTCAACAGTAGGTGACACCCATATTTTTTCTCCTACACCAAGCTCATATTCCCATAACAATTTTGCTGAAGTTCTACTTATTTCTACAGCATATAGATGATAGTTTAATGTATTTGAAGCAAACTCAGCTCCACCTGTGCCAAATATTACAGTGTTATTATAAATCGCTACACCTGAACCTATTGGTTCATTTGCCCCATTTGGCACGACATAAGCTGGCACATCCTCATCATTATCAACAATTATCGATCTTCCAGTTTGTGCGTCCAATACCCATAGTCTACCAGCCATATCACCAAAAACAACATAATCAATATTTCCATTGTTATCTAAATCCATCAATGATGGGATAGCTGGCGTTTCATTTACATTAACTGCATCACCTGTATATAAACTTTCAAATTTCCATTTAATATCCCCTGTTAATAAATCTAAAGCAAAAGCATTGATGCCATAACTACCGTTCACATTACCTGTCCCATTATCCAGAATCTTATCCTTGAAATTTGAGGTTAAAAATACATAGTTCACAATCTTATTACCAATATTCAAAGAACCAATGGCAACCCCCTTTGAATTGCCCATGTTTTCTGCCGGATACATTTTTTCCCATAAAACCTTAGGATTGTAAGGATCTGTTATGTCAAGAGCAAAAATTATTCCTTGATTTAACGATTTAACCATTGCTGTTCCAACCAAGATCGTTCGCCATTCTTTTACACCATCGCCATCAATGTCCACAAAAAAATCTCCAACCGCAGGTGCTCCATCAACGCTAACAACAGCATCCCTGTTGTTGTCATTGAATGGTTGATCCTTCAGATACGGAAGTAATGATGAAGGTATAAATGCCCATATTTCTTTACCATTACCTGCGGTATATTTATTATTTGCAGCATCCCAGGATCCTCCGTAAAAAGCATGCAACATACCATCATCAGCACCAGCATAAATAATTTTATCCCGATGTTCCTCACCTGGGATTAGTGGTGTGCCACCAACAACTGCAGGGGTTGAGTTGTGAATCCCCCACAACTTGTAAGTTATCTCTCCAGTACCATTAATATTCGTTAAAGAAGCACCAAATCTGCCTCTCACGGTGTTTATAAGGACTTTTGCCTCATTTTCTGTTGTAACATTAAGCTTGTTTAACAACGCCAAGGTATTGTTCAAATCAAAACTGATTTTATTGCTACCATCGTTTGTAAAAATGTATCGATAGCCGTTATCTTTTGATGGAGCATAAAGATTACCTGTTGTTCCAGCTAATGGTATACTGTTTGCAGCGTCCCAAAGCAAATACGTTTCATTATCTGTCAAATCAAAAGCCTTAAGATGCCCCCTGTGTGCAGGAAATTCAAAAGAACCTATATACATTATCCCACTATCTATTATGGGAGATGAAGTAACATACTCTTTAGAAATTACTGTAAACTGCAACCCCAGAACAGTGTTCAAAACATATCTTATTCCACAGGTATTTGATTTACTTTTATTTTTCTGAGACCAATTCACATTGCATGTGCTAATTTCTCCCGAAGTGGCAGAACTATCCAAAGTGATATTTGTAGAACAACTGTAAGTATAATTAGGAATGTTTGAAGTCAAATCTTTGCACAAATCTTTATTCCCAGAAATTTGATTTACATCTTTGATGTCTAATTTTAATCCACTGGTATTGATATGAACTACTAAAGAATCGATATTTACTTTGCTTACACTATCATTTTTAATATAAATTGTTTTAAGTTCATTGTTTTTCTTTAAAGTTGCATCATCCAAAATTATCTTTAACTCACCATTATCAGCATTACCATAACCACCATTAACCACATACCAAGCAGTTACGGATTGAGAAGTATTATAATTAACAGTGAAAGTTATATTATCATTATTATTTAAAGCATTATCAAATTTTAAATCAACTTCTAAAATTTGAGAACCATTATTTGCCCCTTGACATTCAATATATTTATGTCCAGCCAGATATGCAACATATCCTTGAGTAGGACTTCCATTAATTCTACCACCAACAAAATAATCAAAACCAGGGTTATAACCATTGTAAGCACCATCAATATCATGAATGAATCTAACTACAGAGTTGTTATAACTATAATTTTTGGACTGATCTGGTCTGAAATTGTGAACATGTCCACCCAAAGCTTCAAAATCCCAACCTGCACATTGATTCAAATAGAAAGCAGGATCTTCAAAAGCCATATAATTTATATCCATGCTACCCATATTAGTTTCTATCCGGCTTATGGTGTAATTATCCGAAGTCAACCATCCACCATATTGCTGAGTTTCATTATTAACTCCACCACTTGGTGATCCTTCTATACTTTCTATTGAAGCACACTCCAAAAATGCAGATTTACCACTTTTAACAAATGATCTTAATTTTGATAAAACATTAGCTCTGCGTGTAGCATCAGGAATTTCTTTTTCTATTATCCAGTGAGGTGCCCAAAACAACTGATAATCATCAAGCTTGCCATTAATAATATCATCTATCGTCAAAACGTCATAAACAAGATTTGTTTTATAACCCAATCCCGAAGCCATTAGATAATCTATTAAAACATTGGTTGCCCCCTGGCCAAGTACCGCAATTCTTGGAGGTAAATTTGCAAGCACTTTTTCAACTGGAGCTGTAAAATTTACCAGTGCTTCATGTTTTTTTACATTTGTATATTTGTTTATTATATCTATAACTGTCGGTGTAATATCTTTATAATCGATAACAAAAGGACCTCCTCTATAATCGATTACATGAGCATTCAACGTAACATTATCTATTACCCTGGCAGGTGGATCTATCAAACTGTCATCGTTTATCTTTTTAACAGGAGCTGTGCTAACACCATCTATTGTAAAATCAATTTCATTCCGAAGTTTTTTAGTAGGATTTATAACCCAGTAAATAGGCACTCCACTTTGTAATAGTTCATAAACCAAACCATAAGCTTGAAAAAGGCCAGCATCGTTTTTATCTGCATCGCAAACTCCAGCAGGCGCATAAGTTGAATCTATATTCGGGTCATTATTAGGTTGCCAGCAAGGATCCATAGGAATAATTATAGAACCTTTTGAAAAAGTTTTCTGCCCAGCCAAAGTATTAAAAGAAAAAACAACAAATATAAAAAATAAAACGACAAAATTTAATATCTTAACTCTTCTCATAACTAATATCCTCCAATATTAAATGAAGAAGGAGTAACATTTGCAATATCGCTCAAACCACTTTTCGTGGAAACATTGGTCCTCTTGACATTTTGTCCGTATTGCTTGTAATTCTGGCTTGCAGAACTATCATAAAAAAGAATTGTCTCTATAATGGTCTTTGTACCATCATTCGCAGCAGCTTCTGATAATACAAAGACCCTCAAATCACTATCCCTACCATAATCATTATCACCATCGTTGTTATCTTTAATATAAATTTTAACGTTTACATCATTAATCGTAGTAGCTAAATTAGAAAGTTCATTATATTTATCTGTGCTGTTATCAAGTAAAGATGACCAATAATTGGTGGATACATAATTATCATTCAAATATTTTCTGGCATTTTCTATCCCACTATTTGCAGCATAATATGTTTTATTCTTAACAATAACTGCTCCAGAACTTTTTGTAGTCCTTATAATCCTATAACTCACTATTGAAGAAATTATAAATACCCCCAACAGCAGACCTAACATTACAATCAGTGCCATCCCTTTGTTATTCATACGCATAATTTTTAACCTCAATAACATTTTCTAAATAAACTCTCTTATAAGAATCGTTAAATGGACCATAAACAGTATCAGCTAAAATATAAGATTTGCTATCCTTATAGTTTTTGTAAATTCTCTGAGCTCTAACAAGTAAAAAAACCTTTATAGCTCTTATCTTTTCTATAGTTGAACCTGAAGGATTGTTTACAATGCTTCCATCTTCCAAAATATATTGAAACTGCAAGCCATCAATAGAATCGTCGATAATAGATATTTCATTAAAATCGTTAAGTTTTAATGCTCCATCATCTACATAAAATTTTAATGCCCTAACTCCTAAAACAGCTGTATTCTTAGGTACCTTTTCTTTTAGGAGTCGCTGCAAGGTAATGGTCTTACCTGTAATATTTGTTATTTTATAAACCACTTTATGATTTTCAAATATTAGATGGTTTTTACTTGAGTCTATTTTAAAAAAATTTCCAAAATCGTTATCCACAAGTATAATATTACTGTTGGATTTATAATTTTGGACAACATGTATTTCAGGTAAATTTGATACTGCCTTTACAATAGTTATATTATCACTACCGTTATTACCACTAAAATTTTCAGGCACAATAGAATAATCATAAGTTTTACCTTCTATAATTAATTTGCTGTTATCAGAATATTTGGGAATAGAAGATACCATAAAACCAGCAGTACGTATTTCTTTGGTCAAATAAAGCATTATTCTATTTGCCCTTTCATATAAATCGGAGTTTGTAATCTCATTGATACTTTTATTTTGAAAATTTATATAAAATGCAAAAACAATGGACCCAATAATCCCAAATAAAAATATCGTAATTAGAAATTCAATTAGGCTATATCCACTTTTATTCACTAATTGCTCCTAACCAAACTCATACTTACCCTGTAATCTTTCGATTTATATTTCCAACTGACAGTTACATTAATTTGTTTCTGATAAGTGTTTAAATCAATCACATCTGTTGTTACCTGATACACATTATTATCAACAGAAACATTGTCCATGCTATTAGCAAGACTGTTGAAATCTATAACTGATAAACTATCTATTTTTTCCTGTGCGATATTCACAGCTACATTTCTAAGATGATTCATCTTATTAGCATCAACTTGTTTAATCAAAAGCGGAATTAAACCGAGAAAAGCAATCAAGAAAATTGTGAGAGCTACAATTAGTTCTATTAAAGTAAATCCATTTTTTTTCATAATATCAGTACCATTTGTTAGCTATATTATGTTTATATAGCTAACAAATTCATTCAAAAATAAATAACTTATGAATTATACCAATCAACAACTATTATTATATTTTAACCCTATTAGTACTAACTGTCAATTTTTCTACCTTAATAATCTAATATAGTTTAAATAAAATGCTCAATTCATTTATGAATCTTAAAAAATTTAATGTGTTACTATCATTATATCTTCTGCAATATTCTCAAAAAAGTCATAATATTTTTTTAAATTGATTTTAAATAAATAAAAAAAATAATACTTTTTATTATCACACAAAACTTGACAAAATACGTTTTTTAAGTTTTATTATAGCAGCTTGCCCCCGTAGCTCAGGAGGATAGAGCACAGGATTCCTAATCCTGGTGTCAGAGGTTCGAGTCCTCTCGGGGGCGTTCTTAATTATCAGATAGTTACAGAATTCATAAGTCAAACTGGGTTACACTTTGGGTTACACTTTGGGAATAGATTGGAAATTAGGCGATTAAATCGCATTGAAGAAATATTAATTTTCCAAAGACAAAAATATTATGTTCATCAGAGTATTTTGGAAAAGAATATTTTGAGTTTTTATAATACCTTGGCCTGTTCTTTCTTTCAAATCCATTTAAAAAGATTATCTATTTTTGCTGTTAATACCTGTTAAAGTCCCGAAAAATCCCCAGTAAAAGGCCCTTAAAAATCCCCACCTAAAAATGTTAACTTACCTCCAAAAAGCTTGGAGGTAAGAATACAAGTGTTGGGGGTAGAAATGTATTACACAGTAAAGACCTTACTATCACAAGGCAAAAATATTTCTGAAATATCCAGGGAACTGGGTATTGACCGTAAGACAGTCCGTAAGATAAGGGACAAAGTGAAAGACGGTAAAGTAGAAACACCCAAATTTTCAAGAGTAAGTGTTTTAGAGGCTTACAAAGAAGAAATAATTGAATACCTCTCAGAAGGTTTAACAGCAGTATTAATCCATCAGAAACTAACAAGAGACCATGATTTATCCGTAAGCTACAGTTGTGTGAAAAAGTATGTTAGGAAATTAAAAGGCCCCGATGGAATTTATGTCCCTTTAATTTCCCCACCAGGCGAAGAAGCCCAAGTAGATTTCGGTTACATAGGTTATTTTTATGATAAGTCAGTTAAGAAAAAAGTAAAGTGCTGGATATTCTGCATGGTGCTATCTCATAGCAGATATAAATATTATGAGATAGTTAGAAGTCAGGACGTAGAAACTTTTTTAAGATGCCACATTAATGCATTTGAATATTTTGGAGGAATTCCAAGAGTAATCAAGATAGACAACTTAAAATCTGGAGTATTGAAAGCAAATTTTTATGAACCTGTAATTCAGAAAGAGTATGCTGCAATGCTTGAGTATTACGGCAGCAGTTCTTTTGCCTGTAAGGTCAGATATCCGCAGGAAAAAGGGAAAGTAGAAAGCGGAATTAAATATGTTAAGAATAACTTCTTCAAATCTATCAAAGAAAGAGATTTAGATAAAGTAAAAATTATTTTAAGAGATTGGCAGGAAAATATTTGCAATAAGAAAATCCACGGCACAACTAGAAAAGTTCCATATGAACAATTTATGGAAAAAGAGAAATCCTGTCTATTAAGCATTCCAGGTAAGAGATATGAGGTTTATGAAGTTTCAGAAAGAATTGTAAACAGATATTCTCATATCACTTACAAGTACAATTATTATTCCGTGCCTTATAAATATGTGGGTAGTAAGGTAAATATTCGCAGTAATGGCAGCATACTGAAAATCTACAATGAAAAATTTGAGGAAATAGCGGTTCACACAGTATCTAAATTAACTGGAGAATTTATAACAAATAAAGCCCATAATCCGAAATTGACACAAAGTGACTATAAAAGAAAATCTCTTGAAATAGGCCTTAACACTTTAGAATTTTATGAAAGGTTAAAGGGAGAAAAACCTCGTCATTATCACAGAATGATGCAGGGAATATTCAGTCTTTTAAAAGTTTA
The DNA here is from genome assembly GCF_008362905.1 of Deferribacter autotrophicus. Lineage (NCBI taxonomy): Bacteria > Pseudomonadati > Deferribacterota > Deferribacteres > Deferribacterales > Deferribacteraceae > Deferribacter > Deferribacter autotrophicus. The sequence goes on from NZ_VFJB01000001.1 coordinate 62,481, forward strand.
TGACAGAGAAATAATCGATTTGGCTTGCAAGAGAGCTAATAAGCACAATTCAATAAGTTATTTATCGGTTAAAAAAATATGTGAATCAGGGATATATTCTATTTCTGAACCTGAGGAATCAGTAAAATGTTCAGGGTATGGTCATAATTTGCAAATCTATGATGAGATATTAAATGGGAGGATCAATTAAAATGCAAGAAATTATAAATAAATTAAAGAATTTTAAGTTATCCGGTATGGTTAAATCTTTAGAATCCAGGAATCAATATGCCATAGAGAATCAATTAAGCTATCTTGATTTTCTTTCACTCCTTCTTGAAGATGAAGAATCAAACAGACAGAGCAACTCATTTAAAAAAAGATACTCTAAATCAAAGCTGGATTCTTCTAAGACTCTTATGGAATATGACTTTAGTTATCAGCCTAAATTGAATAAAAAAGAAATACTTGATTTAAGCAGTTGCAGGTTTATTCAAGAGAAGAAGAATATAATCTTTATGGGCAATCCTGGAGTAGACAAAACTCATCTTGCTAATGCGATAGGTTTGGAGGCTTTAAAAAAAGGATACAAGGTCTTATTTATACATTCTAATGATATGGTTAATAAACTTATATCTTCAAAAGGTGACGGTAGTTATTTTACTTTGCTCAAAGAATTATTAAGTGTGGATTTGTTGATCATTGATGAGGTTGGTTTTAAGAAAATAGCCCTTAATTATGTAGATGAATTCTTTGTAATAATTAGACGAAGGTATGAAAGCAAATCAATCATAATCACAACTAACAGGAACTTTGAAGAATGGGGCAACATATTTGGTGATGTTGTATTGGCTTCTGCTATTATAGACAGGCTTGTACATCATTCTTACATTTTTAAAATTGAAGGTAATAGTTATAGAATTAAAGATTTACAAACTGTTAAAAATAGTAAAATATAACTGGGGATTTTTAAGGGCCATAAGGTGGGGATTTTTAAAGGACATTAACAGTTTTTATAAAAGCATTGTTTACTTTCTAATGGTTATTTGATTCATAACCTCAACTAACTTTTTATTCGAAAATCCATACAAATCTTTTATTGCCAAGATTAAAGCTAACCATAAATAAGTTCCCTCAGAATTCCTTTCAAAATTATAAATGGGCTCCATAATCGGAAACAAGCGGTGGTAATCTTCCCATCTATGATAGTAATTGAATAATTGTATTGTTTTAAGAGTATGCTTTAAATGTAAAAGACGGTTGTTTTGAAACTCTTCTAAATCAATTTTTTTGTAAAATTCAAAATCGTACACATCTTAAAAAATAAAATTTAATCTTTCGGTATTTAAATATGATAAGTTATGCTTCATCAAACCCCTAAAATACTGAATAATTTATTCAACATCTATCACATCTATATCAGAAATACGAAATTCATTTTTTAAATAATCTAAATTCCTATATTTTACATTATTATAACCTAAACATTTTAGGATAATCTCAAAATATGATTTACTTGTAAATTTTTTAACAATATCTAGAAAAAATACTGGATAATACTCGGCTCTGTAAAAAAATTCACATTCTTTTAAGTGCCCTTTTTCATTAGTATGAAAAATGAAAAGTCCGATATTAGAATTAAACAAGACACAGTCATCACTTTCAAATACTCCTTTTTTATCTGAAAGTGATTTTAAATAAAAAGAACCACAAATATTATCGTAAAGATAATCATTTTCATTAGATATGCAGTTACAAATTCCTATAATTGTATAATCATTCAATTCATCTATAATTTTGTCTTTATGAATCTCTGGATAAGCTTTTACTAACAAGAAAACTAAAAATTCATACATTTCCTTAAAATTAATAATTTTTATACCTTGCTTCATGATATCCTCCTTTCTATATATTAGCATATAAATATGTTTTACGTCATATCTTGTCGTATATAAATTTAAAATTTTTAGAAGTATAACACACAATTTAAATAAACTCTCAGCCTAAAGATAATTTTATTGTATTAAAAATAAGAACTGTTTTAGATAATCGGAAAAATTCGGATATTTTATCCCCTTAAATTTTCAAATAAAACTATTCTGTTTTTTTTTCACAAAAATTGACCCACCTTTTAATACCTTGATTAATATTTTCAGATATAACTCCTAAACCATGCTTTTATAAAAATATTCTGTTAACATTCCGTATTCCGGAACATGGAATATATTGAAAGATCATCGTTGGCAAGAAATGTAATTGTGTTAGTAGATATTTTACATACAAAAAGTTAAACTTATTACATCTGATATAAATGAACTATTAACCAGTTAGTATGACAGGTATCTATTCTTCCGTAAAAACTATTGATTCGATTATGTCTAAGATTTCTTCCATTTTGCTGTCGGATAGCTTTTGTACAAACTGTGTATTTCTTGCTTTGTAATCTATACTTCTCATTTGATCCACCATTGCAGCTCCATTTATCTTGCCTTCCTCAATAATAACATGAGTTGGATAATTCTTAATTTTTGAAGTAATCGGTATCACAAAACTCATCCCTGTTTTTAAGTTAAAATAAGAATGGCTGACCACAACAGCATATCTTTTTCCCTTTTGTTCATGCCCTAAGGTAGGATTAAAATCAAGGTGAACGATATCACCTTTTTCAGGAACATATCTTTTTACCATACTTCTTTTCCTTGCGGTTTTTGCCAGTCATATTCTTCAGTTTGGTAATCTTTGTCTTTTTCAAAAAGATCATAAATATTGATTTTAGGTTTTTTACTGAATTTTACCGGTTTGAGAATTAAATTGTTACCTTTTATTTCAATTTCAATAGTGTCTCCCACATCAAGCCCGATTTTTCTTAAATATCTTTTAGGTATTCTGATTCCTTGAGAATTTCCCCATTTTTGGATTATTGCCATATCATTACCTCTTTTTTATATATTGTATATACATAGTATATACTTAGATTTCGATTTTTGCAATAAATAATATTATGATAATATTCTTTCGCAAATAGAAGCAATCAAATAAACAAACCGTACCCTGTATAATTAAAAACAATTTAATACAAAAATCCGATCAACCATAAAGGAACTTTTCTACCGTATCCCACTTCAATATCATCAACAAAAAGGTAGCCACTACCCTCAATTTGTGAAAAATCCTTATTCTTACCGCCAATTTCAACCAGATATTGATTATTTATCAGTATATCTCCTTTTTTAGGATAGCTTAAATCATAGAAATTCCTTAATTGTGAAACCACAAAAGTTTCTCTGATTGTACCAATTTTTTGTTCTTTGCAATAACAGTAGTTTAAGTTTGTATTGTTCAGATATATTTTTTCAGGTTTTGTAAAAATAGCATCACCCTTTACTTTTGGTTTTAATGACGTCAGAATGTTGCCAGAATTTAAATATTCAATATAACGGTATAAGGTGTGTCTATTAATTTCAATTTTCTGTGCAAGCTTTGAAAGGTTAAGCTCATAAGGTTTTGAAAAACAGATTAATTTAACAAGTTTTTTGAGCTTGACGATATTTTTAGGATCGATCTTAAACAGTAGCGGCAAATCAGATTCTATAACTACATTTATTGTTTCTTCCAACTTTTTATAATATGTGTTAGGATTTTCAAAATAAAAGGGATAAAATCCATACTGTAAATACTCTTTAAAGTATTCCAACGGCTTTATAGACTTCAATATTTCATATGCAATTTCCATATGATTTTCTAAAACATCTTTTAATGAAAAGCTTCTAAATTGTTTACCCGTTTTTAATTCCAAAAATTCTCTAAATGATAGTCCGTTTATTCTGTATAGAACTGCCCGTCTGCTCAAATCAGCTTTTGCATGTTCTAACCTCAAAGCACTTAAACCTGAAAAAAGAACTTTTATATCAAGAAGATCATAAATTTCTTTTAAATGCCCGGCAAAATCGGAATATTTATGAATTTCATCTATTGCTAAGACCTTACCACCTTTTGCTGCAAACTCTTTTGCCAGCTCAAATAACGACAAATTACTCATCTCTATCGAATCGGCAGAAATGTAAAGTTTTTTATTCAGAGGGATATCAATCTCTTTTAAATATTGTAAAAGAAAAGTGGTTTTCCCTACCCCTCTTGCACCTAAAATACCGATTAACTTATCATTAAAATCAATTTCATGAAAAAAATACCGTTTGTATTGAATGTTTAAACTGGTAAGTAATAATACAAATCGTTCTGTAAGAAAATTTAACATGGATAGCTCTCACACTTTTGTTTAATGGATTAAACAAAAGTATATTACAATTGGTTAATATAATCAACATTTTTTGCTTGTTCTATTCATTATTATTGGATTTAAGCAATGGCTGAAATAAACTTTTTTTAAAGCTATCTATTTTATTATCAAATTTTGCCTGAGCTATCTTAATATAATTATTAATAATCTCAGGTTTGCTATGATTCATATATTCTTGAATTTCTTTTTGGTAAAAATTTTTACTTAGAGCTAATAAAGTAGCTAACGTATGTCTAAAAACGTGCATTGTAACTTTTTTATCAATTCCAGCATTTATTGTTGCAGTTTTTAACGCCTTTGAGTTGTTTCTGGTTTTAAACAATCGATCTGTTATATCATTTTTTGTAATGTATTCTTTTATTTCATTTAAAGTAAATTCTGTAATCGGTTTAGAATCCAGTTTGTCACCATTTTTGCGTATTGTTGTTGTTATAATCTTATTTACAAAATCAATGTCTTTAACCGTTAATTTATTGATATCACCTCTACGCCATCCTGTCTCAATAGCTATGAGTGTCTTGATATAAACTTCTTCACCCCCAGACAATTTTAAGTATGCAATTAACTTATGTATTTCATCTGCTTCTAAATAAATTATACGAGATTTATATTTATTTGACATTTTAATATTTTCATAAACATGAGTATATAATTTTTCTTCTATGTAATTGTGCGTTTTTGCATTGTTTTAAAAATGAGCGAATTCGGTGTCAGAGGTTCGAGTCCTCTCGGGGGCGTTTTTTAATTCCATTATTTACCAACAAGTTATATACACTCAAACACATCTTATATTAAACCTAGAACCGAATGGCGCATTGTTAGTTGATTATTAGATGAAAAGTGATGGTTTAAATTATTATTTTGCATTAAATTGTTTTTACAAACAATCAGAGGAGCAGAAAAGTTTTGAGCTAATCAATCATTTTAGTAATGAAAAAATTAAGACACTTTTTAATCAAAATTCGAAATTATTTAGCTTTAATAATATGTTACGAAAAGTTAGTCTAAATAAAAATAAATAATTATGGTTGTTTTTTTAGGATTTTTCTAGCTTCTATAAATATGAAAACTATTGTTGACATTAAAATGGTAAATATAAGCTCTTTAATTGTTAGTGATGATGTTTTAAATATTGAATTCATAATAGGAGAGTAAATAACAAAAAGTTGCAATAAAGCTGTAAAAATTATTGAATATAACATAAATTTGTTTGACAGTAAGCCAAGTTTGAATATTGGTTCAGTTTTTGATCTTAATCCTAAGACATTTCCTAGTTGGCTAAAAACTAAAACCGTAAATGTAATAGTTTGCCAGTGCATATTGTTAATTGTGGAAATATATTGCGTTAATAACGTTATAGATGTCATTAAGAGTCCTAAAATTATTATATGGACAACGAGATCAGAGGTAAAAATCCCTTCTTGAGGCTTTTTAGGAGGTCTTAACATGACATCCTTTTCAGCTGGTTCTGTGGTAAACGCCAATCCTGGAAGTCCGTCTGTTATCAGATTTATATAGAGTATTTGAATAGGAGCAAAAGGGATAGGTAGTCCGAAAATCGGTGCAAATAAGATTACAAGCAATTCAGCTGCATTAGTTGTGAGAGTGTAAGTAATAAATTTTTTAATATTATCATAAATTCTGCGTCCTTCTTTTATGGTTTTAACTATGGTACTGAAATTATCATCTAACAATACCATATCAGATGCTTCTTTGGCTACATCTGTGCCGTTAATACCCATAGAAATTCCAATATCCGCTTTTTTTAAAGCAGGGGCATCATTTACACCGTCACCAGTCACAGCTACAAATTCATCTTTATTTTGAAGTGTTAATACAATTTTTAATTTCTGTTCGGAATCTACTCTAGCGTATACTTTTATTTTATCTATTATATGTTCAAATTCTTTTACATCTAACTTTTTTAATTCTTCACCAGTGATTATCATGTCGTCTTTTGAATCAATAATTCCAATTTGTTCAGCAATAGCCTTTGCAGTAATGGGATGATCACCTGTAATCATAACTGGTTTTATACCTGCTTGCTTACATGCTTTTATTGCTTCAAAAACTTCTTCTCTTGGGGGATCAATTAACCCTACAAAACCCACAAAAATTAGATCATCTTCCAGTGAAGAATCGATATTCTCAGGTAATTTATCAAGTAATTTAAAAGCATAAGCTATAACTCTCATCCCATTTTCAGCAAACTTGTTTGCATCTTTTAGAATTTTATCTTTATTAATGGTAGTTATCTTATTTTCTAGTAGTACGTAGTTGGATCTTTTTAAAACTTCTTCGATAGCTCCTTTGGAGATGGTCAAAAAGTTTTTATTAAAAATTTTATCTTTTAACTTGATTTTGTGAATTGTGGTCATGAGTTTTCTTTCAGAATCAAAGGGGATTTCTGCAACTCTCGAATATTGTTCTTCTGCTGATTCCTTGGATAAATTATGCTTTTGTCCAAACCCCATTAAAGCAACTTCTGTTGGATCACCAACAGGGTTTCCTTTATTATCTTGTAGTACATTGTTGTTTAGCACCATACATAATGTTAAAATATTTTTTGTAAAATCAGCGTCGTATACGAAAATTTTTTCTACAGTCATTTTATCTAAAGTAATTGTTCCAGTTTTGTCAGAGCAGATATAGGTTACAGAACCTAAGGTTTCAACAGCAGGTAATTTTCTGATTAAAGCATTCAGCTTGAGCATTTTTTTAGCGCCTAAAGCAAGTGAAATAGTAATAACTGCAGGTAAAGCTTCAGGAATTGCAGCTACGGCAACTGAAATGGATGTAAACAGCATATAAACTGGATCGAGTCCACGCAAAATTCCAAAAACAAAAATAATTAAACATAAAATCAAAATTACAAATGTGATGTATTTTGCTAACTTGTTTAATCTAATTTGAAGTGGAGTTCTTAGTTCAACCTGATCTTGTAGCAAAGAAGCTATTTTCCCTATTTCAGTATTCATTCCTGTAGCAACCACTACCCCTTTAGCATTACCATATGTTACTACAGTTCCTTTAAATACAATGTTTTTCAATTTGTAAATTGGCACATTTTCTTGGTAAATAGTTTCAGCTTTTTTTTCTACTGGTGTAGATTCACCAGTTAAAATGGATTCTTGCACCTGTAGAAAATTGGTCTCAAATAGTCTTATATCAGCAGGAACAATGTCGCCAGCTTCGATAATAACAATATCTCCAGGTACTAAATCTGTAGAAGATATTGTATGTAATACTCCATCTCTTATTACTTTAGCAGAAGGTGATGCAATTTGTTTTAATGCTTCGATTGATTTTTCAGCTCTATATTCCTGAATGAAACTGATTATAGCATTTAATAACACAATTATAATAATGACAATGGTATCTTTTGCCTCTCCAATGATTCCAGCAATGATTGCTGATATGATAAGAATAATTATCATTAAATCTTTAAATTGAGAGAGAAAAATGCCGAGAGCTGTCTTCTTTTTTATTTTTTCAAGTTTATTGTAGCCATAATTAGCTAATCTAATTTTAGCTTCATTATTACTAATACCTGAGCTACTTGTTTCCAATTTGGTAAAAATCTCATCAATTTTAAACTGATGCCAGTTCATTGTTTATCTCGCAATTATTTGGGAAAATTGAACTGTCCCCAGTTATCAAAACCAAATTTATCATTTCTCTTATTCTCTTCAAACTATCTTCCTCAATGATTTGCTATATTCTTTTTCTGGTGTACAGTATTCCAGTAATGAATGTAATCGGCTCTTGTTGTAAAACTCAATATATTCACCTATACCTGCCCTCGCTTCCCTCAATGTCTTATAGTTCTTCAAATATACACTCTCATATTTCAATGTCCTGAAAAACCTTTCTACTATTATATGTCCATCGTTATACTTTTGCCATTCATTGATATCAGGATACCCCTTGAATGTAAAAGCTCCATATGCTCTTTATGCTGCATATTGACTCACCTGGTCAGAGTTAAATATTTTTGGTGGCTCATATTCTTCAAAAGCTGCCGCCAATGCGAATACCGATAACTTCGAATCCATTACAGCATCCAACTTCCAAGACAACACCAACCAACTTAACCAATCCATTACAACAGATAAATACGCACACCCCATCCAATCATGAGTATATTATATCCCCACACCATACCTCATTAAAACCTATATCCTCTTTGCCTTTCAACAAATAAGGATACTTCTTGTGCTCAGATATATCAAATTCTGATAAATTTATACTCACAAGTAAGCATAAATACTAATAAACTTTCAAAAAATTAGGTTCAAGTCCTCTCGGGAACGTTCAACCTTTCAATTTTATAAATTATAAATTTATACGGCTAAATATCTCTTTTGAATTTCTTCATTTTCTTTCAATATACTTGCACTACCACTGTAGACAATTTTTCCCTTATCTATCACATAACCCCTATCAGATATGCTTAATGCAAAATATGCATTTTGCTCAGCTAACAAAATAGTAACATTTTCCTTTAATCTAACTATTATCTCTGCCAATTGCTCCACAATTACAGGTGCCAATCCCTCACAAGGTTCATCTAATAACAATAGTTTTGGATTTGTAGCCATTGCTCTGGCTATTGTTACCATCTGCTGCTCTCCTCCACTTAGCTCCCCACCTTTTTTATTTCTCAACTTTTTTAGAAGAGGAAACATTTCAAACAAATCTTCCACTTGCCACTTAATATCCGCTTTATTAACAGCACTAAATGCAACTTCTAAATTTTCTAAAACCGTTAAATCGGCAAAAACTCTCCTATCCTCAGGAACATAACCTATTCCCAACCTAATGTTTTTAAACGTCCTATTATTGGTAATATCTTTATCTTCAAAAGTAATTTTGCCTTTTCTCGGATGCAAATATCCCACAATGCTTTTAAAAGTTGTAGATTTACCGGCGCCATTTCTGCCAAGCAAGCAAACGATCTCACCCTCATTTACATGTAAATCAACTCCCTGAATCACATAACTTTCGCCATAATAAACATGAATATCCTTAACTGATAACATAATCCGCACCACCTAAATAAGCTTCTCGAACACGTTCATTTTCCCTTATTTCATAAGGAGTTCCGGAAGCTAACAACTCACCCTGATGAAGCACATATATATAATCGGAAATTCCAAACACCACATTCATGTCATGCTCTGTTATTAAAATTGTAGTATTTGTTTTTTCGTTTAGATCTTTTATTAATTTTACCATTCTTTCGGTCTCACTTGGGTTCATTCCTGCAGTCGGTTCATCTAACAATATCATTTTTGGGTTTGTGGCCAATGTAATAGCAATTTCCACCCTTCTTTTATCCCCATAGGCTAATTCATTAACTTTACTGAAAATAAAATCTTCAAGACCTACCAAATTTAAAATTTCCTTAGCCTCATCATATAGATCCTTTTTATTCTTGAGATTATCCCAAAATTTAAGATACTTACCATCCCTTATTAAAAGGGGGATAAAAATGTTTTCAATTACTGTAAGATCTTCAAAAATATTTGTTATTTGAAATGATCTGCACAAACCAGCTTTTACCACTTTATCTGCTTTAAAATTTGTAATATCTAATCCATCAAAAATTATTTTTCCCATATTGGGAATTACTCCACCTGATATTACATTGTAAAATGTAGTTTTACCTGCACCGTTGGGACCTATTAATGCAGCAATTTTACCTGTTTCAACGGACAAACTTATACCTTTTAACACTTTAAATTTGCCATAAGAAAAATGCAAATTTTCTACCTGTAATATCTTACTTTCTTGTGATGTACTCATAAATCGTCCCAAAAACTCCCTTTGGAAAAAATAAAACAATGGGGATTAATATTGTTCCTAAAAAAAACATCCAGTTTTCAGTAAATCTTAAAATAATCTGTTCAAGAATAAAAAACAACGCTGCTCCGCCCAACGGTCCTAAAAAAACCGTAGAACCGCCCAAAATTGTCATGATTACCGGTTTTGCAGAAAAGCTCCAATGAAGAAAATCCGGTGTGGCCATACTACTAAACAATGAAAATAAAAATCCGCAAGCCCCGGCAATTGTCCCAGATATAACAAACATTATTAATCTAATTTTGGCAATATTTCCCCCAACATAATAAAGTCTATTCTTATTTTCTCTCATCCCTTTCAAAAGTAAGCCAAAAGAAGAATTAACCACTTTCCACATAATTAAAATAAAAATTACAGTAATAAATAACACGAACAAATACATATTTACCGGTGAAAACAATGTAATTTCATAACTCATTATTTTAATATCAGGAATATTCATGATAGGTAATCCATCACTACCACCCGTAATTTCTCTATAATTATGAGCGAAGGTAAAAATCATCATACCTAAGCCCAAAGTTATCATTGCAAAAAATATTTCATCATGCCTGATACTTAACAAACCAAAAAATAGAGCAAAAACTGCAGATATAATCATACATATTAATAAAACCATTAGCAGTGAAGAAAAATCACTATTTAATAAGAATGCCGTAGTGTATGCTCCAATACCAAAAAATGCAGCATGGCCAAATGATAGAAGTCCAGAATATCCCATCAATAAATTAAAACTCATGGCAAAAAGTCCCATAATTAATATTTCACTAAATATCATTACCCAAAACGTTGGTAAAAATACCGGCAATATTCCGACTACTAATAAAAATAAAATTATCAAATATTTTTTCTTCATTATGTTCCCTTTTTAAATAAACCTGTTGGTCTTACAATCAATATCAAAATCAATAAAATGTATGGTAAAGCCATCTGAAGCCTTCCCGCAAAAACGGTCCCAAAGGATTCCAATAACCCAATAAACATAGCACCTACAAATGCACCTGTAAAACTGCCAAAGCCACCTACTACGACCACTATAAAACTTTCTATTATTATCCTCTCACCCATAGATGGAGCCAAACTCTGATGAGGAGCAGCCAAAGCACCACCTAACGCTGACAACCATGTGCCAAACGCAAAAACCGATGTAAATACAAATGAAACATTAATCCCCACACCCTCAGCCATCTCCTTGTCTAAAGCAGAAGCCCTTATCATTTTTCCATATTTTGTAAACTTAAAAAACATCAGTAGACTTAAACCAATTAATGGCCCTATAATTATTAAAAACAATCGATAAACAGGATAAGTATGATTAAAGACATTAATTACTCCGGATAAAATTAAAGGAGGTTCAACTACATAATACCCCGGCCCCCAAATCAGCCTTACAGCATCATCCAGTACTAGCAGTATTGCAAATGTTAGTAACAACTGAAAAGATATATCTCTGTCATAAATCTTTCTTAATAAAAACCTTTCAACTACCAACCCTAAAATCGCTACTAAAATAGGACCAATAATAATTCCAATCCAAAAAGATTTAACTAAATTCATAAATTGCATACACAAATAAGCACCCAACATAAAAAAGGACCCATGTGCAAAATTCAACACTCCTAATACACCGAAAATGATTGTTAACCCTATCGATATAAGGAAAAGGAGCATCCCCCAACTTAAACCGTTAAATAAATTTAAAACAAATGTTTCCATAAAACCCCTTTTAACAAGAGGCGGAAATACCGCCTCTTATTTCATCCTACATTCAGTTTCTTCAATCGGCCTTGTAACACCTATTCCATCAAATACTTTAACTGGAGCTAAAATAGATAATGGTAATTCTTTTAAGTGAAATGTTTGTCCCCAGTGAGCATCTGTTATTGCTTGATGATCTTCAGCTCTGATTTCCACCATACCAGCAGGCAGTTCTATCTTTAAACCTTCAAGTGCCTTGATAACTGCCATTTTATTCGTTGTTCCAGCTTTTTCTGCTGCCTTTTTAAATGCATAAGTTGCAGCATATGCCCCATGAGCATTGTATGATGGATAAGCTCCATATTTATCATAATAACTTTTCACAAACTTTCTATTTAACTCACTATTATTTGCCAAAAACCAATATCTCGTACCAACCCAGATGCCGTCAGGCATCTTGTCTCCAAGAGCGGTCAATACCTCTGTTGCAGCCCCTAAAGACATCAACACCTTGTATTTACCATTAAAGAATCCCATCTCCTTTGCCTGTCTCACAAAATCTATCAAATTACCACCCCATAAAGATATGAATACTCCATCCGGATTAGAATTCATTATTTTAGTGATATAAGAACTAAAATCAGTAGTTTTAAACGGTGGAAAAGCTACTTCTGAATCGCTAAAAAATTCAACATCCGGCTTCATTTGCTTTAAATATTTTTTAAAATATTCCCAGGACTGATGGCCAAAAGCATAATCTGGACCTACAGTAGTCCACTTTTTAGCATCCATTTGTGATGCTAATGTTGCTGCAGCTTTAACATTTTGAGCCAGATTTAATGAGATACGAAATACATATTTATTACACAACTTACCTGTAACATCAGGTGTTGCAGCATGTGTAATAATAAGAGGCGTTTTCATTTTAGGTATGGAAGGAACTACTGTCTTTGCCACACCACTAGAATCCAACCCTATCAAAATATCAACTTTCTCTTGATAAACCAACTTTCTAATTGCCCTTAAAGCAACATCAGGCTTTCCAGTAGAATCTTCAAAATAACCTTTAACAGGTCTACCAAGGATTCCACCATTTTTATTTATTTCTTCTATTGCAAGTTCAGCACCTTGTTTTGCAAATTGCCCATATGTAGAAAACGGACCTGACATAATGTAAACATATCCAATTTTAATTGGCTTTGCAGCAAAAGACATGACAGCAACTGAAAGCAGGAAAATAATTGTCATTAAAAGTACATTTCTTACTTTACTCATTACATCCTCCCATAGGCATTTTTAAAAACTCCCCACAATAAATTTTATAACATATTTTTATTTTAAAACACAAGTAGTTTTTTTTATTTAAATATTTTCATAAAAATGATATTATGAAATAGATTCATTTATAATAAGGGGGACATAATGTCTAAGTATGTTTTAGCACTGGATTTAGGAACAACTGGAAATAAGGCTATTGTTTTTGATAAACAAGGGAATACTATAGCATCTGAGTATTCTGAATTTCCACAAATTTTTCCTAAAGAAGGCTGGGTAGAACATAACCCTAACGATATATGGGAAACTGCACTAAAAGTCATTGCTATTGTCATTGAAAAAGTTGGTGCAGAAAATATTCAGGCCATTGGCATTACCAACCAAAGAGAAACAACTATAATCTGGGATAAAAAAACAGGGAAACCTTTATATAACGCTATTGTTTGGCAATGCAGAAGAACCGAAAACATATGTAAACATTTTTCTCAACTCAAAAAATTAATTAAAGAAAAAACAGGTTTATTTTTAGACCCATATTTTAGCGCCACAAAAATAAAGTGGCTTATTGATAATGTAGAAGATGTAAATAAAAAGGTAAAATCAAAAGATGCACTTTTTGGCACAGTGGATTCCTGGATTTTATATAACCTAACTGCAGGAAAATGCCATGCTACCGATATTACAAATGCATCAAGAACAATGATTTTCAATATAAAGACATTAGAATATGATGAAGAACTTTTGAATCTCTTTGAAATTCCAAGACATTTACTACCGCAGGTTTTCCCTAGCAATCATTTATTTGGTTATACAGACAAAAAACTATTTGGCAAAGAAATACCCATCGCAGGCATTATAGGCGATCAACAGGCATCCCTATTCGCCCATGGTGGATGGCGAAACGGTTTGATTAAAAATACATATGGAACTGGCCTATTTATGATGACATCCACTAAAAACAAAATCTATTACTCAGATAATCTTATTAGCACAATAGCTTGGCAAATTGATAAAGATGTAGAGTATGCTCTGGAAGGTAGTATATTTGTCGGTGGATCATTAATTCAGTGGTTAAGAGATGGACTAGGAATAATAAATGACACAAAAGAAGTGGAAGATTTAGCCAAAAAAGTTAATTCTTCTGAAAACGTTGTTTTTGTACCTGCATTAACCGGACTTGGTGCACCCTACTGGGATCCATCTGCAAGAGGGTTGATAATTGGAATTACAAGGGGAACCACTAAAGAACATATAGCAAGAGCTGCTCTTGAAGGAATAGCATTTCAAACTCGTGACGTATTTGAAGAATTTGTCAAAACAACAAAAAATGAAATAGATTTTTCAACACTTGCAGTGGATGGTGGTGCTTCCAAAAACAATTTTTTAATGCAATTTCAAGCTGATATCTTAGGAATTGATATAGAAAGACCCTATATTACCGAATCCACTGCATTGGGTGCTGCTGCTATGGCTGCCATATCCACAGGTTTCTGGGACAAAAATAATATCCTCAAAATAAGAGAAATTGAAAAAGAATTTAAACCGAAAATGGATAATAAAACACGTAAAAAAATATATAACAAATGGCTAAATGCATTACAAAGAAGTTTAAATTGGGCTAAAGATTAATAAAAATGGTAGCTCAGCCTAGAATACTATAATGAATATTCTTATATCAGAATTTAACTTTTTTCTTTATTTTTTTACACTTATTAAATTTCTCATCGTAAACATTAGCACTATTTATACATACTAGAAAGTATGTTTAGAGTTAAATTACTTAAAATATATACCAAATTTAAGACACTCAAATACAGGAATAATAAGTAAAAGGAGACATACTTACAAAAAGTTACATTTTAGAATTATTTGACCAATATTTTAAACTTGATATAATTAAAGTATACCATTTAAGGAGGATAAAATGGTGGTTTTATCTTTTGATGTCTATGGCACGCTAATTGATACGAAAGGAGTTTTTGATGAGATTGTCTCTATTGTAAAAGATGAAAAGCTTGCTTTACATGTCACCGATTTGTGGAGACAAAAACAACTTGAGTATTCATTTAGAAGAGCGTTAATGCAAAACTACGTCGATTTTTCTGTCTGCACAAAACAGGCTCTCGAGTATGTAAACAATTACTTTAATTTGAATATAAGTGAAGATGAAATGAAAATACTGCTTGAGAAATATAAAAATCTTCCACCATTTGATGATGTGATTAGTTCGTTAAATGAATTAATGAATCTTGAAGTCAAAATGTATGCTTTCTCAAACGGTAAACCTGAAGATTTGAATATTCTCCTTAATAATGCTGGGATTATTGATTATTTCGAAGGAATTATAAGCGTTGATGATATAAAATCTTTTAAACCAAATCCTGCTGTCTATGCTCATTTTTTAAGAAGCTCAAAAGCTGAAAGAGAAAAGGCTTTCATGATTTCTGCTAATCCTTTTGATGTTATAGGTGCAATTTCTGCTGGGATGTCAGCAGTATGGGTGAATAGAGGCGGGAAGATTATATTTGATCCGTGGGAACTTAAACCAACTTTTACAATCAATTCTTTGAGAGAACTGCCAATATTATTGAAAGATAATTATAGCTGTTAGTTTTAAAAATATTTTTAAGTGGAGGAGTAAATGATTTTTAGCAATTTTAAAATTGGTAATCTTAATCTGAAAAACAGAACCATAAGGTCTGCAACGTGGGAGGGTATGTGCGATAGTGATGGTAAACCGACTGAGCGTTTAATTAATTTGTATGAACAGCTTGCTGAAAATGAGGTTGCACTTATAATCACTGGTTATGCTTATGTAAGCCAGGATGGTATTCAACTACCTGGTATGCTCGGTGTTCATGATGATAACAACATTTCTGCTTTAAAGGAACTTGTTGATAAGGTGCATGAAAAAGGCGGCAAGATAGCAGTACAACTTGTTCATGCTGGTGGACAGGCAAACAGAAAATCTTCTGGACTCCAGCCTATTGCTCCATCTGCAGTGGAGTTTCCAAGCTATTCAGAAGTGCCAAAGGAAATGACCATAGATGATATAAAAAGAGTAATCGCTGACTTTGGCAAAGCTGCAAGAAGGGTAAAAGAAGCAGGATTTGATGCAATTCAGTTGCACGGAGCACACGGATATTTGATTAATCAGTTTTTATCTCCACTTACAAATAAGAGGACTGATGAGTATGGCGGAAGCCTTAAAAACAGAGTAAGGTTTTTAAAAGAAGTTGTAGCTGAAGTTAGAAATAAAGTAGGTAACGATTATCCTGTATTTATCAAGCTAAATTGTGATGATTTTTTAGATGGAGGATTTACAATTGATGAGGCTGTAAAAGTAGCTAAAATGCTTGAAGAATGGGGTATAGATGCTATTGAGGTTTCCGGTGGTTCTCCAGCATCAAAGGACACCTCTCCAGCAAGATCAAAAATTGATAGTGCTGAGAAAGAAGCTTACCATAAAGAGTTATCTAATAGGATAAAACAAGTGGTTAATATTCCTGTAGCTGTGGTTGGCGGAATTAGAAGCTTCGAAGTTGCTACTGAGATTATTGATAATGGTTTTGCTGATGCTGTTTCATTTTCAAGACCTTTGATAAGAGAGCCACATCTAATTAAAAGATGGAAAGAATCTGATAAAACAAAAGCAAAATGTATTTCCTGTAATGGATGTTTTATGCCAGGGATAAAAGAGGGTGGAATTTACTGTGTGGTTGAAAAAAGGTTGAAAGATCAGCAAAAATGATGTAAATTTACTTGAAGTTAAATTTAAAAATTTGAGATTTGGGGCGGTAGCTCAGCTGGGAGAGCACTACAATGGCATTGTAGGGGTCGGGGGTTCGACTCCCCTCCGCTCCACTCAACGACTCTCTGATAAATAAAGAAAAACGCAACCAACCCGTGTTTTATAACTCTTGAATAACTCTTCAAAAACCCTTTTTTTGTCAAGAAAGTTGTCAAGAAACTTGACAAATTTCCCCCACCAAAACCCTTGCAAAATCTTGAATAACCATTCATTATAAACAAAACAAACCAGTTAGGTTTGGTTAGGTTTCTGTCAAGGCAGTCAATGTTGCTGTAAGGTTGTAACCTGTTAGTCATCTTCTTTCTTACCACTCTTAAGTATTCTAAACCCCACTCCTTTGTTGTCCGTGTAGTATGCATTCTCTAACAAGTCAATATAGTCGAGTATGTGGGATGTGAACCTATTAGCAAACTCTTTATCGTGTTGTTCCAACATCGAAAGAAACGGTTTAAGCTTGTTTTCTATTAGCTGTAATGATGAGTAAAATATTAGCTTTATTTCAATTTCTGGTATGGTTGAGTGAAACCAAGTAACATAGAAATCACCATTTGCTTGTATTAGCTTCTCAGACCGTTTAAACAAATCGTAAGGTATTTTTCCTTTAAAGAACTCTCCCTTAATTGCTCTGGTGATTAGACTATCTTCAATCGTATATAGTTTATTGTTATACCTGTTTAACAGTATAGTTTTAACATCTTGTGGTGTTAGATTTTCTATATCAATGCCACAGTGTTGTTTTAATGCTTCAGTAAACTCTTGAATCAATATGTTGTGATTATCAATATCCCAAAATTCGTCACTTGGGTCAAGATACGTGTTAAAAGTGCTCAAAAACTTGTAATGCTCATCTGTAAGCTTAACCTTGTTAAACACAAGAAAGTCGTTGTTTTCTTTCAATTTGGTAATAGTAGCTAAAAAGTCATCCGTTCCATTTGTTAAAGTTTTAGATACACCAGCTTTGATTTTGGTTATTGCTGTAACAGTATCAAGAAAGCTTTGTGCTAATGAATATCGTTGGCTTGTAGTGGTAAATAACTGTTTAAAGTCATCGTAAAAGTTAAAGCTATCAATGAACAACAAAAAGATATTATGACTTAATAAAGATTCAATAAGTTTTGCTTTGTTTTTACTATTTGCTAATTTTAAATAAGAGTTAAGAATAAAAGTAATATCAGAATATGAAAGATTAAATATTTGGAAAATTTTAAAAACTGTTTCTGCAGTAGGTCTTTTTTTTCCGTTTTCAATATTATTTACAAATGTTGGAGACAAACCAAGTATTTTGGCTAAATCTTTTTGTGTTATTTTATGATTTATCCTTATTTGTCGAAGAAAATTACCCAAACTTTCTAAATCACTCATTATTTCACCTTTTTTAGTAAATATATCACAAAAAATAAGATATTCAAGTAAAAAGAAAACTATTGACAAAAAACAATAGCAATTTATTTTAAAATTATGATTGACCAAAAATTGCATAGTTTTTACCAAAACAACTAAAGGAGGTTAATATGTCAACCAAACTAATCCCCAACAAAGACACTTTGTTGCAACAGGCTGGTGTTTTACACACAGCCACCACGCTAAGGACGTGGAAATCTAAAGGCAAGTATCCTGAAATCTTCCGCAAGATTGGTGGTAGGCTTTACATCGACCTTGAAGCCTACCAAAGACATGTATTGGAAATGAATCCAAGCGAGTTAAACAAGTAAATGGGAGGATGAGCTATGGGGGAGTTAACTAACAAAGTAGTAAAAGAAACAGAGCTTAAGAAAGAATGTAAATATTTTGAGTCCTGTAATGCTCCATTATGCCCGTTACTTTCTGACGATGTCAATTCATTAGGGCTTTGGTATGCTGATGAGGATATTTGTAAGCTTAAAATTAAACAGCCATATTGGGTAAAGAAACAACAAAAGATACAGCACATACATAAACACCAAAAGCCTGTATTCGGTTATTTTAATTTTCAAATGTTAAATCACAGTTTTAGAGTTCAACGTGGCATTATTGGATTAGACCCAGACAAGAACACTGACTCAGAATTGCAAATGTGGTTCAAAAAATACAAGGGTAAATCACGGCTTGAAGCAGTTTCAAAACAAGCGAGTTAGACGTGTTTTTTGAGTCAAAATGAGCGAGTTAAGCGTGTCCAACAGGGGTAAAAAAATTTGACTAAGGGTTTTACCTTAGTCAAGCCCAACCCCCCTAAAAATACCCCTTAACTCGCTTCATTTAACCCCGAAAATGGGCTTAACTCAATTTTAAGGTTGTAACTATTTGATAATTAAGAAGACAATTTTTAGAGAAAGGTTAAATAAACATCGAGGGAGGTTAATATGAAAACAAATAATTCAGCCATTTTGAATCTTGTGAAAGTATTAGGAGTAGCCAATGCGGTTAAAAGTGCTATTGAAAAAATTGCAAGTCAAACTGATGAGTCAAACTTGAAGCAAGTTAGCTCTGATTTAGCCAACTTAATCTATGATGTTGAAAATATGGTTATCCCTCTTGACACACGTGGAACTATAAGCCTTTCAGATTATTATATCCATCAATGTGCTTCCTTAATCAGAAATGCTCTGGTTATCATTAAAGACCTCAACAAAGAGACAGAGTTCTGGTGCTATCTGGGAGAGTAAAACAGCATATATGACAACACCACCACGGGGTATTACATGAAAGAGAACAGGCAAGGATTTTTCAAAGTCAACACAAGAAAATTCTACAAGTTATTTAAGATGGATACTAACGAAATTCTGGCTTATCTTGTGTTTACAGCAGGCACAAGTGATTTGGGGATTGATGGATTACCCAATAACAGGTTTACTGAATGGGGAGCAGAAAGTTTACACAGATATCTAGGATTACCACGAACAGTAGCCAGAAGATGTATCAAAAAACTTTTGGAAAATGACATCATTAGGGAAGTAACTGGAAAATCTGCATATAGTTTTTACACTAAAAAACAATTTGCGGGTAGGCGTCTTTCCCCTACCCGCTACAAGAAGACCAGCAAAGTTTACGATATTTTGCCAATTGGTGAACTTGAAAATGATGAATATATTTACATGCCTAATATGATAATTAATACTTTCAAGCATTTTGTCAATACCCCAAAATACAACATAATCTTTCTGCTCTGTTCATATATCCAAACCAACTGGATGGTGGGAGGAGGGATAGTTAAGTTTTGCTTTAAGAAGTGGATGGAAATACATCCAAGTGAAGGCAGTATTCTCACACAATATACCTGTAGTGATAGTAATACTATCCTATGGAAACATGTCCAAAAAATAACCCAGTATTTACCAGAATATAAAGATTACAGCATAGATGAGTTACAAAAACTTAATACTGACAAAAATATCATTACCACCGAAATCATCTGGAATCCCTTGCAATTTCTAATCAACCATAAACTCATCTATGAGGTGGTTTCTGTTTACGAGTGTGATAATGATGTGTTTGATTTTGATAACGCAGAATGGCTTTATGATTTGTTTGTGCCAAGAAACAAAGGGTTAGAAAATAAATCCAGCCAAGACCCTTGTTTGTATGATATGCTAAAAGAAAAACACGAGGCAGAGGGTTATAATATACCCAAGAAAATACTCTCACTACGTGATTGGGATGACAACGAAGTCTTAACTGTTTACAAACCCTATAACAATATTTGGGTTGTTAGTAATTACAGGCTATTATATAGACCTGATACTGAAGCAGTATACCAAGCTTATAAGAATATGAAATCAAACATAAAATATTACGCTAATTGTGTTCTTAAATGGTTCAAGCCACGCAAAACAGAAGAAGTTGTCTGGTAATTTCAATCCAACAGGGTGGTTGATTAATTTAGCCACCCTGCTTTCTTATCTAACCTGAATTATACCCACTTATATCCCGATATACTAAACATAACCTAAGCTTACTTAAATATATCCCATTTAGGTAAATATTAGGTTTTATATACCCAGTTTTATAATATCCAAGTATAATTAAACTTAGTTATACACTACTTAAGCCAAGTTATAGGCTATTATTTAACTAAGCTTACTTATACCAGAGTATAACAAGAGTATATTACTTAATTTAAGCCAAACTGTTATACTTGGTAATAATTACTCAGTCATACTTAATTTTTAGCCAAGATTATTATATTATCTAAGTTATAACTTAGCTTAGCTTAGCTTAGATTAATATAACTTGGTTTAGTATAGTATAGCTTAGCTATATTTAGCTTAGTATAATATAACTAAGCTTAGATTAATGTGTAATAAGCTTGGTTATCATTTAGTATAATACTTAGTTTAACTAAACTAATACTTAGTAATAGCCAAGATAAAAGAAATAGTTTTGATTGGCTTAAGAAAAATAAAATAAAATAAAATAAAATAAACTAACTATGCTTTATTTTATTATTTTTTATTATTTAAGCCACTTGATATACACTTGATAAGCATTTGATATGCATACTTGATAACACATACTTGAGTTACATACTTGAGAATACATACTTGAAATACATACTTGATATGGTTAAGCCTTTCTTTAACAATACCAAAGTATTAGCCAAAAATTAAAGGTTTATTGTTTTTGGTTGGCTAAGGCTTAATTCTGGGATTGTAAGAGTAAGGGAATCTTAGAGAATTGGTGTGAGAATATACGTTGAAATGATTTTTTAGGTTTACTTGCAAAGAAGTATTCTTATGATAAAATTTAATTGGAAATTAAATTAGTTTCCAAGTAGTGTAAAGTTAAGTAATATAATGTTTAACAGGTGATGCCTAATGTTAAACTTAATTATTTCGTTTATCTTGATTTTGATTACTGTTTTTGTCTTATTAGCTTCCGTTAGATTGTTAATAGAGCCTTATATACAAATCCCCAAAGCTAAATTTATAAGCTTTATCACTTCTCCATTATGGTGTTTATTTTTGTTTGTATTACTTCCTCTTGCACTAAGAGACTTTTCTTTAGGAGATTTAGAGTTTAGTTTTAGTTTCGTAAAAAATTATCTCTTAAGCAATAAAAATATCTTTGATAAGTTATACCCTATACTGGTTATACCAATAAGCGTTTTATGGTTATATATATTGCCGTCTCATATTTGGATTCAAAATAATAAAGAAAAAATTGATAGTAAAATTAAAAATTTTGCGAGGATATTAAATTTTTTTGTAGGAATTCATTATACTGGTTTTGTTGGAAGAATATTTATAAATGAATTGTTTGAGCTTTTTGATATTTTTTTCTTAATAATATATATTCTTGGTTCTCTTACCCATGAAGTAGCCAACAAAGAAAATAATGAAATTTAAACAGTTATCATTGTGTTTAGAAGATAAATATTACCCATAAGTATTCACCAACCTTTTTATCCACCTCGCAAATCTGAGTGGCTTTTTTATATATGCCCCCTCCCCTAAAAATTTTTGATGGGGTGGGTATAGGTAAGATAGTTAACACTGACAGTATTACTGACTACACCATAAAACAAGAATAAAAAAAAATAGCAAGTTTATTTGCAACCTTATAGTTATATGATAAAATTTAATAAGAAGTTAAAAATTTGTTAATGGGAGGGATTATGAAAAAATTATCTAATTTTATTGTAAAATTAGCAAGTTATGTTTTTGTAGCTTATTTTTTAGTATCGTTTTCTATTTTTGCTCCTTTTTATAACTATGAATATGCTAAACAAAATGGATTTATTAAATGGTTACTTTTAGGACAAATTGTTCCAACTATAAAAGCATTAGCTTTTCCTTATTTTGAGTATCAAAGATACTACAATAAACAAATCTCAAAAGAGTTAGATAAAATATTCGGTTCTTTAACATATTATAAAGAAGCAATAAGTTTGCTTATAAACCAGCAAAACATAGAACAAAGCTTATTTAAGTTAAAACAAGCTTACAATATGATTAATCAAGTAAATTTTGAGTTAGCAAAGAAATCTAATTATGATTTTGTAATTGACGTGGAGAAATATTATAAACCAGCCTTAAAAAAATATGTTGAGGGATACGAATCTGGAAATACTTATTTAATAACAGAAGGCGATATACTCTTTAACAAATTTAGAGAAAAACTTTTGAAATATTCAAAACAAGGCAAGTTAGTTATAAAACTTAATTAAATTTAAATTACAGGTTAAAAATACTATTGATACTATCAATAATATTTTTCTTTTGTTGGTTTAAAATATGAGTGTATCTTTGTGTCATCTTAATATCCTTATGCCCAAGAAGTTCTTGAACAGTCCTAAGGTCTTTAGTCATTAATAGGGCATAAGTGCCAAACGTGTGGCGTAAGTCATGAAATCTAAAATCAGCTATACCAGCTCTTTTTAATGCATTGGTAAACCCTTTTTTGATGTCTGTAAATGGCTTTCCTGTTTTAGGGTTATAAAACACATAGCCAAAAGGGGATTTCTCAAGCCTTTTCTTAAATATTCCCGCCAAAGTGTCGTTTATTGGAATGATTTTATAATCATTGTTCTTAGTGTTTTCTGCTTTCTTGGTGATAATCATTAGCTCGAAGTTTATTTCATTTACGTGCAAATCTAATATTTCACGTTTTCTCATACCCGTTAAAATTGCTGTAATTATTATTTCTTTTAGATAACCATCTGTGGCTTTTAATAGCCTGTTCAACTCATCTTTAGAGAGGTATCTCATACGTGGATATTCCTCAAACTTTAGGAAGTGTTGAAATGGGTTTTCTTTAACCAAGCCTTGTTTAATTGCTTTGTTGTAAGCTGATTTGACAAAGTTTAGTTCTCTGTTGATGGTTGCACCAGATACACCTTGAGCTAATCTTAACTGTTGCCATTTGTAGATAAGCTGGGGAGTAATTTTCTTGTTGTTAAAAAACTCAATAAGTTTGGCAAACTGATGTTTGCATGTGTGGTAAGTACTAACCTTGTGGGTTTTCAGGTATTCCAGAAACATGGTTAACACTTCCTTGAAAGATGCTTCTCTTTTTACAGTCTGTTTCTGATACAACCCCAAAGCCACTTGGGCTTTTATCTCTTTTATTTTCTCCGTAGCTTCCTTTCTGGTCATTTTCGATACAGGAAGTAACCAACCCCTGTAACGTTTACCGTGATAAGTGAAATCGTAAAACCAAGTTTCAACACCTTTGTAAAGTCCAACTTTAAGAGCCATAACCAAAACCTCCACTTAGAAAAGTTGACAAAAATCTTGACAAGTTTTGTGGACGGGTTGGTTACTCTTTGGTAATATTGGGATAATGCTGGGAGAGCACTACAATGGCATTGTAGGGGTCGGGGGTTCGACTCCCCTCCGCTCCACTCTATTTTATCCAATAAAATCAATAACTTACAAATTATCAAAATTAAATTCTGACAGTTTTCTGACAATTTTGTTTGAATTAAAAAAGAAATCTGACAATTTTTCTGCTTCTTTGTGATCATTTTCTTTAATAAATTTTGAATACTTTTCAAAAAGTGTTCTCACTCCTGAGTGTCCCATTTGTTTGGCTACAAAATTCGGTGAAATGCCTGCAATTAATGATAATATAGCATACGTATGTCTTATTTGATAAATTTTCTAAATCTTATACCTAATACTTTAAGTGTCGGTCTCCAGATATTTTTAACTATATTCGAAGATTGAGTATAATTAGTTCCCCATTTAGTTAAAAATACAAACTTTGATTTCATAAAAGTGTATTGTTTATGATTAAGTACTATCTTTTGTAATGGTTCTATTATTACGACATCTCTAATACTATCTATAGTTTTAGGTTTAAGTAACTTACCGTCTGTCATACTTTCTTTAACTCTATATATCCAACAATTAAAATCAAAATTTTCCCATTTTCATTGCTAATAACTCACCTGTTCTCATCCCTGTCATGAATCCTACGGCAAAAAAAAAAAAAGCATACATTTCAGGATATTTTTTTGAATATAATCTAAGATCATCAACATTTCTTCTTTTGAAAACGGTTCAATATCAGTTTTTTTTCCTTTAAATTCTTAATTTTAAGCATTATGTTTGAATTTATAATTTCTTAATCAAAAGCATCTTCAAAAATTCTTCTAAAAGGTATTAAGAAATTATTGACTGTTTTAGCTGATCTTCCTTGTTTTATACTCAGAATAAAATCTTCTACATAATACTTTTTTATCTCTATTAAATTCATTTCCCATAAGTTATTCTCTTTTAATCCCTTTATTACTAATCTTAATTGTTTATATTAAGTTAAATACTCATCTTTGTAAATAATTGAAACTATCTGCAAGTAAAACTTGCAATCAAATTTAGACTACTTTGCTTACGCAAAGTTTATTATTTTTTCTTGCAAAAATAAAAATTTTTAATTAACTTTAACATAAAGATTTCAATATAAAATAAAAATGTGTGTACATTATTTAGAAACTATAGGACATCATACGTGTGAAAAAGATGGAACAAAAGAAAAGGTATTAAAAAACGCACCTTTTTTGTCTGAATATAATGAAGATGATAATAAAACTCCTTTTTTAGGAACAGGTTATTACTTTTGGGATAATAATATAGAAATGGCAAGACTCTGGGGGAAATGGCATTATAAAAATGGTTATTATATAATAGAAGCGAAACTTATATTGAAAAAACCTGATTTTTTTGATTTAGTAGGTAATAGAGCCGACATGATATATTTTAGAAAATTAATAAAAATATTAGAAAAAAAATTTAGAGATAAAAAATGGACTGTAGGTAAGGCAATAGAATTTTTAAAGAGATTAAATAATAAATGTAATGGTATATTTCCTTTTAAAGTTATAAGAGCAGTTAACGATAGTGATAGAATAAGGAGATTGAAAAGAGGAAAGGAAAAATATAATTTTTCTAATAAGGATTATATTTTTTTAGATCCTCGAATTATGATTTGCTTTGTAGAAAAAAATGATGATATTATATTAAATAAAAAACTTATCGAGGAGAGATGATATGAGATACAATATGGAAGAAATTTACGAAAAATCACTAAAACTACTAAATGATTTTTTAGATAACACTCCAGAAGATGAATTAATAAAAGAATTAGAAGAAGTAGAAAAACTTAACATAGAAAGCATACCAGTAGATGAATATTTTAATTTATTTGCTGGTAATTTTAAATTTGTTGAAATAGCTGAAGATGAAAATGATGATTGTTTATTTGGTGAAGAAATTACAAATATCAAACTTCATGAAGAAAGTCCAATTATATTTAATTTTAAAGAGGATGAAAAATTAAGTATTCATTATAGTAATATAACTAACAATAAAGGAGATTTAGCAGCATAATGAAAGAACCCAAGAAAACAAAAATAATAAAGCTTAAAGATTTTAAAATTACTGAACTAAACTACAACTATAATATTAATAGTAAACTTAAAGAACTCACTATTGGTTTAAAATATAAAGTTGAATTTAATGAGTCAAGTAATAAAAGATATTCAGTTATATTTCATTTATTAATAGAAAATATAGAGCAGGAATTTGTGTTAGAATGTAAAGCAGTAGCATTATTTGAAACGTCAAAACCAATAGACAAAGACTTTAAAATATCTAATTTTGTACAAACTAACTCTCCTGCGATAGCATTTCCTTTTTTAAGAAGTTTTATTAATACATTTACCACTAATGCTGGAATAAAACCTATTATTTTACCAGCTTTTAATTTTGCTGCTGCAAAAGAAGTTACAAAAGAAGAAAAAGAATAAAATAATTCATTAATTTTATTTTTTAAATAATTTCATTTCCAATTCGTTTACTACACGATATGTATTACATCCTTCTTGAAATTTCAAATCACAAGCCTTACCAAAGTACTCTTTTGCTTTTATTATATATTCTTTTTTTGGTTTTGATGATCTGATAAAGTAATAATATCCTGTAAAATAACATCCAACAGCATTCTTATGATCACAAGCTTTTTTAGAATATTCAATAGCTTTTGAATAGTCCTGTCTTACACCATAACCATTAGCATATAAATCACTTAAAGAAACACAACTATCATAAAAATTATTATCACATGCTTTCTTATAATAATCAAATGCTTTAAAATAATCTTTATTTACACTCAAACCTTTTTCGTAAAATATTCCAAGCTTATGGCAAAATAAAAAATCATCTAATTTACAGGCTTTATCATAATACTTCAAAGCTTTTTTCATATCTTGTTTTACATTTTTCCCAAAAAAATATTTATATCCTAAAAAACCGCACCCCTTACCATAACCTAAATTACAAGATTTTTCTCCAAACTCTAATGCTTTTTTAACATCTTTTTTTACAATTATATTACCTTTTTCATACATCATAGCTAAATTCAAGCATGCATATCCATCACCTTCTTTACAATTTTTTGTATAAGAATCAAAAAACATCTTAGTAACTAACATTAAATTATCTTTATATTTCTTCATATCTATTTCATTTTGATTGGTAGAATTATCATAACTTAATACAGTGTTACTTATTAATAATATAACTAATAAGCTAAAAATACATAATTTTTTCATTAATAACTCCTTGATAGCATAAATGTTAATAAATTATTATATCATTCAAAATAATATTTTCAATTTTACTTTTAATAATAATTAAAAAATTTTAACTTAAAACCTGCTTACAAATTTAAGGATAATTTAAAAATTAAATAAGGTATTAATCACATCATTACTTGATAATCAACAGCCCATAAACCTTTTTTATTTCTTTTTGCTCGTTTAAGTAAATCATCTAATATTTTAGGATATTTAGCTTTCTATAGATACAAGCATATCCGTCTTTTATTATATCAAAATTATAAGATTGACCTGCACCTCTTCTATATACAACTGCAAGACTAAAGAATGTTAATTGTAAATTAAATTTTATTCAAAAAATTCGACAAAATTCATAAAAATTAATCAATTTAAATTAATTATAAAAACGGAATATTTTATTAAGTATCAGATAGTTAATTTGATATTTTAAGTTCGCCTAAATCTATAGTGTTGTTTTTACGATATGGAATGAATTTACCTGAAAAATTGCTATCTCATGTTCTTGGAACAGATATACCTACTAATACTCTCAAAATTGTTTTTAAATCTCTTTTATAAAAAGCATTCCCTTTGTATCCGAATGTTCTTGCAAATAATATTATCTCTCTTCTAACATCATTTCTTCCAAAACTGACTTGATTAATGGCTTTAACAACTCTAAAATATTTATAGAGTGTTTTTCCATAAGAACTTCCTGTATTTTTCTTACAGGCTCACAGGAAGCTCTTTTTATCTCAACTACAAACACAATTAAAGTAACACTACTAGAATTTAAATAAAAAAGATTAAAAAAACTTTTGCAGCGAGAGACATTATAAAAGTTGTAAATAGTTTGTGAGGTAAAAGATGAAACTATTAGAATTCACTGCTTACTATCTTAGTAAAAGAAAATATTTTAGAATTATCCTAATTATATTGGTAATAGGCTTTTGGGGTTGGAGTGAATATGGCGATCTTATCCCTATCAAAGAACATGATCTGAATTTTAAATCATTGCAGGAAATTAAGGCTAGGTATAAAGGTGGAGGTTTTACATTTGCAGTTTTGGGTGATAATAAAAATTCATCTATTTTTAACTATATTATCAATAAGTTGAACCAAGACAAAAAGCTACTCTTTGCTATAATTGGAGGTGATCTTGTTCTTTATCCTACTAAAGAGACTTATCAAGCTTTTTTGAAACAAAGACAGCATATAGAAATTCCAACACTGGTATTACCTGGTAATCATGATGTAGCTTTTCGAAACTGTTATTTTTATCACAAAATTTTTGACAGCTTTTATTATAGTTTCACTTTAGGGGATACAAAATTTATACTGTTAGATAACAGTAATGAAAATAATATTTCTGATGAGCAGTTCTATTGGCTGGAAAATGAACTAAAAAATTCGCAAAACCTTAAATACAGGTTTGTGTTTATGCATGTTCCACTTTGGGACCCTAGGGATTTTGTAGATAGCGGAGTAAAGTTTGCACATGCATTAAAAGACTCTGATTTTGCGAGAAAATTAGAGGATTTATTTATTAAATACAATGTAACAATTCTTTTTGAGTCACACATTCATGGCTATTATGCTTTTGAGAAAAGAGGCTTAAAACACATAATTACTGGTGGTGCTGGAGCTGAATTAAAGGGTACAACTCCTGAAACTAATTTTTATCATTATGTAAGGGTGAATGTAAGTGACAAAGGTGTAAAAACAGAAGTTGTAAAACTTGACAAAACTACAACATTTATAGGACTGGAAAAGTACTGGCACACAGCAAAGCTTTATATTTCAAGATTTGGGAAAATCTATTTCAAACAAATATTGCTGGGATTTTTTATTTTTATCTTACTACTGGATGGACTTTTAGATTACCTTACATACAGAAAGCGTCTTAAATGAAGAATTGATAACTCAAGATAATAAATCTCTGATTAGACCAAAACTATGGCTCAGTGAAAATGTAGATACAATTGATGTTACTCTATGGAAGCTCTTAGGTTATTTTAATTATGATTCTGATATTATTTTCTGCGATTGTGGGTAATTTTATCATACTTTGATAAATTTTTTAAAATTTTTTTTAATTTGATTTGAAATAAAAAAAAATAAGGTGTAAAATGTAATATGAAAGCATTGCTAGTATATCCAGAATATCCAAACACGTTTTGGAGTTTTAAATACGCTTTAGATTTTATTAACAAGAAAGCAAGTCTTCCTCCCCTTGGTTTACTGACAATTGCTTCAATGTTACCTGAAGACTGGTCTCTTAAACTGGTAGATTTAAATGTAAGCAGATTAACCGATGAACATATATTATGGGCTGATCTTGTGATAATCAGTGCAATGTCTATTCAGAAAGATTCAGCCTTAGAAATCATTGATAGGTGTCATAAATATAATGTTAAAGTGGCAGGTGGTGGCCCCCTGTTTACAGTAGAATCTGATAAATTTGATAATGTTGATTACTTGATTTTGGGAGAAGGTGAAATAACTGTTCCTAAGTTTTTGAATGACTTAAAAACTGGTGTCCCCAAAAATGTGTATATGCCGGATGATTATGCTGATATGGTTGATTCACCTGCACCGAAATGGGAAGCACTTGATGATATAAACGCATATGCATCTTTGAGCATTCAGTATTCCAGAGGCTGCCCTTTTAACTGTGATTTCTGCAATGTTACTTCAATGTTGGGAAACAGAGTAAGAACCAAAACAGTAAAACAGGTAATAACCGAGCTTGACAATATGTACAATCTCGGTTGGCGAGGCGGAGTATTTTTTGTGGATGATAATTTTATTGCTCATAAAAAAAGGGTAAAAGATGAGCTTTTGCCGACATTAATTAAATGGATGAAGAAAAGGAAGTATCCTTTTGAGTTTTTCACACAGGTATCAATAAATTTGGCAGACGATGATGAAATGATTGATTTGATGGTACAAGCTGGTTTTGACACTGTTTTTATTGGTATAGAAACACCAAATGAAGCTAGCTTAAATGAAAGTAAGAAATATCAAAATATTAACAGGAATTTAATGGATTCAGTTAGAAAATTGCATAGAAAAGGGCTTCAGGTTCAGGGTGGATTTATTGTTGGTTTTGATAGTGATCCTTTAGATATTTTTGACCGTCAAATTAATTTCATTCAGAAAAGTGGTATTATTACAGCAATGGTTGGGCTTTTGAATGCTCCTCCAGGCACAAAGCTTTATGAAAGATTAAAATCTGAAAACAGACTTTTAGATATATTTGGAGGCAATAATACCGACATTTTTATTAACTTTATACCAAAAATTGATAAGGAAAAACTGGTTGAAGGTTATCTTAAAATTGTGAACACTATTTATTCTCCTAAAAAATTTTATGAACGTTTAAAGACATTTTTAAAGGATTATAATCCACCAGATTTTAGCAATGTAAAGTTTTCATTTAAAAGATTAAAGGCATTTTTTAAGTCATTGTACAAATTAGGAATTTTTGAAAAGGAAAGATATTATTTTTATAAACTGTTATTTTGGGTGTCTCTTAGAAAGTTTAAATGTTTGCCAATGGCTATATATTTATCAATCTGCGGATACCATTTCAGAAAGGTTTTTGAAGAAGTAACAGAGGATTATTTCAATAAAGGTAATAAGTTTTAATAATAACCATAGTTATTTCACCTCTTTGTTTAGTATTTCCTCGAAAATTTATTGTGTTTTCCAATATATATGCTTATAGTTCTTTAGGTGTTTTAGATGAATATTTGCAAAGAATTTCTACAGCTTATTTTTTCAATCTTCCCCCCTCTCCCATCCGGATACTTGCTGTAACTAACTTTTGGTTTATCAGACCATTCTGATTTTTCCGGCTCTTTACGGTCTTCAGGCAATAGTATTCTTCCCTAAAAATACACCCCCCCATTCTCTAAAAACACCTATATTTATATTGAGATAACAATGAATTATTAAAATCTTAAAACACTACTACCGTGCAAAGGTCTTAAAAATTTATAAATATTTTAAGTACATTTTTGCATTAAATCTTTTTTAATATCAGTTATCTTTTTTTATTGGGTTCAAAGATGAAAATGGCAATAGCTATCCATATAAAAAGAAAGCTAATTAAATGAGTGGTTGTAAATGTTTCTTTATATACAAACAGTCCTATGATGAACATTAAAGTGGGACCAATATACTGAAGCATCCCCACTGTTGATAAACGCAACGTCCTGATACCATAAACGTACATAAGCAAAGGTGTCGCAGTAACAAAACCACTAAAAATGAGTAAAGAAGTTATTGTAGTTTTTAAATGAAAAAGATTATGTCCGTACATAACAATATATGCAATGGAAACAGGGGTTAAAATAGCAGTTTCAAGAAACAATCCATTAACTGATTTTACTGAAGATTTCTTACGAAATACTGAATAAAAACTAAAAGTAATTGCAAGACTCACTGCCACATAAGGAAATTTTCCATACTTAATAGTGAGTAATAAGACGGAAACAGTGGCAAACAGAATGGAGATTATTTGTAATTTTGTAAAATCCTCTTTAAAGAATATTCTGCCAAATAAAACACTAACAAGTGGTGTGATATAATATCCTAAGCTGCATTCGATAATTTTATTACTGTTTACTCCCCAAACATAAATAAGCCAGTTTAACGCTAGAAATAAAGCACTATATGCTGAAGTAAGAATAATTTTTTTATCAAATAAATACGTTATCTTTTTTCCTTGTTTAAAAGTAACGTATATTGCAAGCAGGATAAATGTCATGGAAATTCTATAGGCAAGAATTTCCAAGGCAGGTATTTCAATAAGTTTTTTCCAATAAAACGGAAGTATTCCCCAAATTATGAATGCTGAAATTGATGCAAGAAACCCTTTTGTGCGTTCAGTCATCCATGAATATTAAAATAAATTAAAAAATAGTCAATTAATTTTAGTATAATAAAAAAATAGCAATTGTTTTTGTTGCTTAGTGATAAAATCTTTTATCTTCTATCTTCCAGATAGCGTTATCGTAGATATTTTGAAGACAAAAAAAAGTAAAACTTAGTTTAGACATGTCAGACAATAGTAATGCAATTTTTTGTTAATAAATATGATTTTAGATAATAGTCTTTTTTCTATTCTACTCCGTTTCATCTTTTTAAAAATTAATGGTTGTTTTTTTTCTATAAATCCAAACAAAAACTATAGGTATAAATACAAGAGTTAAAAAGGTCCCAACCATAAGTCCACCTATAGCAACTGCTCCAAGAGGTGCAAGGCGTTCAAGACCTATCGCCCAACCAAGCGCAACAGGAAGCATACCTGCCGTAGTGGCAAATGCAGTCATAAGAACAGGTCTTGTCCTGATTTTGATACTTTCTAACATTGCCTCTTTGGCACTTAAACCTTTTTTCATACCTAACAGTGCAAATTCTATGAGAAGTATTGCATTGTTTACAATAATACCACTTAAAAGGATAAACCCCATCATCGCCGGCATGGAAGTATGATAACCGAGCATTAGAAGTATCCAACTTGCCCCAACAATTGTCAAAGGTATTGAAAAAATTATTAAGAGAGGTGATCGAAATGAATTGAACATTGGCACAAGAGTTAAAAAAATTAAACATATACCAAAAAACACCGCTTTTATCATCCTTTTTGCAGAATCTTTGAATTGAGCTATATCTCCAGTTTGAGTTAATTTAACATTGTCAGGTAATCTTACTCCATTAAAAGCTTTATTAAAATTTTGCATAATATGTGAAATTGCAGCTTTTTCTCTAAATCCGTAAACATCAACTGTATATTCAAGCCCTTCTCTTGTAATCTGACTAGGCTCTTTAACTTTTTCAAACTTTGCTAATGTTAATAGAGGAATTTTCCCTTTTGGGGTATCAATAAGTACAGTTTTCAATAATTCTAACATGTTATCCCTGTCACTACTCCAGATACGTACATTCATATCCCGTGAGTTTTGAACGGTTCTGGAGGCAGCAGGAATACCTTTCAAAATCATACTAATCTGATTTGTAATATCATCTGCATTTACCCCGTAAAATGCAGATTGCTGTTCGTCAATAACAAGCTTGTAAACCGTCTTGTCCAAATCCCAAGTTTTTGCCACATTGACTAGTCCTTTGGTGTTTGCAAGCACTTTTAGAAGAATATTTGAAGCCTCTTGAAGTTTCTCAAAGCTATCGCTGCTTAACATTACATCAACATTCCCTCTAATACTGGAAAGTGCTGTTGCTCCATAATCAAAAACAGTAAAATATTTTATATTTGGGATTTGTTCGATTTTTTCTCTCAACCTCTTTTCAATATCCCAAATATCTTCTTTTCTTTCAAATCTATTTACATAAGTGGCTGTAATGGAAATATGGTCTATCCCGCTTCCACTTCCAACACTAAGTACTCCAGGTTCACTACCAACACTCGCTGAAATCCGAAATACTTTTCCACTATCATAGATAGCTTTATCAACCTTTTTCAAAATTTCTTCACTTTTTTGAATGGAAAGATTGGGATCAACGGTAATATCAATTTTTACGATTCCCGTATCCATTGGAGGCATCAATTCCTGCCCAACCAGAGGCATGACCAGCCTGACACTTACAAAAAAAAGTCCTATCAGTACTACAAAATAAATAACGGTTAGCGGTTTACTTCCCATGGCTGATTTAGCTAATTTAGCAAAAAAACTTTTAGCAGAATTATTAAAGCCATCTGTTATTTTAGAAAACAGTGCTTCTGCTTTTAATACCCAGGATGATTTTATAGCCAAAAATTTTAGGCTCAAAAGTGGAACGGTTGTAATAGATATAACATAAGAAGCCGCAAGTGCTATGAGCAGAGTTGATACCAGCGGTCTGAAAATAGTCTGTGGATAATCCCCTACAAACATGATTGGAAATAATGCAGCCATAGTGGTAATAGTCCCTGAAAGATCAGCAAACATTATCTCTTTAGTACCTTCCAAGACCGCTTTATTTATTGGCTTTTTAAGCTCTTTGTAATGGCGCTCAATATTTTCCATAACCACAACAGCGTCATCAAGTAAAAGCCCCAAAGCAAGGATGATTGCTGTAAGTGTAACCACACTAAATTCAATACCAAACAGATACATCATTGCAATTGTTGCAGCATAGACAAGAGGAATTGTAAAAAGTACTACCAGGACCTGCCTGAAAGAAGCCAAAAAGAAAAATGCTACAATGGTGGACATAATAATGGCATCACGAAGCGATTCAAACATATTTGTAATACTCTGCTTAATCGTATCTTTTTGAGTATCGGTTATCTCAAAAGTGAGTCCTTGATAAGATGCTTTTATACTTTTTAATTTTTTCTCCACGTTTTCGATTGTTTTGATGACATCGGCATCAATTGAACGTTGCACTGCCAAAGCAATAGCAGGTTTACCATTTCCATAGTAAAGAGCCGTATTATCATAATGCCCATAATAAACTTTTGCCACATCTTTTAAACGGATATTTTCAGTAATAGGAAGTTGTTTAATCGCTTGCAATGTTTCCCTTTTACCTCTGGATTTAAGCAAAAATCTTCCTCGAGGTACATCAATAAAACCTATAGCATAATCCCGATCATTCTTCGATAATGCTGCTAAAACTTGATAAAGAGTTATTCCATATCTATCTACAAGAGATTTATTGACTTCTACCAATACCTCTTTTTTGTAACCACCAAATACATCTACATTTGCAACACCTTTTATCTTTATCAAAATATTCTTTATTTCATTTTCGGCTATTTCTCTGACATCTTCCAATGATACTTTATTAGAGGAAACACCAATAGTTACAACAGGAGCTGTAGCAGCAGTTATTTTATGAATCTGTGGTTCTTTAATATCTGGAGGCAACAAAGATCGTATTTTAGAAATAGCATTTGCAACATCTGAGGCAGCACTGTCTATATCTTTTTCATACTCAAATTCTGCTCTAATTACACTCACTTCATCTATAGTCGTCGAATAAACCCTACGTACCTTATCTAAAGTATACAGCTCTTCTTCCACAGGTACTGATATATTGGAAGCAATATCTTTGGCTCCAGCTCCTGGCCAAACAACTACAACAGCAATTTCAGGGCGATTTGAATCAGGGAATAACTTTCTATCGATAGAATTATACCCATATAAACCGAGAAAAACAAAAAAACCTAATAAGGAAATAATATAATAAGGTCGTTTTAATATTTTTTCGATCCAGCTGTTACTCATTGTTTACAGCCTTTGCATTTGTAATCACAAAAAGTCTGGATAATTTATCACTACTTCCAATTGCCACCGGTTTATTTATATCCGGAGACACCACTGCATATTTGTCATTTTGAGAAAGAATTTGTACTTTTGTGGGAGTAAATCTTCCACCATTATAAACAAAAAGATAAACTCCATCTTCCTTTTCAAGTAATGCATTTACAGGAACCGTACTCCCCGTAGCTTCTTTAATAACAACTCCAATTTTTATATTGCTATTTTCAGGCAATGGTAAAGTTGTATCCAGATCAATGTAAGCAACCGCCAAAAATTTAAATGCAACAGGTAAAACTTTTGTTATCTCAGCCTGCTTACCTAAAAGATAGGCTTTCTTCCCTTTTTTTATTTTTCCAAGCATATTTTGAGAAAACGAAAACTCTACTCTTTTTTTCATACCATACAATGTCAAAATCTGTTTGCCAGGTACGGCCAAATCCCCCTCTCTCAATACAACTCTGCCCACAACTCCATCTATAGGGGATTTGATGGATGTATATTTCAACTGATTTTCCTTAGACAAAAGCTGTGCTTTTAAGGACTTTAATTCCTCTTTTTTCGCTTCTATACTTTTTTGAGTTGATTTCAATTTAGCAAGCTTCAATTCCATCGCCACACGTGAAAAATCGAGCTTCTCTTTGGAAAGTGCATCTACTTTATAAAGTTCCTTATTTCTTTCATAAGCATCTCTGGCATATAAAAAATCACTTTCAAGAGCCTTTAAATTTACTTTTAAAGATTCTATTGACTGGATTAAAGCTCTTATTGCAGCTTTTTGTGCATTTATAGATT
This sequence comes from Deferribacter autotrophicus, assembly GCF_008362905.1. Classification (NCBI taxonomy): domain Bacteria; kingdom Pseudomonadati; phylum Deferribacterota; class Deferribacteres; order Deferribacterales; family Deferribacteraceae; genus Deferribacter; species Deferribacter autotrophicus. The sequence goes on from NZ_VFJB01000001.1 coordinate 99,005, forward strand.
CTACAATCTCTTTATCATCAATTTTGACAAGAAGTTGTCCTTTTTTAACCTTTTCTCCATCCACCACATATAATTTTTTAATAAATCCACTTACTTTTGAAGCAATTACAGGATGCTGGATGGAATAATAATTTCCCAAAAATTGCCTTATCTCCTCAATATGCATATTTTTAGGATGAACAGTTTCCACAGTAATCGTTTTAGCTGGAGGAGGCTGTAGAGATGCCAACTGCTGCTTTCTTTTCTTGATAAGAAATACACCACCTGCAACAATCAAAATAATAATAATCAGAGAAAGAATTTTTTTCATTTTTCACCCGCCAACAAATAATTAAGATAAGCTTTCTGTATCCTAAGATTATACAACGCATCAATATAATTACTTTTTGCATCCTGATATTTTGCATAAGCGAATAAAAGGTCATACATATTTGAAGCACCCTTTTCATATTTGATTTTTTCTGCTTCTTTGACTTTTGATAAAAATTCCAGTTGCCGTTTAACAGATTTCACTTTTTCAACTGCTGTAGCAATTTTATTTTGTGCATCAATTATAAAGCTTTTAAGTTCTAATTCTGTTTTTTTAAGCTGAAGTATGGCATTCATATGAGAGATTTTCGCTTTTTGTAGTTGAGATTTTCTGCTACCAAAATCAAATAATAACCAATTTACAGTAATTCCTGCTTGCCATAATTCTTCTTTTTCACCTTTTGCATAATTGTTTCCATAATAAGCACTAAACCCAATCTTAGGATAATAGAGAGATTTTGACTTCTTTAATGCCTTTTTCGATTTTCTAACTTCAATCTCAGAAAGTTTGTATTTATAAGTATCTTTTACATCTATAAAATTATTAATTTTCTCATCATCGTTCACAGGGGCAACATCTTCTATCTCATCAACACCAATCAATGCAGCAAGCATTGCTTTCAAAGAGTCAATGGAGTTTTTAATATTCTCCATATTAAATGAAGCATTTTCAAGATCGGCAGCGACTTTTAAAAGATCGATTTTTGCTTTTTTCCCAAGAGCCACTTCTTTCGCAACATTGTCATATAAGATTTTTAATGCTTTATAATAAGTCAAAGCTGCTTCCTTTTGACTTTCCATAGCCAAAATCTTAAAATAAAGAGATTTCACATTAAAAATTAACTGCTCTTTTGTAATATTAAGTTTTATTTTAGACGTATTCTCACTCAAATCGGCAATTTTTACTGCTGTTATATCTGCAAAACCATTAAAAAGAAGTACATCATAAACTATCCCTGCACTAGTTATATCTTTACTCGTAATTACATCAGGACTTATAGGAGGTACAATAGGCGCTAAAGTACGAGGTAAATTATATCTGGTATAACTTCCTAAGGCACTGATTTTCCCATAATTTATGGCTTTTTTTGCTTTTTTTTCCTCTTTTGCTTCAAGAAGTCTTTGTTTTTGTATCAGAAATTCAGGACTATTTTTCAGGGCAATCTCTATCGCTTCATCCAAAGTAATTGCATACAAAGGAACTATCACGACAGCAGTAAAAAGAAAAAAAATTAATAGAAAATTTTTAAACATTTAAGCCACCATTTCTTTTTTATAATTATAACATATGATTTGTTAAAAAAATTGATTGGAATCAATTTTTGAGCATTTGTTAAAAAGATGATTATAAAATTCAGTGAAGAATTAATAGCAGCTAGCAAGAGGTTTACCTATAAAAAAGCCTTGTGAATAATCTATTCCCAATTCTATCACCTTCTTATGTACTTCTTCATTGTGCACATATTCAGCTACCGTTTTGATATTAAGTTTTTTCGCAAAACTCACAATAGTTCTAACAACAAGTTCTGAGTTTTCATCAATATGTATATTTTTAATTAAAGAACCATCAATTTTAATATAGTCCACATTTAATTGTAACAAGTATGAAAAGTTTGAATACCCACTACCAAAATCATCAATAGCAATACTTGCTCCATACTGCTTAACATCTTTTATAAATTCTGAAACAATATCAAAGTTTTCAATACCTTCACTCTCCAAAATTTCAAACGTCACCTTTTTAGCAATCTCAGGATATTTTTTCAATTTATCAATAATGAATGATTTTGTAGAAAAATCTATGATATCATCCACTGAAATGTTCACAGAAAATTCACACGGTTTATCTTTAAAATAACTAAATGCTTTTTCTACTACACGTTTGGTAAGCTCACCATATAATTTGCCCTTTTTTGCCACTTCCAAGAAAATACCAGGTGAAATCATTTCTCCTTTTTCATCAAACATCCTTACAAGACATTCATATTTGCTGATAACCCCAGTTTTATTATCCACAATAGGCTGATAATATGGAACAATTTTATCAGATTCCAAGGCTATTTTCAAAGCCTTCAGAATTTTCATATTAATCTCGACATCTTTTTCAAAGTTCAATACTTCTTTGTAAACAGCATATTTCAATCTACTATCTCGTTTTACATATTTCAAAGCAATATCAGCCTTTTCCAATAACGGTTCTTCCATAGAAATACCGATTGAAACTGATACAGAAATATCCCATTGATCGATTTTAAATTCATTATTTTCTATTTTATTAACAAGATAATTCGCAAATTTCTCAGGATTATCAACATTTTCCTTTCTGACTAAAACTCCAAAATCATCAGATCCAAGACGGTAAACTTTTGCTCTGCAATAATCCTTTACCAACTCTTTCAGCTTTTTCCCAAAAACTTTTAAAAATTCATCACCTATTCTAACTCCATAAAAGTTGTTAATATGCTTAAAATCGTCAATATTAACAATAAACAGCATGTGATGTTTGCTGTAATCTAATTCATGAATAAGACGGTTTCTATTGTAAAGCCCCGTGAGATGATCGATAGTGGCAGCTTTTTTAAGCCGCACAATATAATATACAATAAAACTAATTGCCATTATTATACCAGCTGAAAACAAGATTGCTAATAATAGGAGCTTCTTAAAAGTATATTGATTTTCTTTTTGGTAAACAGTCTTCATCTGTTTTAATAAACTTAATGATCGTGTATCAGTTAATCTATTCAAAAGCATTACATAAGACGGATAATATTTACTAAAAACTTCAAGATGTCTTAATATCTTATCATGTATCAATTTATCGAGTTCACTATCAGGCTCATGACTCTTTATGAACTTTATATTTTCTTCCAAAATATCCAACATCTCCAAATCCAAATTGTTCCTTATCAACAACAAGGTTGAAACTATGTTAGTAAACATCTGAAGGTAATGATACCCATTTACCTGGCTTGACTCAGTATGCTTCAAAATCAAGGTGGGAATATATACTAAAGAATTTTTAATGGTAGAATTATATCTTATAAATTTATGTAAATCTTTATTTTTTTTTATCAACAACTCTTCATAAGCACTCACAAGCTCTTTACTTTTTTTATAATAATTAGATTCTGGCTGATTTAAATCATCAAATAACTCGTCAGCATGTTTTAGAAGTCTGTCATAAACATCTATAACTTCATCATAATTATAATAGAGCAAAAAGCTGCACTCTAAAATTTTTCTGTTCAGTTCATTTTCCAACCTACCAAGCATCTCAACATGACTCACAATGCTAAGATATTTTCTATAATCACTTTCACTATTAATAATCAAATAACCTGAAAATAATGCCAATAAACTCCCAAAAATAATAATTAAATAAATACTAAGATTTCGCTTCATTTTTCCTTATTCTCTTTTATTATATCAGGCAATTCACCCGTTAAAGTCTTCAAAAACATTAGAATCTTTTTCATTTCTTCCTTATTAAGTTCTAGTCCTAAGTTATGCAAAGCCATTTTTTCCACAGCCTCTTTTAAAGTTTTCGCACTACCATCATGAAAATATGGATATGTAATCTCAATATTTCTCAAAGTAGGAACTTTAAACACATTTTTATCTTCAGGATCTTTTGTTATTTGATACAAATCAGGAACTTTCTCACTCCATTTATGAGGGAAAATAATCCCGATTTTTTGATAAGAATTTCCACCAAGATTCACTCCATTGTGACAAGTGATACACCCCAAACTTTTAAAAAGACTAAATCCATCCTTCTCATCCTCTGTCAATTCGATTTCACCTCTTAAGTATTTATCAAACTTACAGTTTGGAGTAATCAATGCCTTTTCAAATTCTGCAATAGCATCAATCACATAACTGAACTTTATTTCATTTATACCATAAACTTTATAAAATAACTCTCTGTATTTAGAAGATTTATTTAATCTATCTTCAACCTCTTTTTCTGTCATATCCATTTCTGAAAAACCTTTAATAGCCATAGCCGCTTGCTCTTTTAAATCCTTTGCGCTACCATTCCAGTTTTGTCTAAAATTAAATATGGCATTATATACGGTAGGACTATTAATCGAATGCACCCTGTTAAAAACACCTATAGAAAACTTTCTGTGGTCAGTACCTCCTGAATATAAATCATGACATGATGCACATGAAATCTTTTTATCCTTTGATAGCATCTTCTCATAAAATAACTTCTTACCAAGCAATGCCTTAGCTTCATTATATTCAATCTTTTGAGGAATAGGTGTAATCAGTCTAGCGGCACATAAATTGAAACTTAAAAACACCAATGATAAAACAAAAAAAATAATCCTCAAATTACATTCTTTCATAACTAAATAATCACCTCAAATAGCTCAAAACCTATCATTCTGCATACATTTCACTAAGCTGTTCAAAAATATCGTAAGGTTTTTTATTATACAAAAAGGTATCTGGGATATACACACCCTTACTCTGAATTAATACATTGAAATTTGTACCAAATCCACCTTCAGGAATGATTAATGATTTTATTCTGGTTCTATGAAGATCCGTTTTCGCATTTCTAATTTCATCAAGAATACCACTCTGTAATAAAAACACCCATTGTGGCTCAAAATTTACCACATTCAATCCGGATTCCTTGCCATATTCCATCAAAGCGGAAAAGTCCACAAATGCCGTAATATCCTGATAACCTATTCTTTCAAAGAAATCATTATTTTGTGTATGTTTAAAATAACATGTTACAGTTCCATCCATTCTAAACGGAGCATAAAGATTTTTAGCATCAAAACCATAATCAATGGTTACAACTATTCCTTTATTAATTTTTTCTCCAACATCCTTAATCCATTTGACAGCATCAAGATTTATATCTGCAATCTGCTTATCAACAAGCTTAACCCCTAATTTTCCAATATACTCTTTTAAATTAACTGTGGAAAATTCATCAGGGTAAAACTGCAGCTTTTCATCATGATAGATCACATACAGCTCTTTTAAATCTCCATTAATATTTATAATGCGATGTACAGGGAATGCGTCTACCAACTCATTGGAAAAAAATACTCCTTCAAAATCGTTCAACCCATCAAAGGAAATCCATTCTACTTTATCAATATGCTCTTTTAACAATTCTTTTTGTCTATCAATTAAATATTTGCTCTTTTCAATAATTATATACTTCACTTCACTGTAAAATTTATTGGACTCGGCTTTATAATAATTTAATATATCATTTGCAAGCATACCACTACCAGCTCCCATCTCACATAGTATAGGAGCCAGATTTAGCTCTTTGATAGTTTCTTCAAACCCTTTTGCAAGAGTCCTACCAAAAGATTCAGATGCATCTACTGAAGTGTAAAAACTACCCTGCATCCCAAAAGGGTTTTCTTTCTGATAATATCCATATTCTGGATGATAAAGTGCAATTTCCATAAACTCCGCAAAAGTTATTTTCCCCTTTTCTTTCACCAATTGAATTACAAATTCTTTTAATACGTCCATAATCATCTCACCCTAAAAAATAGTGTTATTTCCACAAAATCTGGCTTATTATAATCAACCGCATCAAATCGCAACCCCTTTACAAAATCTATAGCAATTTTTTCCACATTACTACTACTACGAGTTAAAAGATTTATGTCAAAAGGCCTTCCATATCTATCCACTTTAAAACTTAAAGTAATTTTTGTCCCTCTTTCAAGGGAAAAGCTGGGTTTTGGTGGTTCATAAACAATTTTACGCTTGAGATTAGTAATGCTTTTTATTTCATAAAAGTCGTTTTTAGCAAAACTCTGCTGTTCATTTATAAGAGCCTTATCATTATTTGTCTTTTCTATCTCACTTTTTACCCTTTCAAGCTCACTTAAAACAGGTTTTTCATCCTGCTTTTCAATGTGTCTATTTTCCAAAATTTGCATATTGTTTAAATCAGGTATTAATACTTTTTCCTCCGTAGTCATAGTAGGTACTTCTACCACTTCTTTATTACCGCTATCACTTTTATTAAATTTTTTCCTTAACTTTTCTTTTAAATTTTCGATTTTTTTGTTACTAAAGAGAGGTTTCTCTTTTTCTTTTGTCTTGTCTTTTTCCTTTTTTATTGATTGCTTTAAAATTTCTATTTTCACAGTCTTCGGTTTGATATTTTTAAAGTCAAGATTATACTCTGGAATCATTTTCAAGAGCAATATATGCAAAACAATCGATAGAACAAAAAATAGACTTAATCTAGGATAGTTTATCATTCTTCTTCTACTGCGATGGTAAACCTGTCAAATCCGGCTTTTTTACATTGATCCATCACAAAAACCACAGTACCGTGTTTTGCATTCTTATCAGCTTGAAGTATAATGGGTATATTGGGATTCTTCTCTTTCAAGTCCTTCATTACCCTGTAAAGTGCAAATTTCGGAACTTTCTTTTTGCCTACAAAAATCTGATTATTGCTATCCACCACAACCACAATATTTTTATTTACCGTTTGTTCATCCCCTTTTGCTTTTGGTAAATCTACCTTCAAGGCGTTTGTATAAATAAAGGTTGTTGATACCATAAAAAATATCAGTAACAAAAAAACCACATCTATCAACGGGGTTAGATTAATCTCCAACCCTCTATCATTTCTTTTGTTCGAAAATTTCATTTTAACCCTCTTTAAAAATTAGGTTAATTATTTTAGCAGTAGCTTTTTCAAGCTCAATAGTTAACTTTTCAGACCTATGCCTAATAATATGATAAAATATAACTGTAGGGATAGCCACTGATAAGCCAGCTGCAGTTGTCAAAAGAGCTTCAGATATACCTCCAGCAAGAGCCTGTGCATTACCAACACCTTGCTCAGATATCACAATAAAAGTTTTTATCATCCCCAAAACCGTTCCTAATAAACCAAGTAAAGGGGCAATATTCCCAATTGTTTGTAGTGTTGGTAAAAATCTATCCAATTTTGTAGCCTGAAATCTTCCCACATCTTCTGCAAGCTCCATAAGCCTTGTTACCGGTAAATCAAGATTACTCAGTATTTCTCTTGCAATTTCACTTATTGGGCTCTTTTGCAATTCGCACAAATTCTTAGCATCTTCAAAATCTTTTTTCTCAAGATAAACAGAAAGTTTTTCTAAAAATGTATCTGGAACAAAATTACTCTTTCTAAGCGTAAACAACCTTTCAAGAAAAACAGCAAGTGATATCACAGATAAAGCAATGATGGGATACATCAAAATTCCACCCTTTTGAATAACCTCAAACATTTATCCCTCCAGTTTTTTTAATATTTTTTCAATTTTTTCTGCTTCATTCTTTTTATTTAACAATTCATAACACTTCTTAGCTTCAACCAAACTTCTTTTAACATAATCACTATCCTTAAATAAATAATATACTTTTAGAAAATGTTTTAAAGCATACATATACTCTTTTTTCTCAAATAAATATTTCCCTTTAAAATATAAACCTGCCGGAATAAATTTCTCATCCCCACTATTTAACAACTCTTCAACATATTGGTATACTTCATCAGAAAAATTACTCTGAAAATTCAAATACCTCTCAATACCTGCCAAATAAATTTCCATGTTTTTATCTTTAAAATAAAGAGCGTAATTCAAAACTTCTGAACTATTATCAGAAATAAAAATCAATTCCTTTTTACTTAAAAATTCATATCCGCTTTTTTCTTGTACCAGTTCTTTAAATAAAGGATATGCTTTTTTGACATCAATATTTTTAGTACACTCTGCTTTTAAAAACAAAGCTTCATAATCCTTAGAAATTGCAAGTGCAGCATTGGCATCGTAGATACACTCTTGATACATTTTATTTGATTTATAAAAATTTCCTCTCAAAATATATGCGTCTTTTTTATACTTTGATTTTGGAAAATTTTTAAAAAAGTAATTAATGAGCTTCATGTAACTTTCTTTATCCTGGTTTTCATAAGCAATTTTTGTAAGCTGCAATATCACAAAATCTTTATTTTTAAATGACAACTTGGATGTAATTTCAAAAATATTATTTATAAAATTTTTTTCATTCTTTTCTTTCTTAATAGAAATCAAACCAAATATAGTATCAAAAAGATATTTCTTCTTATCTAAAAGCTCTTGAAAATGTTTTTCAGCCTCATCATATCTTTTAAGAGAATACAGTGCTTTTGCCTTTATAAGTGTCAGATAATCATCTTCTAACCCACTCTTATTTATAAAGTAAAGAGTATCATTGTAATCTCCAGCTAAAAATAAATATTTTACCCCTTCTTTTATAAATTTTTCATCATTTTTATACTTTTTCATAATATTGATAGCATTTTTAATTTTATCATTTTTAAATGATAAAAGCATTTTTAAATAATCTACTTCCTTGGAAACATTACTTACTTTTTGTAATTCATTGTAAGCTTCATCATAAATTTTCAAATTGTAATAAGCTGCGGCTCTTAAAAAATAAACCCTGTCACTCTTAATCCCTTCAGTAATTCCCAATACTTCCTTAAATTTGCCCTTTTTGAAAAAAACTTCCCCTTTTATCCTTTTACACAGGTTTGACGAACAATCAGCCACAATCAAAAAGGCATCATCCACTCTATCATTTAAAAGTCTGATTTGAGCAACAACAAATCTTGCTACATCAACCTTTGCTTCATCGAACGAGTTATTTATATAATCAATTAACAATTTCTCAGCCATCTCAGGACTGTCATATACCTCTGCAATACCTCTATAAAACAGAGCTTCTTTATACAACTTATCATTAAAAATTATTTTATTTAAATAATATGATGTCTTTTCATATTCTCTATTTTCTAAATAATAAATACCTAGATAGAAATTTTTATAATCATTTAACTTGTTATCATAAAAATCTAAACTTTTTAAAATCTCTACATTTATTTCAGGAAACCATTTTGAAATATAAAAAAGCATTAATGATAATTTGTCTATATCTTTAAAATTAGAAAACAATTTTTTATCAACTACATCATCTAATATTTTCAATTTGGCAAAGAAATAACGTTTTGTGTACTCATCACCAATTTTATTTATTTCATCCTGAATACCAGATAACTCATTTAAAGAAATTTTAGCATCCACCACAAAAGGTAAAACAACATCTGATACATCTTGAATAGATATAATTTTTTCAAAATCGCCCTTAAAATAAAGAGACAGCACATAAAAATCTTTTATAAAAGAATAGGTTAACTGTTTTTCAGAAATAAATTTTAGGATTTCATCATACTTCTTGTTTTGTTTCAAAATAGAAAGGTAAACATATGTAGAATAAGGTGTTTTATAATCAATACTTTGATAAATATTTATCAATTTTTTATTATCAATCCCATACAAAACGTCAAAATAAAAATCAAGAGCCGAATCTCTGAAAATATTTTCGCTATAAATTATCTTATTTAATTTTTCAAATGCTTCACTTTTGAAGTTTGCTTTGAAAAGGGAAACGGCATAAATAAAATCCACTTCATCTTTAATTTCTTCGTCCTTTAACTTTTCATAATACTTTTTGTAGTTCTCAATTACATTGATGTAATCCCCTTTTAAAAAATTTTTTAAAAGATAATTTCTATAAGCTTTCTCTCCCACAAAAATTGCTGACAGTGCTGTACCAAATTTTGATGAATATATATTTCCAGGCTCTTTAGCTTTGAATTCTTTTTTTTCAGGTTCCTCAATTTTTATCTTTGCAGACTGTAAATAGCTATTAAACTGAGATACATCTGAAAAATTAATCTCTATACTGGTAAAAGAAGGTTTAACGTCAAAAGAAGATACTTCTTTCCCTACAAAAGAAAAATTAGGAACCTCAACGGCAGCAAAAGATACAGTCGTAAAAAATAATAAAATAAATAGTAATCTTTTCATTGATTTTGAGTATTTGTCTGCTCAGGTGATGTAGGTGTAGAATTTGAACATCCTTCACAACCAACAAATACTGTCAATGAGATAGCAAATAAAATCAGAAAAATAATAAATTTTATTCTTCCCATTCTTGAACCTCCATTTTCACCTTATTAAAAAAATTATAATTTGTCATATCATATTTTAATGGTGTAACACTTATATAACCATTATTTATCGCCTTATCATCACTTTCATCAACAGATTCAACTTCAATTTTCTCCCCTGTCAACCAGTAATATGTATTACCTCTTGGATCAACCCTTTTTTCAAAAGTATCAAGATATTTTGTCCTACCCTGTACAGTAAATTTCCAGCCTTTAATCTCCTCACGCTTCAGTGGTGGAACATTTATATTGAATAGAAGATTTTCTCCTACATCAAGTTCATGTAAATATTTTGCAAAAAATTTTCCAAACTGCGCCGCCACAGAAAAATCACTATATTCCACAGAAGCAAGACTTATTGCAAAAGATTTAACTCCCATCATGGCACCTTCTGTGGCTGCTGAAATGGTACCTGAATAAATCACATTTGAAGATAAATTTGCCCCATGGTTAATACCTGAAACTACCAGGTCAGGTTTTGTTGTCAAAATATCATCAAATGCAAGCTTAACACAATCTGCTGGTGTCCCTTTTACACCATATCCAAAAAATTTGTTTTTTCTCGTAACTTCATAGATCCTCAAAGGATCAGATATGGTTATAGCATGCCCCACAGCACTCTGCTCTGTGATAGGTGCAACAACTACAACTTCAGCTATTTCAGTAAGCTTCTCATAAAGAGCATAAATTCCTTTTGAATATATACCATCATCATTTGTTAATAAAATCTTCATATTAAACTCCTTAAATCTTTTTACATCATTTTTAAGACACTTTCAACCATCCCTTTTTATATTTTATTTTTATTGAAAATTTCATATTTCTAACTATATTAGCATTTGTTTATAAACACAAAAAGGAGGTTTTAAATGTCTTCATGCAATTCAAACAGCTCATGTAGCAGTTGTTCATCTCAAAACAGTTGCGATGTTTCTGAAAAAGAAAAACATACAAAAGAGCTTTTAAAACAAAGACTTTCAAAAATCAAATGTACATTAATGGTAATGAGTGGCAAAGGTGGTGTGGGTAAATCAACTGTAAGTACAAATCTCGCTGCAATGCTTAATATGCTAGGGCACAAAGTAGGTATCCTTGATGCGGATATACATGGACCAAATATCCCAAAAATGTTAGGAATAAACGAAAAAGGTGTATTATCATCCGCTGAAGGAATCATCCCCTTTGAACCTATTGAAAATCTAAAAACTATGTCTGTAGCATTCCTTTTAAAGAGTGATGATGATGCTGTCATATGGAGAGCACCTTTAAAACACAGCTTAATAGAGCAATTTATCAGTGATGTAAATTGGGGTGAACTGGATTTCTTGATAATTGACTTGCCTCCTGGTACGGGTGATGAACCATTAAGCGTTGCTCATGTCATTGAAAACGTTGATGGTAGTATCATCGTTACTACTCCTCAGGAAGTTGCCCTACTAGATTCAAGAAAATCTGTAACTTTCAGTAGAAAATTAAACATACCAGTTATTGGAATTGTTGAAAACATGAGTGGATTTGTTTGTCCAAATTGTGGTGAAAGAATAGATCTATTTAAAGTAGGTGGTGGTGAAAAAGCAGCAAAAGAGTTAGATGTTGACTTCTTAGGGAGAATCCCTATTGATCCACTCGTTGTAGCACATGGAGATGAAGGAAAACCTTATATTCTCAGCCATCCAACATCTGAAGTATCAAAAGCATATAAAGAAATAGCTGAAAAAGTAATTTCAAAAACAATCAAATAAAACAATCTTATTAGGTAGGGTGCTTGAAAACACCCTACCCTATCTTTCACAAACATTACAAAATCATATAACAAATATCGTTAAATTTATAGCTTACACTGCTATCTTATACTATTTTTGCGTCATATTAAATTATTATCATAGATATTCTCTATCGATTTTTAAGCTAATAAAAATTATAATAAACTTTGTTTAATTTTATCATACTGTCGATATTGATTTGCAATATTAAATCTATCAAAAGCGCTTAACTTATATAATCTAGCTCATAATAGCTTGATTTTAAAATATTTATTGACAATTCTATTTTTCTATAGTAAACACCGACGACAATGGGAGGATGTAATGAGAATAAGAAAAATACTTGCAGCTAACAGAGGCGAAATAGCCATAAGGATATTTAGAGCTGCAACTGAACTTGGGATTAGAACTGTAGCAATCTATTCTGAAGAGGACAAATATTCACTTCACAAATACAAAGCTGATGAAGCATATCTCATTGGCAAAGGTCTTGATCCAGTCTCAGCATATCTGAACGCAGATGAAATTATTGATTTATGTATAAAAAAAAATATTGATGCAATCCATCCTGGATATGGATTCCTTGCCGAATCATACGAATTTGCTGATAAATGCAACAAAGCAGGTATAATTTTTATAGGCCCATCACCAGAGACAATTAAAATTTTTGGAGATAAAAAAATCGCAAAAGATCTTGCAAAAGAATGTGGTGTCCCAGTTATTGAAGGCTCTGATAAAATAAAGTCTCTCAAAGATGCAAAACAAGTTGCAAAAATCATTGGGTACCCTTTAATGATTAAAGCCACTGCAGGAGGCGGTGGAAGAGGTATAAGAATTGTTAGAAGCGAAACAGAGCTTGAAGAAAATTTTTATTCTGCAAAATCTGAGGCTTTAAAATCTTTTGCAAATGATGATATTATTCTTGAAAAATATATCGAAAAACCTAAGCATCTTGAAATCCAGTTACTTGCTGATAAGTTTGGAAATATTGTTCATCTTTTTGAGAGAGATTGTTCCATACAACGAAGGCATCAAAAACTTATAGAAATAGCCCCCTCGTTAAATGTTCCAGAAAAAGTATTAAAACAAATCTATGAAGCAGCCGTAGAAATTGGAAAAAAATCACATCTTATAAGTGCAGCAACAGTAGAATTTCTGTTAGACAATGAAAACAACTTCTACTTTCTTGAGGTAAACCCCAGAATACAGGTAGAGCACACAATTACTGAAATGATTACGGGTATCGATATTGTTCAATCTCAAATATATATAGCTGCGGGCAAAAAGCTTTCTAACAAAGAAATAAACATACAAGATCAGTCATCCATCATAAAACATGGTTACGCTATTCAATGTAGAGTTACTACAGAGGATCCTGAAAACAACTTTTTACCTGATACTGGGGTATTAGAGGCCTACAGATCCGCCTCAGGGTTTGGTATCAGATTAGACGTAGGGAATGCTTACACAAATGCAAAAATCACTCCATATTATGACTCATTGTTAGTAAAGGTTTCTTCTTGGGCTTTATCTTTTGAACAGGCTGCCAAGAAAATGCACAGAGCACTAAGTGAGTTTAGAGTTCGCGGCGTTAAAACAAATATTCAATTTCTTGAGAATGTCATAACACATCCAAAATTCTTAAAAGGTGATTTTGATACTACATTTGTGGACAAAACAAAAGAACTTTTTGTGTTTAAAAAAAGGAAAGATAGGGCTACGAAAGCATTAAAATTTCTGGGCAATAATATTGTAAATAACCCATCAAATGCAAAAATAAGTGAAAATACAGTTCTTCCAGAAATAAAACCACCCGTAGTTAAATATGGAGAAAAAATTCCTGCAGGCACAAGAGATATTCTTCTCAGAAAAGGGGTCAAAGGCATTCTAAATTATATTCAGCAGAGTAGAGAAGCCCTTTTTACCGATACCACATTTCGTGATGCTCATCAGTCCCTTTTAGCTACAAGGCTACGTACCTACGATATGCTTCAAATTGCAGATGCCTATGCTCATCATATGCATCAACTGTTTTCTTTGGAGATGTGGGGAGGAGCTACATTTGATGTAGCGTTCAGGTTTTTAAAAGAATCTCCATGGGAAAGATTACGACTTTTGAGGGAAAAAATACCTAACATACTATTTCAAATGCTGCTCAGAGCATCAAATGCCGTAGGATATACAAACTATCCTGATAACGTTGTCAAAAAATTTATACATCTATCAGCTAAAAATGGTATTGATATTTTCAGAATTTTTGACTGTTTTAACTGGACAGAACAAATTATACCTATAATTGAAGAAGTCAAAAAAAACGAAAAAATTGCAGAAGCTGCTATCTGTTATACAGGTGATATTTTAGATGAAAAAAAGGATAAATATACTTTAAAGTATTACGTTGATCTTGCAAAAGAGCTTGCTGAGGCCGGCACAGATATTCTGACAATTAAAGATATGGCTGGCCTTGTAAAACCTTATGCAGCAAAAAAACTTGTAAAAGCAATCAAAGAAGAAACAGGTTTACCGATTCATTTTCATACACACGACACAAGTGGAAATGGTGAAGCAACCATACTGATGGCAATAGAATCTGGTGCAGATATTGTAGATTGCGCCATCAGTTCAATGAGTGGTCTCACAAGTCAACCAAATTTAAATTCAATCATTGCAGCTTTGGAACACACAGATAAAAAATCTTCCATTGATAAAAAATGGGCACAAAAAATATCTGATTATTTTGAACGTGTGCGCAGGTACTATTTCCCCTTTGAAAGTGGTTTAAAAGCTGCCACTGCAGAAGTTTATGAACATGAAATACCAGGAGGACAATATTCTAATCTTATGGTTCAGCTTGAAGCTATGGGGTTACTAGATAGGTGGGAAGAAGTGCGAAAAATGTATAAAGAGGTTAACGACGCTCTCGGTGACATAATTAAAGTCACCCCATCTTCAAAAGTTGTAGGGGACCTTGCCCTGTTTTTGGTAAGGAACAACCTTACAATAAATGATTTATATGAAAAAGGCGATACCCTATCCTTCCCTGATTCAGTGGTAAGTTTTTTCAAAGGCTATCTTGGACAACCTTATGGTGGATTCAATGAAAAGCTTCAAAAAATCGTATTAAAAGATGAGAAACCTATTACTGTTAGACCAGGTGAACTTTTAGAACCTTTCGATTTTGAAAAAACAAAAGAAGAGTTGCAAAACAAATTTAAAAAACACCACTTCACAGAAGAAGATTTAATCTCTTATGCATTATATCCAAAGGTTTTTGAAGAGTATCTGAAATTTACTGAAGAATATGGAGATGGTTCTGTATTTGATACAAGATCATTTTTCTACCCACTCAATCCAAACGATGAAATAAGTGTGGATATCGAGGAAGGTAAGACACTTATAATCAAATATTTAGGTATCAGTGATGTAGACGAAAAGGGGTATAGACGACTTTTATTTGAATTAAATGGACAACCAAGAACTGTCACTGTGAAAGATGAAAAGATAACAGACATTATCAAATCAAATGAAAAAGGTGATTTAACAAATCCAAAACACGTGTGTGCTACAATGCCCAGTAAAATTGTAAAAATATTTGTAAAAGAAGGGGATTCTGTAAAAAAAGGTGATCTTCTTGTAATCACAGAAGCAATGAAAATTGAGACTAAAATCAATGCAAACTGTGATGGAACAGTGGAGGCAATCCTCCTGCACGAAGGGGATAAAATAGAAGCTGGCGATTTAATTCTGAAGCTGTCCTGATTTTATCGGGACAGCTCCCCCTATTAACAGTGATAAGTGATGCGTAACACGTAATGCATAACACGTGATGCGTGATGCGTAATGCGTAATGCGTAATGAGTGATGCTAAAGTATTATTAATCACAACTAACAATAACTAACCCGTAACTAACTACTTAATAACAAAAAACTACCTAATAACTATAAATAACTACTTAATAACCATAATATAAATCAACTATTAATAATATTTTTTAATTTAGTTGCAATTACTGACGCAATAACAAGTTTTATGACATCAAATGGCAAAGGCAATAACATTCCAATATACAACACTTTATTAAAGCCGATAGCTTTGTGCTGAATAAAATTTAAATTTATATACAAGTAGCTTACTCCAAGCCCATAGATAACCACAAGCCCAAATGCACCACCTAACAAATAAAAAGCAAACTTTTTAAATTTTGCAAAATAACCAGTAGGAATTGCAGATAGGACAAATCCTACCAAATATCCAAACGTAGGTTGCAATACATAAGCAATACCACCACCATGGGCAAAAATAGGTAACCCTACAAGCCCTAAAATAAGATAAGCCACAAAACCAATCAACGATGCTCGCAAACCAAATACCATCGGTGCCAATAAAACCACAAATGGCTGAAGAGTTAATGGTACAGGAGATATTGGAATCTTAATAAAAGCACTCACGGCAAGCAATGCGCAAATAAGACCAGAATAAGCCAACCTTTTCTCCTTGTTCATAACTCCCCCGTTTCTATTATTTTTCGAACTAATGACTTTCCCTCCTGATAACCAATATTAATTATTTCTTTTGCTTTGGTAAAATCCGTTAATTTATAATTATCAAGATCAGGCTTAACCTTTACACATTCTACATCATCCATCACATATTCTGCTACTGATTCCTGCAAAATAGCAATACTTTGCACTAATATCTCGAATATATTAGGATATTTTACTGTCCCATTACCACTGCTTAATTTTAAAATATCTTTAATAAATTTGTTTATAGACAAAGGAAAACCAACATTATTTTCATTTTCAATATTATCATTTTTATAATATCTGCTTACAAGTTCCTCTTTCTCTGCAAAAGGTCCCACATGAACTGCAATTTTTATATCACAATCATCAGGCAACCTATTTACAGGTACAGGATTTTTCAATCCTCCATCAACTAAAAACATACCATCTAAATATGCAGGGATGAATACACCAGGGAAAGAGATACTTGCCCTTAACGCTTTTATGAGTGAACCCGACTTAAAAATCACTTCATTACCTGTAATAAGTTCGGTGGCAACACAACAAAATTTCACATCAAGATTTTCTATTTGCACATCACCTACAAACTCATAAATAAAATTCTCAATCTTTTTACCATCGACAAGACCAGATTTTGTTATCTTCAAATCAAAAAATTCTGTAAAAATCTTCCAATCCAGTTCATAAATCATCTTTTCTAAATGTGCTATATCATAACCTGCAGAATACAACCCACCAATCAACGCACCCATACTTGAACCGCTAATGGCATAAATAGGAATTTCTGCTTCATCAAAAGCTTTTAATATTCCAATGTGAGCAAGCCCCCTCGCTGCACCACTACCAAGACTTAATCCAATTTTCATACACACCTCTAAATATTAAAGAAAATACATAAATCTTACCGAATTACAAGAAAATTATGAAGAAGTTATAATTTCCCTTATTACCAATTAGATACTTTCTCTAACATTTATCATTATTTTTTAATTCAACAGTCATCACTTGTCCGACTTTGGACTAATCAAAATACTATTTTATATTCTACACTAAATTTCAATCTGTGCACATCATAATATCTTTATTATCAATTACAATTTTTGCATCCTTTAAAGAATCTAACAATAATTTTGGATTTTCATAAAAATCCTTGAAAAATAAGATCTCTGACAACTTAATATACGTTTTAAAAGGCTCTGCATCTGGCTCTGGTATAATTGTTTTCAACGCTTTTAAAATATCACCTAGTTTCAAATACTTTTTCAAGCTTACCATTCTTTCACACATTTTACTTACATAAAATTTTACTCTTTCATCCACGCTATCGATATAATCCCTATGTCCTGGTAAAAATTCATATTTTTTCTCTAACTCTTTCATCTTTTTTATAGTATCGCAAAAATACAAATAATTTATAAACCTGTCATCCTCATAATCAGCATCGATATCAAGAAGTGGCGTTTGAAAAATTCCATTTAAAAAAACATCTCCCGTAATAGCCTTGCCATCCAAAAGATAAACGATATCGCTCTGAGAATGACCAGGACACCTAACATATGAAATCTTCAGATCTTCTAAAATATCATCTGCTTCTTCAAGAACTCGTATTCCATCAGGTACTGGCACTTCTTTCGCAAACATACACAAAACGCCTATTATCTTTTCAATGGTTGTATCAGCCATGCCAATTTCTTTTAATATTCTACTCATGGCTTTAATTCTTAAATCTAGATTGTAAAGTCTAAATAAATCATATTTTGAAATAAAAATTTCTGCATCGCTGTTTTCTTTTATAAACTGAATAAGACCGTAATGATCGGCATGACAATGAGTAACAAATAAATATTTTAGTTTACTCAAATCTATAGATTGCTTTAGGAATTCTTTTGCATGATTAGTGTTTGGACCTGTATCAAAAAGAACCAAAAAATCATCATACTCTTTCACATAAAAATGAACTGGTCCCACTGGATATGGAGTATCAACTGTATATTTCTTAATCACTGCCCCTCCTATATTAAAAAGAGAGGCTATTTAAGCCTCTCTTAGAATATGTATTTTTCTACTTCTATTGCAGTATCAGCTAATAATCTTTTTGCTTGCAACAAGCCTGTAGCATCATATTTTGTAAACCTTCTAATACCGCTCAAAAGCATCATAAGATTGTCGCCTTCCTCAACGAAGAAAGCAGCTTTTCTTGCAGCTTTTGCAATCACTTCCACCGCATCAAAAGTAAATACCTTCGCAGCAGCTTTCATTAATTCTGCTTTTTTCTCACTTACCCTGCCCAAATTCTTTTCAGCCCTAAGCACAGCACTTTCGATAGCAAATATCTGAATAGCAATATCAGCAAGTGTAAGAAGAACTTCCTGCTCATTAATAATCTTATCCATATATTTCTGCACAGCAGCTCCTGAAAGGACAAGATAAAGAGTTTTTAAGTTCTTTAATGTGTATTTTTCCTGTGCGAAAGGAATAGAATCATCAATTTCATCAAAAGATGGGGTCATTAAAGCATCAACTGCTTTCATTGCTTCTTGCTGCAAAGGAATTTCACCTTTCATTGCCCTCTTTAGCATCATACCAGGAATAAGCAATCTGTTAATCTCATTTGTACCTTCAAATATTCTATTAATCCTTTCATCTCTATAAAATCTTTCTGCTGGATATTCTTGGATAAATCCATAACCACCATAAATCTGCACAACTTCATCAACAACTTTTGCAAGAACTTCACTACAGAACACCTTTGAAATTGAGCATTCAATGGCATATTCTTCAATACCTTTTTGATAAAGCTCATAATAATTTTCTGCAGATTTATCAATTGTTGCTAATTTATCATCAAGTAATCCGGCAAGCCTGTAAACAAGAGATTCAGAAGCATAGGTATGCGCCACCATATCAGCAATTTTCTCTTTAATAGCACCAAAACTGCTTATTTGCTTTCCAAACTGTTTTCTCTCGTTTGCATATTTTATACCTTCAACAAGAGCATACTTAGCAGCTCCTGTAACAGCCGCGCCTAATTTAAATCTTCCAACATTCAAAATATTAAATGCAATCTTATGCCCTTTCCCTATTTCTCCGAGAACATTTTCTACAGGAACTTTACAATTATTCAAAATCACCTGTCTTGTAGAAGAACCTTTAATACCCATCTTCTTTTCTTCAGGTCCAAGTTCCACACCCTCAAAAGTCCTTTCCACAAGAAACGCAGTAAAATGTTCTTTATCCACTTTTGCAAAAACTGTGAAAAGATCTGCAAATCCTGCATTTGTTATAAACTGCTTTGTACCGTTCAAAATATAGTATTTTCCATCCTCACTGAGTGTAGCTGTTGCTTTTGCACCGAGAGCATCACTACCTGAGCCTGGCTCAGTTAAACAGTAAGCAGCAATCCACTCACCTGTTATGATCTTTTCAAGATATTTTTCTTTCTGCTCTTTTGTGCCATAGTAAACAAGTGGCAAAGTACCAATACCTGTATGAGCAGCATAGGCCACAGAGAAAGAGCCAGAAGGAGCTATTTTTTCAGCAACTAACATACTTGTTGCTTTATCCAAATCCAAACCACCATACTCTTCAGGGGCATCAATCATTAAAAGACCAAGCTCTCCACATTTTTTCATATGCTGTACAACTTTATCAAAATCTTGATTATCAATATCTTCAATATCAGGAAGCACTTCATTTAAAACAAACTGCTCGGTAGTCTCAGCAATCTGCTTCTGCTCATCAGTAAAATCTTCTGGTGTAAACACATCATCCTTTGAAACATCTGCAATTAAATATTCTGCACCTTTCAATAACTTTTTCTCCATTTCACACTCCTTATATATTTATTTTATCAATTAGTTGCCACTGAAATTGTGGCAACTAATTGATAAATACTAATCTTTTTCAATATACTTATAAAAATCCTATCAGTTTTTTGATATTTATTACAAAAAGATGGGGGCTGTAATCCTCCTTTAAGTTTTTATAAAATGCATTTCATAATATAAAAAATTATTTAAAATTAATAAAATCATAAAAAATTTTTTATTTAATAATTAGTTCTCACTTTTTCAGTGAGAACTAATTAATTATTTAACAATCTCAAAAATCCCGGCAGCTCCCATACCACCACCGATACACATAGAAACCATACCATATTTAACATCTCTTCTATGCATTTCGTGAAGCAGTGTGGCAGTTAATTTTGCACCGGTACAGCCAAGTGGGTGACCAAGGGCAATGGCACCACCGTTTACATTCACTATATCCTTGTTTAAGCCAAGCTCCTTAATCACTGCCAATGACTGAGCCGCAAATGCTTCATTAAGCTCTATCAAACCGATATCTTTCAACTCAAGACCTGCGAGTTTCAGAGCTGCAGGAATTGCAGCTACAGGTCCAATACCCATAATTTCAGGAGCAACACCTTTTGCAGCAAAAGCAATAAACCTTGCAAGCGGCTTACCGCCAATCTTTTTCAAATAGTCTTCACTCACCACTAAAACAGCAGCAGCTCCATCAGTCATCTGAGAGGAATTTCCAGCGGTTACAGAACCGTTTGCTCTAAACACAGGTTTTAACTTGGCAAGCCCTTCAATAGTGGTATCGGTCCTAACACCATCATCCACTTCCACAACTTCTTTAACTTTATTAACTTTATTTTTCTCATCGATACTTGTATATTCTACTTCCACAGGGATTATTTCATCTTTAAACTTCCCATCCCTAATAGCAGCAGCCGCTTTCATATGGCTTTGATATGCAAATTCATCCTGCTCTTCCCTTGAAATTTCGAATTTTTCAGCCACAAGTTCCGCTGTTATCCCCATTGAAGCATAAGTTTCAGGCCAACTTGCCACAAGATCAGGATTTGCACTAAATTTATTACCACCCATAGGTACCATTGTCATGGACTCTGTACCACCAGCAATAATACAATCTGCAAAACCAGCCATTATTCTTTCAGCAGCTAACGCTATTGTCTGCAAACCACTTGAACAAAACCTATTTACGGTCATAGCAGGCACTTCTATGGGAAGCCCAGCCTTAAAAGATGCAACCCTAGCCACATTCATCCCCTGTTCACCTTCAGGAAACGCACATCCTATGATAACATCTTCAATATCCGTATTATCAATCCCAGTTTTTTCCACCAACCCTTTAATCGCTGCAGCAGCCAGATCATCTGGCCTCATATCTTTAAATTTACCTTTTTTAGCTTTGCAACCAGGTGTTCTATAAGCAGCTAAAATATATGCCTTTCTCATCTTAAAATCCTCCATCATCTATTTTAAAAATTTTAATTTCTTAATGGCTTCCCTTTTTTCAACATATGTTGAATTCTTTCTATTGTTTTCTTCTGGGAGCAAAGTTTTACAAAAGCGTCCCTTTCAAGTTTTAATAAATACTCTTCGGTGATAAGTGTTCCAGCATTCACATCACCGCCAGTTATAACATCAGCAATCATGCTACCTAGATATTCTTCATATTCAGTAATAAATCCACCCATCTTCATGTTCCAAAGTTGTGACTTAATGCTGGCAGCTACGCTTCTACCTGGAGCTTTCAAGTTAGTAAGTGGTTTTTTAGGTCTATAGTTTTGTGCCAAGTCAAGCACCTTCATCTTTGCATCATAGATAAGGTTATCAATATTCATTACAATAGCATCACCATCGGTAAGATAACCAAGGTCGTAAAGTTCGTAAGCTCCCATGGAAACTTTAGCCATTGCAATATTCATAAAATTTTTGAAAATAAATGGCGAAACATCAGTATTGTATTTCTCTGCTAACTTTATAGCACGAATAGCCATTTCTTTCGTACCGCCACCTGCAGGAAGTAAGCCAACACCGATTTCAACTAATCCCATATATGTCTCAGCATGAGCAACCCTTGCATCTGCATGTAAACAAAACTCACAACCACCACCAAGAGCCATCTGGAATGGCGCTGCAACAACAGGCACCTTAGAGTATTTGATTGCCATAGCAGTATCTTGAAAAGCTTTTACCATCATGTAAATATCATCAAACGCACCTTCAGCAATAGCCACAGCAAGCATTGCAAGGTTTGCACCAACACTAAATGCTTTCCCTTGATTCGCAATTACAAGGCCAACACCATTTTCTTCAACATACTTAATAGCCTTTTTAGTCATTGAAAGAATATCGCCACTAATAGAATTCATCTTAGAATGAAACTCAAGACAATATACGCCATCACCAATATCGATAAGAGACGCACCTTTATTTGAATCTACAACTTTACCTGCATTTTTAAGAAGTGCTAAATTGATTGTTTTTTCATCAACGGGCACTTCTTTGTATTCATCAGTCAAAATATCGTAATAATATTTCTTACCGTTTTCTACCTTGTAAAATTTCTCTATCTTTTTAAGTTTTTCAGGAACCTGCTTACCTTCCTTCTCTGCCCTTTCTACAAAATATTTAACACCAATAGCATCAAACACTTCAAATGGGCCCAACTCCCAGTTGTAGCCCCACTTCATAGCATTATCAACATTCACTATATCATCAGCAATTTCAGGAATTCTGTTGAAAGTGTATATCAAAGAATCTCTCAGCAATCTCCAGGCAAACTCAGCAGCCTTGTCTTTGCCCGTAACAACTGTTTTGATTCTTGTTGCCACATCATCGATCTGCTTTGCAGTTTGTGTAGATGGAAATTTTGGTTTAACAACTTCTTTATACTCACCTGTTTTATAATCGTAAAAATATGTTTTCCTACCTTCTGCTGTTTTCTCTTTTTTATAAAAGCCTTGTTTTGCCTTGTTTCCAAGTAAACCTTTTTCAACCATTTTAGATAAAAATTCAGGAACCTTATAAATTTCTCTTTCCTCGTCATCTTTTAATAGATTGTAAGAATTATGACCTATATGAACGATAGTATCTATACCCACGAGATCTGCTAATCTAAAGATAGCAGTTTTAGGCATACCAATGGCTGGGCCTGCTGCCACGTCTGCTTCTTCCACAGTCATATCTAAATCATTCAAATGTTTAAAAGCAGAATAGATTACGTAAACGCCAATTCTATTACCTATAAAATTAGGAGTATCTTTGGCATAAACAATACCTTTACCTAAACGTTTACTGATAAAATCGGCCATAAAATTAACAACTTCTGGATCCGTATACTTAGAAGGAACAATTTCCATCAATCTCATATATCTTGGTGGGTTAAAAAAGTGTGTAACAAGAAAATTCTTTTTTATTTCATCAGGCAATACTTCTGCCATTTCATTAACAGAAAGACCACTTGTATTAGTGGATAAGATTGCACCTTTTTTAAAGTTTGGTACAACTTTTTCAGACAACAACTTTTTCTTGATGTCCATATTTTCAACAACTACTTCGATAACCCAATCACAATCAGAGATTTTATGCATATCATCTTCAAAGTTGCCCACTTCAATCTGATTGGCAAACTCTTTAAAATAAAATGCTGCAGGTTTAATCTTTTTTACATTTTCAAGCCCGTTTCTTGCAATTCTGTCTCTTACTACCTTATCATCTAAAGTAAGTCCTTTAGCCTTCTCTTCTTCTGTTAACTCTCTGGGCACGATATCTAAAAGTACAACATCAACACCTGCATTGGCCAAATGCGCAGCAATGGTAGCACCCATAACCCCTGCGCCTAAAACAGCTGCCTTATTAATTTGCCTCATCACTTCCTCCTGATTTGACGTTCATTTATTTACAAACCACTTTATAACATAACACAACTTTACGTGCAAGTAAAACAATCTCCATTATCCTCATATAAGCATTCTATCTTATCTTTATATTTTTCGTAAATTACCCTTCTCTTCAGTTTCAATGTCGGCGTAAGCTCCCCACCCTCTATTGTGAAATCTACAGGCACAAGTGAAAACTTTTTGATAGTTTCAAACTTTGCAAATTTTTTGTTAATCTCTCCCACTCTTTCTTGATACAGTTTCAAGATTTTTTCATGAGCAACAAGATCATTCATATCAAAGTATTCGATATGGTGTTCTTTAGCATATTCCACCAATCTTTCAAAATTTGGCACAAGCAATGCAACCAAATAAGGCTTTTTATCACCATATACAAAGGCCTGAGAAATATATTTATCCAGTTTTAGTTCATTTTCTATAGGTTGAGGGGCAATATTTTTGCCTCCAGCAGTAATAATAAGCTCTTTCTTTCTATCCACTATGTAAACAAACCCATTTTCATCAATTTTACCTATATCACCTGTTTTAAACCAACCATCTTCCAACACTTCTTTCGTTGCCTCTTCATTTTTATAATAACCTTTCATAATAACAGGACCTTTTAATAAAAGTTCTCCATCTTCAGCCAATTTAGCATAACAATGCTCAAACATAG
Organism: Deferribacter autotrophicus; assembly: GCF_008362905.1. NCBI lineage: Bacteria > Pseudomonadati > Deferribacterota > Deferribacteres > Deferribacterales > Deferribacteraceae > Deferribacter > Deferribacter autotrophicus. The sequence goes on from NZ_VFJB01000001.1 coordinate 124,012, forward strand.
TCCCCACAGAACCAAATCGAACCTGCTTCAAAGTATTAATACAGATTCCTGGACTTGTTTCTGTAAGCCCGTACCCTTCAAGAATCGGCATCCCAATCACCCAAAAGAACTCATTAATTGTCTTATCAAGAGGTGCACCCCCAGAAACAAAAGATTTTATCCTACCACCAAAGCGCTCTCTAATTTTAGAAAAAATTAGTTTGTCATAAATTTTATATTTAAAACCTAAAAAGCCAGGATTTTCCCCTTTCAAATATTTCTTTTCCACATACTGCTTACCTACTTCTATAGCCTTATGAAAAAGTGTCTTTTTTAATCCACTCATGGCATGCACATTCTCATAAATCCTTGAGTACATCTTTTCAAATAGTCTTGGGACACTCACCATGCATGTAGGTCTAACTTCCAATATATTTTCAGGCACCTTATCGATACTTTCCGCAAAAACAACCTGTGCCCCCACATATATAGGAATATAGTAACCTACGGATCTCTCAAGGGCATGACTCAAAGGCAAAAAACTCAAAAAGATATCATCAGGCCCAAGCATATCAACTTTTCTTGCACCCAAAATTATCTCGGACACAAGGTTATAGTGTGTAAGCATCACACCTTTAGGCACACCTGTTGTCCCTGAAGTATAAATCAATGTAGCCACATCTTCTGGATCAATGGATTCAATAACCTCTTCTATCTCTTTCTTTTCATCATCACTGAGAGGAACTGAAATTTCAGCTAACTGAAGATGCGTATTAACAGGAAACGCCTTATCTCCAAGGAATCTATCAAAAGATATAATATGCTCGATATGTGGAATTTCATCCTTTATCTCTAAAAGCTTTTCATACTGAAATCTATTGGAAATAAATATCACTTTGGATTCAGAATGATTTAAAACATACTTCACTTGTTCTGGTGTATTTGTAGCATAAATAGGAACTGTAATTGCTCCAGCAGATAAAATCCCCATATCGGCAATTACCCAACCGGGGCGATTTTCAGAAAGGATAGCCACCCTGTCTCCCGGCTTGATACCAAGTTTTCTCAAACCTCGAGCAACCATCAGCGCAAGTTCATAAAATCTAGCAAAAGTAACATCAACAAATTTCCCTCCCTTCTTATAACCAAGGGCTGGTTTATCTGAAAATTTTTCAGCATTATGTTTTAAAATCTGGGGAACTGATTTAAATGGCCATTTTTCCATAATTCCTCCCTGTTGAATAACAGTTCATTATCTACATAAACTCATTTAACGTTAATGTCAAGCCTTTTAAAATACTATTTTAATTTTGCTGTAATTAAGATTCATAACTAAATCAAAATTTACTATTGCCATTTGCTAAATATATAATATAAGTAACAAATCATTTTTGATTAATTGTTGTAGCAAAATAATAAATTGTCATTAATTATGAAAAAACAATTTAACGCAGTATTTACAACCTTTTTTTGAGCATGAAAATTAATAAAACTATTTTTGACAATCGTAAAAATTCTCTCGTTCTTTATTCTTTTTACTTTACAAAATGTTATATCTATATTATATATCTCGTATTATAAGATTTAATATTTTCTAATTGACTATTCAATGAAAATATAATAATGTTTGTTCCTAAACCATAAGAAAGGAGGATTTATGAGAAAAAATTTTTCATCAAAATTTTCAAAAGTTTTAATAATTTTACTCTTTCCTATTCTATTGTATGCAAACGGTTTTCAGATCAACGAGCAGGGAGCAAAAGCATTAGGTATGGGTGGAGCTTTTGTAGCTCAGGCTAATGATCCTAGTGCAGTCTATTTTAACCCAGCAGGAATAACTCAATTAGAAAACATGCAAATTTCTCTAGGAGTATCACCTATTCACCCCTACGCAACTTTCAAAAGTGACACAACCGGAAAATCAACAGATGCAGAAGACAAAACTTTTTATATTCCTAATTTCTATGCTACACTGAAATTATCAGACAAACTTGCTACTGGATTAGGAGTTTTTTCTAATTTTGGACTTTCTACAGAATGGCCTGATGATTGGGAAGGAAAATATATAGTTGGTGGAACGAATGCCGAAATAGTAACTTTAACAATTAACCCTAATATAGCATACAAACTTACAGATAAGCTAAGCATAGCATTTGGTATTGACATCCAAAAAATGGAAATTACTTTGGAAAACAAAATATATACTGGCGCCCCAATAGATGCCAGTTCTAAATTAAAAGGATATAATTGGGCAATGGGTTGGAATGCCGCTATCCATTATAAAATCACAGATAATTGGAACTTCGGCATTTCATACAGAAGCAAAATAAAACACGAAATAAAAGATGGAACACATGATTTATATAATCTTTATAATCCTTTAAATGGTTCTTATTTCGATTATCAAAGAACCGCCTCAGCAGATATAACATTACCTGATATCCTATATATAGGGACATCATATAAATTTGGAAGATTTACTTTTGAACTTGATGGACAGTGGACTGGTTGGTCTTCATATGATGAACTTAAAGTTGAATATGAAAAAGATATGTTGTCTACAACATTTGGTGATCAAATTGTAAAACCAAAAGATTGGAATGACGTTTGGGCAATAAGGTTTGGCGTCCAATATAAAGTAAATAAACTTTTAGACTTAAGAGCTGGTATTATCAGAGATTTTACACCTATTCCCGACGAAACTATCGATCCATTAGTTCCATCAGGGGATAGATGGCTTTATGCATTAGGGTTTGGACTCAACTTCGAAAAAGTCACTTTAGACTTTGCTTATAATTATCTTGATGATGAGGGTAGAGATTTTAACAATGAAGTTGGGCAACCATACAATGTTATTGGTAAATTTACTGATGTTAGTGCTCACATCTTTGGAGTAAATTTAACCTATAAATTTTAAAATTTAGAGCGGCTCGGATGAGCCGCTTTTTTTTTATTTGATTTCATTTATTTTTTCTAATATAAAATCAATATGATTGACTTGCATATGCATTCCACATATTCTGACGGCACATTAACACCCCAAGAATTACTAAATTATGCTGAAGAAAAAAAATTAAAAGCCATTGCACTCACAGATCACGATACTGTGAATGGTATTGAATCTTTTTTATCAGTAGAAACAGATATTTTGAAAGTCTCAGGCGTGGAAATTAGTATCGATTTTGATCCAGGAACCTTTCACTTAGTTGGCCTTTTTATCAAACACAACGACGAAAACCTAAAAACAAAGCTTGAAAAACTAAAAAAATACAGGCGTGAAAGAAATAGTAAATTAGTTGAATTAATAAAAAATCATTTCGGAATTGAAATATCACTATCGGATCTGCAAAAAGATATAGACGGTGAAATTGGAAGACCTCACATTGCAAAATTTCTAATGGATAAAGGTATCGTGTCTTCTACTCAAGAAGCCTTTGACAAATATTTAGGCAAAGGTAAGCCTCTTTACATAGCTAAAAAAAGATATTCAGCCATTGAAGGAATAGACATGATTAAAAAAGCAAGTGGTATTTCTATTATTGCTCACCCTATCACTCTTGATTTAGAAAATGAACAATTTGATAAATTTACAAAAGAGTTAATAGAATATGGTTTGGATGGTATAGAAGTTTTTTGCTCACTTCACACAATAAAAGATAGTAAATTTTATCTTGAAATTGCTAAAAAATATAATCTATTCATTTCAGCAGGAAGCGATTTTCACGGATTAAATAAAACTGATGTTGATCTTGGCCAAACAAACTGTCCTGAAGAATACCAAAAGTCAATTTACACAAATCTGCTTAAATATTTTTAAAATTATTATCTTTGTGCGCATTTAAGAACTTCTTAGTTTCTAAATATTCACTCAATAAACTGTTTTCCATTACCGAATAAAGCTCCACTCGAATTTGTTGGTTAAATGCCACAACAACCTCCAATCTTAAACAATCCTTTTGCAACATTTCATATAATAAATCCTCCCCCCAATCCCTTTCTGTAAAATCCATCCTTTTTACCACAAGCTGATAACAATCTATTTTGGGATATCTTATCTTTATATTTTTGAGCCTGAATATATCTCCATCAAACTTTTTAATACTTCCGTTCTTAGAAAAAATCCATGAATAACAACTACCTAAAATGGATTTTATTCCTATTATCTCTTTTATATTATTTTTTTTTACAACACATAAATCAGGCTGAATATATCTATTATTATCTGTTTTAAATACAGACTTTTCAGGATAATTTTCATTATCTTCCACAACTTTTCTAAGACTCTCAGAAATCAAAATTAGACTATCTTTTGATAATTCTATATAATATTTTGAAAGTATTACTTGAAACAGCCATTCAACACCATAATGACTCCCCCCATTTTTTAGTCTATAGTCCCATACATCGAAAGTTTGTTTTAAAATGTCGTACTCTGAAGATTTTTTTCCAAAAAAATATTTTATTATCTCTTTTAGCATATCTCACTTTATAGTATAATTTTTTAAATTATCATTAGGAAAAATCCTTAAAGGATATAGGGTATTTTCCTATTGTCAAATATTAAAAATTAACAAAAAATTATTTTGGAGTAACAAATATGATTGTTATATTCACATTTAGGAACAAAAAGATTTTGCAAAAATTACTTTTAAACTTTCAAAAAACACCAAGGTAACATTTGAATTTAGAGGAAAAAATCACAAAAGTTTTATAAATAGATTACTTGATAAATAAAGTGATTTTAAATTTTCTCAAGCTCCTTAATTTTATCATTGTAAAAAGCTGTTAATTCATCATCTTTATTAATTTTTTTATCTTCAAGAGCCTGTTTATAAATTCTTTCTTTTTCAAGATAAGCTTCTATTAATTCATTCCTTATATTTTCTAATATAGTCTCAGTAATTTCATCTTGTTGTCCTTCTAATCTCGTAATATACTCTGAAAATGTATCATCTATCTGCTCTTCAATAATAGATAATTGTTTTAAAATTTCTTGCTTTTCTTTTTTTGCCTTAATAAAAATATTATAAGCTACACCTCCTAAGGCAACTATAGCAAAAAGTGGATTGACAGATGCTAATACCGCTCCTCCAAGTACACTACCACCTGTAATTATTGCATCTATCATATAATCAACCTTAATACTTATTTCAGGTTTTAAATGCTCCTTAATATCATCTAAATACAAAACCTTATTTTTTGAAAAATAGTTTTTAAGGTCTAACCTCGATTTTTCTTCTTCTAATATCTTTTCTATTTTTTTTAGAAATTTCCTATATAAATTCTCAAAATTTCTTTTCTCAAGATAAATACTTTTTCGAATACTATCTTTTATAATTTTTTCAAAATCTGCAACATCATCAATTCCCTCTATATTATTATCTATTCTTTTGCTTAATCTTTCAATTATGTTCTCCTTTAATCGCTCAAACAATTTCTGAACCTCTTCAACAAATGAAGTTACCTCACCATCTATTTTAGGCTTAAGTCTTTTTTTAAAAATAGTTACATCCTCTTTTAATTTTTCTACTTCCTGTTTTAAATTTTTTAAAGAGTCTTCAAGTTCTTTAGATTCTTTTTTTTGTAATTCTATCTTTTCAATTATTAATTCTTTTATTCTTCTTTTTAAGACCTCAAGTTTTTTATATTTATTTTCTAAGATATTTTCACCTTTTTTAGTACTCAAATATTCCCATAATTTTTTCTTTAAAACATCGAAGTTCTCTTTAGTTTTTGCCGAAATCGGAATCAAAGGTGGCGTAGGAATTTTCTGTCCTAACTCAGCTGAAACAATTTTCAAAGATTTTTCCATTTCTGTTTTCACAAATTTAATAACCTCATCCCTTTGATTCTCATCTATTAGATCCCAATAATTAAGCAAAAAGAAAATCTTATCCAAATCTTCTTTGCTCAGAATCTTTTCTTCTAAAAATTCTTTTTCACTTTTTTTCCATGCTTGAGTAGCCATAATCAAATAAAGTATACTATCTGCACGGTTAATAAAACCTAATGTTACATCCATTCTTTCAGTTTCAGGATCATTTAAACCTGGAGAATCTACTATAACTATTCCATCTTTTAAAAACTCTGAATTAATATAAACTTCAACTAAATCAATTTTCTCAACTTCTTCTCCTCCTTTAGCTACGGTATGCTTTAAAATATTTTCAAAATTTTCATGAAATTCTTTTTGTGTCCCATCTTTGTATTTTAAGACTATTTTTTCCTCTAAACCATATTTTAATACCGTTAGTTTTGCTGTTGTTGTAGTAACATTAGTCGGTAAAACATTTTTACCAATAAAAAACTGATTAATAAAAGTAGATTTTCCAGATGAGAAGTCCCCTAAACACAAAACATTAAATGTTAAATCTCTTTGTATCTCTTCTAAAAAGCTATCTATATTTTCATTAATATTATTAATATCCAACTCATTTGCAAAGATTTTTAATGTATTTGTTCTTTCAATCAATTCGCTTTTTTTCTCTAAAAACATATCTTCCCCCACATTTAATTTAATAAAACATTAATTCGCTTTTGAAATTATTTAAACTAACCAACTCTTCTTCGGCAAGTTTCAACGTTTCAAATTGTTTTGACTTAATTAATTTAATCTTTTCTTCTAAAATAACCTTTTGAGGAAACTTACTTTTTATGTAATTTTCTTTAAATTCCTCAATATTTAACTTTTCAATCTGAGAAATCATTTGTGATTCAATTTTATCCAGTTCTTTTTTTACCTGATTTAAAAATATCCTTCTCTTTGCTTTTTCTTCAACAACCGTTGCCACATCACCAATTTTCCCCACACCCCATTTAGCAACATCAAACAAAACTTTACCTGCAGCTAAGGCAAAAGAACCTATTACAGGCAAAGCTATAGCTCCAACACTTCCAATTCCAGCTAATACAGGCCCCACAATAGGAATCCCGGCTAAAAACGGAGCAATTGCAGACAATCCTTCTATTCCAGACGCAATCCCAACTCCAGTTGCCATTGTAGGTAATAAAGAAGCAACGCCCACTCCACCAGCCGTCAATGCAGTCAGATTAACTATTTTTTTACCTGCACCTGCTTTTTTAGGAGTTGTAAAAATAAAATTAACACCTGTATCTTTTAAACTTAACACTTTTTCATCAAAATCGGTAATAAGTTTACTGACATCTTTTAAAAATAGTTTTGTATCTTGCTCAATCTTATCTTCTAACAATTTTTTCGTTCTTAATTCAATATACCTTGTTCCTGCTAACTGCTCATATGACATATTATTCACTTCATTCGATATCTCAGAATAAACATATTTAATTGAATCTTTAATTCTTCTTTTATAATTTTCTTTTATAATATTAAACTCTCTTTCAAAGTTAATCAGTTCCTTATTTATTGCCAACTCAAAGTTTTTCATTTCTTCATTAATTTTAGCCAACTCTTCTTCATATTTTTTTGCCTTGCCATTTATCTTATCTTCAATAGCTTCTATTTTTAATATAATCGATTCTATAATTCTTCTTGTTTCATTTTCCAGCCACTCATTCAATAACACCTGCTTATGACTTTTTATAAACTCATCTATGTTTTCAATAAATATCTCATAGCTTTCACTTTTTATACCATTTAATCTATTTTTTAAAACTTCTTTTGCACTATATAAAAATGTATGAGTTTTCAGTGTATCTTTATTCAGCTTTAACAACGTGTTTAATTTGTCTATTACTTCATTTTTTACCAAACGAGGATTGTCTACAATATCTGCAAAATTTAAGACAAAAAAGAATTTCTCTAAGTCCTTTTTCCTTATAAGTTTAGAAATAAATTGTCTTTCAGTTTCTTTTAATGCTTGATTTATATTCATAACAAAAATTACAACATCCGACTCTCCAACTAGATTGAAAACAATCTCATCAGTAAATTTTGAAGGATCATTCGTTCCCGGTGTATCTACAAAAGTATATTCTTGTAAAATAGGGTTATTAAGAAAAACTTCTATTTTATCACTTTTAATATTATCTATATTTTCAAGATTTTCCTTAGTTAATTCTCTTCTTTCCCCATCAACCAATAAATAATTATCCGAAGAATATTTGATTTCCGTAATAAAAACTGTAGTGGGTTGATACTTTGCTGGAAGTAAATCCTCTGCCAAAAAAGAATTAATTAGAGTAGATTTACCTGAACTAAACTCACCAATAACTGCAATTTTAGGCTTAAAAACGTTAATTTCTTCTTCAAGATCCTGGATTTTATACTTATCATCAAATAGTTTTAACTCATTATACCATGGATAATCGTTATATTTATTTATTATCTCTCTTAGTTTTCTTAAACTCATAATTACCTCCAAAGTTAAATTAATTATAAATCTTCGTTACATTTTCTTATTAAATTTCTAATTTCAACTACAATTTCAGGAAATGGTGAGCATTTTTTCTTCAAAGCAATTGCCCTAGTCTTGATATCTGCTATTTTTTCTTCATCATCATTAAACCACCCCTTTGCTTTATGAAATTCCTTCTCTAAAATATCATATTCTTTATAACAATTTTCCCATAATCTATTACGTTCTTCCTCATTTTTTCTTTTCTTTTCTATTGCACTTATTTTATTTTCACATTCAATTATTAATGTTTGGATATCGTTATTTATAATATCACATTTAGACAATAATTCCTTTGCTCTTAATTTAATATTTTCTAATTCAGATTCATCTGATGAACTAAACACGCCACCAGTTGCATTAGCAAATCTTGATTTTAAAATTTTCAATTCATTTAAACATTCTTTTCTAATTTGATTTTCAATTTGCTGTCTATATTTAATAATCTTTTTTTGCTCATTATATTTATATCCATTAATAACAATTAAACCTACAACAATAATAATACCTATAATCGGAATTAAATATCTTTTTAGTTTCATATCCCCTCCCTCCTATTTTTCCAAAATGTCTAAAAATTTCTTAATTTTATTTTGTAATCCAAATTCTTTAATATTCGAATCTTCATCTTTTTCATTGGTTTTAGCTGAATAAATAAATAATTTGCTTTTAACAATTTCATCATACATTTTGACATTTTTCAAAATACTCTTAACTCTTTTCAAATATTCGTTTCTTTTCTCTTTTTTATGGTATTTTTTTAGTTCGAATAGTATGTTAAAGAGATAAATTACTGGTATTATTTTATATATTTTATTTATTTCATCGACTATTAACTCATCTTTTTCAAGGTCAATTTTAAGAAATTTATCTATTTGAAGAATTTCACTTTTTAAAATCTCTAAAATTTCATTTTCTTCATCACTTATCTGTCTATCAAACATCATAACGCTATAAATAGCTTTCAAGAATGATTCCTTTTCTTTATCAGTCAGCAAAAACATTTTTATCATTATTAACTCCTTTCCTCTAAATCTTTTAATTGTTCTTTTGTTTCCTCTAATAATCCTACATCCGCAAGTAATTCATCATTAATAGTTTTTCCTATATTTTTAATTTCGTTAACAAAGTAAGACATATCAAAATCCATATTTAACAGATTAAAAATAGTGCCATCACTTAAATTTTCCGAAGCATTCTCACAATTTTTAATGAATTTATAAACATAATCATCAGAAAGAAGTCCTATTATATATCCAACAATTAAGAGTTGTTTACTATTTTGCAATAAATTCAAATTCGCTGAAAGAGTATCCATTTTTCTATCCAGCTCTTCTTCTAACTTATTGTTCTTAATTAAATTATTTTCTCTTATCTTTTTTACTTCTAATTTAAACTTTTTAAATTGTTCATGAAATCTAGCTATAAATTCATAATATATATTCTGAATATTTTTTCTCATTACATCCAATTCTTCTGCAGTAAAATAAAAAGAAGCAAACTTTAAAAGAGATTCAACATATTCTTTTTTAAATAGAGATGTATTTTTTAATCTATTTTCTATTTTATTAACACCTTCTCTAATGATATAAATAATATTTGATTTAATCTCATCTAAATGTGAAATTAAATCTTCACCAATATCAGACTGGATAAACTTATTAAATTTCTGATTTAATTCATTATTAAGTTTTAAAGTGCTTTGAACAACTTCATTTATTCGCTTGTTTAATTTTTCAAACTCTTCTTTTAATTGTTTTCGTGAAATCTCTTTATCTTTCTCTAACACTTTCTCTCTTAAATCACCTTCAAGAAGTGCAAATTTCTCACTCCAAAACTCATCTTTTTTAACACAGGAAATTAAAAATATTTCATCATTTACAAAATAATCTCCAAACTGTATTTGCAAATTTTCGAGAATTTCATTTGATACATTTTCGTATTCATTTGGATCACTAACTACTTCATCACCAAAATTAACAACCGCATAAATATTGTCTTTATAAAGAGACTTACTTTTAAACTCTTCTAAGTATATTCTTTCTGTTTCTTTTCCTGCCTGACTCGCCTTAAATATCCATATCACATAATTAATATCATCAAAAATTGATTTAGTAAGTTCTCCCAAATTATTTGGATCATTAAAACCAGGAGTGTCGATAATATGAAAATATTTTAAGATCTCATTGTTAATAAAAACTCTAATTTTCTGTATATTAATGAATTCTTTATTTTCTTGTTGATTTTGAAAAAACCTCAACTTGTCATACCCATCATACTCTTTTGTAATTATATTTCCACTTGACTCTTTATAAGTAATTTCTATTTTTTCCTTTTCCGAATATTCCAAAACGGTAACAGCTGAAGTTACAGGCATAAAACCTGTCGGCAAAATATCCATCCCTATTAGCCTATTAATAAAAGATGATTTACCACAGCTAAACTCACCAAGTATTGCAAGTTTTAAAGGTTTCTCCGTTATTTCTTCTACCCTATTATAGATATCCTTAAAACAATTATAAATATGAGGCTTTTCATCCAAGATTTTTGCACTCTTAATTAAGAAATGATACAAAGAAGTCTCTTTAATTTCCGTTGACTTATCCATTTTCTCTCCTTCTACCAATTTCAACTTACTAACTTACACTCCTAATTTTTTACATACCCTGAAAACAAACCTTAACAATCCTTCTTTCTTAGCAAAAACAGTTAAATAAATATTTACGTTACTTTTGGTAAGATAATACGACGTCTTTCTCTAAAAATTTTAAACAAAATCTTTTCCAAAAAACTTTCTTCTGGAAAAAAAATTACCCTTCTTTTACTTTTACTTTTCATTTTGATTTCATACATTCTTTAATCATCTCCTCTTTTAAAACATTTAACAATTAAGGATACACTTCAGTTAATTTAATATCCCCTTCCTTAATATCCTTAAAAAGCTCTTTTGTTAAAATTTTCATCTGAAAAACCATACAATCATCATGTTTGGCAAACATATTTTCTTTAGTCAAAGCACCTTTGATAACTTTTAATTTATCACGATTATTGATAACCCAGCTTTTATAACAGAGATAATAAATCTCATTCATATCCCATTTTACACTACTATCTGCTTTACACGCTGCTACACACTTTAAAAAATTAACAAAATAATAAGCAATAGCTTCACACGCTTCTTTATAAAAAAACTTTTTAGCTTTTAAATTTGTAAATGAGACAAAGAGCAACAATAAAGTTAAAAAATAAAAAGCATTACTTTATTAAACATAAAAATCTTCCGCATCGCATAACACCCCCCATTTTTGATGGAATTTTATTATAAACCTCAGAAAATTTCATTCAGGAATATCCCTAAAATTTTTAGGAAATTTTCCTATAATTATCTTGTAGCGTTATAAGAATTGGTTAAAATTTTCTGATGATTTTTTTCAGATAAAACAAAAATTATAGCTTATTAAAATTACAAATCTTACAATATTATTTTTTATTTTGAATAGGAATATCTATAAAATAAATTGTACCTTTCTCATTAGACACAATATTCAGTAAACCTTTTAATAAATAAATCCTCTCTCTGATTGTTACCAATCCGAAATGCCCCTTTTTCGCAAACTCTTTTTCTGCATCAAATCCCTTACCGTTATCCGAAACAATTAACTTCAACAAATCTCCATTATATTCTACTTGTATATCTATTTTATCACCTCTTGAATGAGTAATTGCGTTATTAATAATTTCCTGAACAACTCTAATAATATTTGATGCAATAAAATTATCTATTTCAATCTTCTTTGTTGTTTTTTCTATATTTACGTTAAACGAAAATTCAGAATATTTTCTTTCATATTCATCCACCATTTGTAACAACAATTTTTCAAATCCTAACATCTTAATTGTTGATAAAAAATTATCCGCTATAATGCTTCTCAACTGACTATTTACGCTTTTTACCATTTCAGCCAAATCGTTTTCATTTTTTCTTTTAAGTTGTATGAGTACATAATTCAGCTCTTGCAAAACTGTATCATGAATTTCTCTAGCAATTTTTTCTCTTTCTTTATCTTGCACTTTTATAAGTTCACCTACAAAATCTCTCAGTCTAATATTTTCAAGATGAGAAATATAAGCACTTTTTAATTTGTGTATTTCATCAATTTTTACTTCAAAATCACTATCCAATACTGGTGATGACTTATTAATGAAATTCGCCAGATTTCTAATTGGATTAATAATGGTTTTATTGATCTTTTTATAATAATACCGATAAATCAAATAATAGGTTATTAATACTAACAAATTAATAATTATTATAAAAAACAGTAAATTTTTATTAGATAGTAAAGTTATTTTCAAAACGTATGCTATACCGTAGGGGGTTCCTTTATTAATGTTGAAATTTAAAATTTTATAAAAATTGAAGAAATATACCCCTTTTTCTATAAGCTCCGACTTATTTTCTTTATACAAACCTTCAAGTTTTTCCAATTGATTCTTATCTACTTTTTTATTACCTAGAGAATAAACTTTAAAGTCGTTCTGCTCAAAAAAATAAACAACATTTAAATAATAACGAATATCGTCTAACTGCCCTAAAAAACCAAAATTATCTTTCAATTCATTTAATAAATCTAATTTGTAACTTAATTGAAGATACATGCCTTTCCCTGGCAAATAATCCAATAAATATAAATGAAAAAACTGATGTGTGATATCAAGAACAGGAAAATCAATTCTAAACCGTCCACTATTTTTAACATCAATTAATGCTTTTCTTGCATCTTCAAGCTCCCATAAGTTTAATCCAAGCTCTGACTTAAATGTGGTATCATAAATCACCCCTTTATTGGATATTAATGCCACATCTACGTTACTATCATGATGTTTATGCTTTATATAATTTACCAACAAAGAAGCTGAAAAAGAATCATTTTTCTCAATAAAAGTTTTTATATCTTCGTATAACCATACAATATAATCTAATTTTTTATTAACATCTTTCTCAAAAGTGTTAGAAAATGTTTTTATAAAACTTGATAACGTCAATATGTTATTGTTTAAAATTTTATAAAAAATAAATAGATTAATAATATTTACGGTAATATACAATGACAATACCAAAACAACTATTAATATATAATGCTTTTTAAACAAACCTGAGAGCTTTTTCATAAACTGATGATATTCAATTTTAGAGCAATTTTTATTAAATCAGCCATTGAATTGATTTCCAACTTATTCATAATAGATAATCTTTGATTCTCAACCGTTTTCTGACTTTTACCAAGCAGATATGCTATTTCTTTAGTATTCTTACCTTCAGCGAGTAAAACAAAAACTTCTTTTTCAGCTTTTGAAAGAGTGAAGTATTTCTCAATTTTTTTATTTATGTTTTCTGATTCATCATATAAATTTCTATCAACAAACATTCCTCCGTTCAAAACAACCTTCACTGCATCAATAAGATTTTCGTAAACATTATCTTTTGATACAAAACCATTTGCTCCTTTTTTTAAAGCTTCTTCTAGAAAGAAGTTTTTATACATTGTCAAAACGAGTATTTTTATGTCGTTATATTTTTTTAATTTTTCAAGAACAACAAAACCATCTTCTCCTGGTAAATTGATATCAAGGATAACTAAATCTACCTCGTTGTCTTCAATTATCTTATAAGCTTCTTCAGAATTTCCAGCTTCATAGATTTGATTGAATAAATTTTCATCTTGCAAAACTGAGATTACACCTCTTCTAAATATTGGATGGTCATCAACAATAAGTAAAGAGTAAAAGTTCTTATTCATAACTTATGTTTAGTATGATTCCAACTACATTTCAAGACAAACTAGATTTCGAATTAAGAATTTATAATTCAACATTTAACATTCATAATTCTACATTATATATTAAAAACCATCCCTGTTTTCATGTAAAACAAATTAGATTTCAATTTTGACTTTATGTAAAAAAACGGATCTAGCCCTGTACAATGACCTGTAATTATATTTTCCACTTTAATTTCATTAAGAAAAAAATCCACAACTCTATCAATTGTGGCCTCATCACTTCTAAACAGATGCATCCCACCAATCAGATAATCAATTCTATCCACATTCATTTTATTTTGACAATCTTTTACAATATTTATAATTCCTGCGTGAGAACAACCGGTTATCAAAATATTTTTGCCATTATGTTTGATAAACATATAAAGTTCATCTCTAAAAGGATCCCTCACATATTTCCCATCAATCTCGCAGTAAAGTCTTAAGTCAGCAACAAAAGGTTCATACCTTTTGATATTGGAAAGAATATAAATATCATCGTTTATTTCCTTATAATCATCTATGTATTCGAAATGAAACTCATCACATACATCTTTACTCAACCCTATTTCATCAAATTCCTTTTCAGATTTTTTTCTTAAATGTTTGTCAAAGACATACTTAGATGCAAAAATCTTATTTGCTAACTTCTTGAAGAATTCTGGATGTTTTGCAAGTCCACCGGTATGATCATAATGACCATGACTAAGAACAATAAAATCTACTTTACTGACGTTTTCAGCTAAATATTTATAATTGTTTACAACGGAGAGATTCTGGCCCGTATCAAAAATTATATTATAATTTTTTACTTGAATAAGTATTGAAAGACCATGCTCAGAAATTAAATTTTGCTTATCTACATAATTTTCATTTAGTATTGTTATTTTCATAACATAAAAAAAGGGGAGTTTTAACTCCCCTGCTATAAGCTTTTACACGTCAAAATATAAGATAAATTCATATGGATGAGGTCTACTGTTAACCTCTGAAGTTTCGTTTTCCCTCTTATATTCTATCCATGTAGAAATAACATCCTCTGTAAATACATCTCCCTTGAGCAAGAATTCATGATCTTTCTCAAGCTCATTTAACGCCTCATCAAGGGAAGCAGGCATTTGTGGTATATTTGAAAGCTCAATAGGATCAAGATCATAAAGGTTTCTATCCATTGGTTCGCCTGGATCTATTTTATTCTCAATACCATCAAGACCAGCCATCAACATAGCTGTAAAAGCAAGATATGGGTTACAGGATGGATCTGGGAATCTTACCTCAATTCTTTTTGCTTTAGGTGATGAACTATACATTGGTATCCTGATGGATGCGCTCCTGTTCCTTGATGAATAAGCAAGATTTACAGGTGCTTCAAAACCTGGTACTAACCTTTTGTAAGAGTTAGTAGTTGGGTTTGTAAATGCAGCAATTGCTCTTGCGTGCTTAATAATACCACCAATATAGTAAAGAGCTAGCTCACTTAATCCAGCATATTCATCCCCTGCAAATAAAGGCTCGCCGTTTTTCCAAAGTGACTGGTGACAGTGCATACCGCTTCCATTATCAGCAAACATTGGTTTAGGCATAAAGGTTGCTGTTTTACCATGCGCTCTTGCAACATTTTTTACAATATATTTATACAACAATAAATTATCTGCCTGCTCCACTAATGGTGCATACTTAATATCAATCTCACATTGACCACCTGTAGCCACTTCATGGTGATGGGCTTCCACTGTAATCCCCATCTGCTCCATAAGCATTACCATTTCATTCCTGATATTCATTAAAGAATCATGAGGCGGAACAGGGAAGTAACCCTCTTTATGTCTGATTTTATAGCCAAGGTTTGGCATTTCATCAGAACCTGTATTCCAAAAACCTTCTTCTGAGTCAAAAGTAAAGAAAGCTTCATTAGGACTATAAGCATACTGTACATTATCAAATACAAAAAACTCAGCTTCAGGACCAAAATAAGCAGTATCGGCAATACCTGTACTCTTAAGATAGTTGATTGCTTTTTGTGCAATATACCTTGGATCTCTTGTATAAGGCTCCTTAGTAATAGGATCGAATACATTACAGATAAGTATCAATGTAGGAATTTCTGTAAAAGGATCAATTTTTGCTGTGGATGGATCTGGAATTAAAACCATATCGCTTGCATTAATTGTCTGCCATCCTCTGATACTGGAACCATCAAATCCCAAACCTTCCTCAAAGACATCCTCCGTAAGCTCATGAGCTGGATATGAACAGTGCTGCCATAAACCAATAAAATCCATAAATCTCAAATCAACAATCTTGATATTTTTCTCCTCAATTAATTTTAAAACATCTTTTGCCGTCATAAAAAAGTCCTCCTTTATCGTTTATTTTTAAAATGCATTCTCTCCAGTTTCACCAGTCCTAATTCTGATTATTTCATCAACTGGAATTACAAATATTTTACCGTCCCCAATTCTACCAGTTCTTGCTGATTCAATGATAGCTTCAACAACACTTTCCACCATATCATCAGGGACTACTACTTCTATTTTAATTTTTGGAATAAAATCAATAACATATTCAGCACCTCTGTAGAGCTCCGTGTGCCCCTTTTGCCTACCAAAACCTTTCACTTCAGATATGGTAAGCCCTTTTATACCTAGCTCAGTAAGTTTTTCTTTAACATCATCTAATTTAAAAGGCTTAATGATTGCTTCTATTTTTTTCATAACTCCTCCTTTCATTAAATTAAAACAATTTTTATGCCAAAATCACATGTTTAATTCTTTTAGTATTCCTATAACACAAAAAAAGTTAATGAATAATTTTTAATCACTGATTGATTATTTTTTAATCACCTCCTGCAACATTGTTTTTCTTTTTTCCAAATTATCACATACTTCACCTTTCTTTTCACAAATTTTATACATTATATTCAAATCTTTTAAAAGATATATTGAATAAGAATTAAAACTATCAATTTGATAAGCTTGGTTTATATAATATTCAGATTTTTCTAGGCTCTTCATAAAGTTATCTTCTGCAAGCATTCTAAAAACTTTTGATTTTACATAATCTGGTACTTCATCTTTTTTTAAAAATGTCAATAAGTTATTTTCATTACCAGATTTAAGATAATTAAAATAATAATTATAAAACTTATTTACTATTTCAGTATCGAGTTTTAACATCAATAAACCATCAATAATTTTTTTCTCTTCATCACAATCAGAAAGATTTGCAAAAACACTTGCTTTCTCTAAATAAAACAATGAATTTTGGTTAAATTCTTCCTCTACAAAAAATCTTTTTATATAAATTCTTGCCAAATTGCAGTTATCATCAGCTAATAACAGCTGTTTCTCAGCCTTTTTGAAAAAACTATCAGCGAGCTTGGAGTTGTCTTTTAAAACAGTTTTTACATAACTATTCATATATCCTGATACAGTTGTAAAATAATCAGGATATTTAGTGGTTTTACTGCAGGAAACTACAAATACAAGCAAAACTATAAAAATAACTCTCATGGCAATTTTAACCTTTGGCTATTATTAATCTCTCTTTTTGGTGGAGTAAACGGCCACCTTTTCTGCATATTCAAAAGCAAGATATTTGTATTGCCTAACAAAAAGTCCACTTCATCAAGATAAAGACTCAAATTGTCGCTTAATAATCTCAAATTTTTTACAAGCTTACCGCTTTCGACAATCAATTGTTCGCTTTTTGCTAACTTATCATCGACATTTAAAACAAGTTTGTTGCTATTCTTTACAAGCTCATTACTGTTTAAAAGAAGATTATTGGTGTAATCTAAAGTTTTCTTAGTATCATCAATTCTGTTTTCTACTTTATTTAATATTTTATTTACCTGGTTTTCCAGTTTATCCACTTTTGCAAAAACAGAATCAATTTTATCGATAAGATAATCTGTCCTACTTAATTTACCAATAGCTCCTTTTTTATCACTTAAATCTTTTCCCACATCCCCAAGACCTTTAGACAACTTTTGCCAATCAGGTGTCATTTTATTCAATGCTGTCGTAATTTCTTTTAAATTCTTTATTACAATCTTTACATCATTTAAAATTGGCTTTGCTTCTTCTATTAACTGCTCCACCCCTTTATCCCTTTTCAACTCAAACACCGCATTATCAGTAATCTCCTCGCCACTTCCACCTGAAAAAACAAGAACAGCAGAACCAATGAAATTTTTTGTACTCAGTTTAACTACAGAATCCTTCTTTATCCATTTTGCATATCTGATGGGTATTTTTATTTTTATAACCACCTTACCATCATCCCTTAAATACAATTCATCAACTTTGGCAATTTGAAAACCAGAATATACCACAGACATCCCTTTTACTAATCCATCACCACTATCAGCGATTACTTGCACTTTTATTTTTTTTGTAAAAATATTCTTCTGAATTGCCATAAAAGTTATTATTGCAACAGCAATTATAAAAGAAGTAAAAATAAACAAACCGACCTTTAGTTCTAAATTCTTAAACCTTTTTTCAGCCATTCTTCCAAATTCCACTCATCATAATTTTTCAAGTTTTTAGTTAGAATATTTTTATAAATTTCCTTTTCAATTATAACAAAATTCTTCTCATATTGCTTATTAAAAAAATCATAAAAAAGCTCTCTGCAATTAACAAAATAATGAAACTGATTTATAAAAAAAATCACCTTTGCTCCAAAGTATTTACACATTAAATATTTAGTGAAAAATATTTCAATCTCATTTAATCCATCTTTTCTATAATACATTTTATCATAAAGGTTATAATTCCTTAAATCATCATTTAGCTGTCTCATATCATATTTGATACCATGATACTGAATAGGTAATGTTATATTCTCAATCAAATTTAAATTAGAAATTAAAGGTAGCGTTTCTGCCACAAATGCAATTTTTATACTTACAATATTCATCTTTAAACGTTTCAATAAATCATTTTCTTTATAATTTGAAAAAATAAGTATCATATAAATGCTCCAGTAATTTCAACAAACAAAATAGCAAAAAATAATCTCATCATTCCTTTCAACAGAGAAATCGGTATTTCTGTATTTGCCTTTTTAACCCAAAGAGCACTATAAATAGGTATACTCATTAAAAAAAATCCAAACATTATAGTTTTATAAAAAAAAGCAGCAATATCCGATAAGCTTACGTAATCAAAAATTAAACTCAAAAGATAATCAAATGTTATCCCAAGATTAAAACTAAGAAGTAAATAACCACCGGTAATTGAAATAAAAGAAAAGAATATAGATAAAGATACCATACATGTTAAACCAGCAAAAATTCTAGGTAAATAAAGATATTTCACAGGATCTATTTCAAAGTACTCCAATGTGTCAATTTCCCTACTCAATTTCATTACACTAATTTCAGCCCCTACAGCAGTAGATGATCTAAGAGCCAATAAAATAACTGTGACTATAGGCCCCAATTCTCTCACAATTAATAAAACTAATATTTTCCCCAACTCATTATAAATACCTAACTCTATCAGTTGTCTTGATAAAAATCCTACTAGGGCAATACCAAAAACTAGGGATACGATTATATAAGTGGGAAGAATTTGTACACCTGTAAAATAAACCTGTCTAATAAAAACAGTAAATATTGCTTTATTAAATAGATTAAATCTCAAAACTGACTTAATTATTTTATAGGAAAAAGCTAAATAGTCTTTTATAAAAATATAAAAATTAAGAAAAGCAGCTCCCAAGTTTATTAAAAAACTTTTCATAAATAAATTATACTAAAATTCTAAAGCTAATCAATAATACTTCAGTAGCAATACTAAAACCTTGTAAAAAAATTGAGAGTGCCAAATGTAAAGAAAAATATTATAGCAATAATTAGAAAAGCGAATAATAACTTTTTAGATTTGTTATTTCTTTTGTAATCAAATAAAGCTAGCTTTTCTTTTATATCCTCAGAAACCTTTTCTTTCAATAAATCTATGATTTTTTCAAAACCGTCAACTACAGAAGATAAAAAAACAAACTTTTCATCATCTGCAAGAATTAGAACAGTTCTCCCTTTTAAGTATAGGAATACCGCATCTTTAATTTCGTTATATTTTATTTGTTTTGTACCTAACAATGCGTGAACAATGATAACTTCATCTTTTACTTCAACTTTACGTTTTAAAATACTTAATAAATTAAAAAGAACAAAAATCATCAAAACAATTAATACTATAATTTTTACATGGCTACCGCCCAAAACATAATGTGAAATTGAAAAATACACTGATGAAACTAATAGTATTATTAATAAAAACAACAGTTTCTTATCATATCTAAATATCATCAATTAATATCTCCAAATTAACTTTCTCATTTATTTTTGGTTCGATATTCTTCATTGATATCAAATCATCCAACACCTTTTTTAAGTTATTATTCTTAAAAGATAAAAGTGTATCAACCATTAACCCTCTGTAATCCACGGGATACTCTTTTATAAAAGAGTTAATCTCTTTAATCAAGCGTTTTTCATTGTAATTTAAAAGAAAATAAAGCATCCTGTAATACTGAGTGAACAAATTTTTAAATTTTAGTTTTTCTAGAGCTGTGTATGATGCCTCTGCGTTTACAAAATCTTTTTTAAGTAAAAAGTAATATAAACTTATCTCATAAAGCTTTGAATATCTAAAATCTTTACGCGATAAAATCTTGAGACCTTTTAATACGTTATCCAATTGATTAATTGCCAGATTGTACATAATATATTGAGCAAGTTCGTATTTATCCATTTTGTTTGAAAAATTGTACATATTTCTTTTTGATAAATATAAGTTAGAATAAAGTTTATAATTTTTACATACCCTATCACCTGTTAAACTAAAATCTTTTCTTAACAATTCATCAAAACATTCAAAATGATATATTACACTGAATTCATCTTTATCAAATACCCCTACTTGCCCCTCCTTCATAAATTGAGCAAGCTTACCAACAAACAATTCATAATTGAACTCACTTTTACTATTTGATATTTCAAAAATTACGTCATCATATTTCCCAAGACCAATCATTGCAAAATATTTTGCGAGTAAAAATATGTGGGGATAATTAACACTATTTACAGCCTCATCATAATTATTAATCACTAAATCGTATTGAGAAATTATCCTGGTAGCTTCACCCCTTAGATAAAAAACAACAGCCTTTCCAAGGTATGAATACAAAATAAATCTATTATTCAAAAGTGAGTTATCAAAATAATAATAGGCTTTTTTCAAATCACCTAAAGCCAAATAACCTATTCCTAAATTATAGGTCACAAAAGGATTGTTTTTCAAAT
Source organism: Deferribacter autotrophicus (assembly GCF_008362905.1). NCBI lineage: Bacteria > Pseudomonadati > Deferribacterota > Deferribacteres > Deferribacterales > Deferribacteraceae > Deferribacter > Deferribacter autotrophicus. Next base: position 145,506 of record NZ_VFJB01000001.1, read on the forward strand.
ATTTTGCAGCCTTTTGAAAGTAATTTATTGCCTTATAAAAATCACCATTTAGAAAGTAATCAACACCTTTATTGTTATACATTATTCCATTATTAAAATTCGCGGATTTTTTCAGCTCAATAATAGCTTTTAAATTTTCATTATCCTGCAATAACTTATAACCAAGAGTTAGAAATTCAATTGACTCATTAGGATCAATCACAAGGGGAAAAAGAAACAATCTTAAAATATCTTCAAACTTCCCATCATATCTATAAAAAAAGCCAATGTCGTATATGCTTGATTTAAGTTTGAAACTTACTTTTGGAAGCTCCCTATTGTATTTTAAATAATTAAGCCTCTCTTTTGAAAGTGTCAAAAGTGCATCAAAATAACCCAAATTCCATAGCGCAATAAATTTGTAAAGATAATATCTATTTTCATACCTACTTATTTTTTCTATATTCTCTAAAGCTCTTTTATAATCTCTTTGTTTCAATAAAATATAGCTTACTAAAAGATAATAATCACTTCCTTTATTAGATATGTTTGACAGATAGTTATTTGCAATCTGAAATTTTCCAATTTTAGCATAATAAATTGCTTTTGACAGCAAGATATAATCATCTTCTTCTTTTACGTTTTTTATCAACTGATAGGCTTTTTTTACGTTATCAAAGTAAAGTAATAAATGTCTGATATACAAATATCTAAAAAAAGATGATTTTAAATTTGTATAGGCATTTTTTACCACTTGTAATGCTTCGTTGTATTTACGTTCATTTATCAAAATATCATATTTTAGCTTATAATATCTTGATTCATTCGGAAATTCATTAATCAATGCGGTAACAACCTCTTTTGCTTTTGAAAAATCACCACTTTTGTAAAGAGCTAAGGCATACCTGTATCTGAATTCAGGTTTGTTGCTTATTTCAATCAATTGAGATAAAACCGTAGCTTCAAGGATATAATCTTGAATTTTGTTGTAATTTTCAGCAAGAAGTTTCAATGCCTGTTCTGTTTTTTTTAAATCAATTGCTTTTTTTACATTGTCAATGGATTTGCGATAATCTTTTTTGTAGAAATATGCTTTAGCTAAATTATAATACTCATCATAACCTTTTTTCTTTATCTTAGATAAAATCTCGATACCTTTATCTACCTCTTCTATACTTATTAAAAAATTTCCATAGCTTGCTCTAACAAATTCATTTTTTTCATCAATCTCCATTGCTTTTTGAAAGTAATAATAAGATTTCGCTGTACTTCCTTTCTTAAGATAAAGATTAGCAAGGTTTATATACGTTTTAAGATCTTTATAACCTTCTAAAAACTGTATGTATTTTTCAGCCTCATCCACTTTATTTTCTTGAATTAAAACAGCAACCAAGTTTATGTATGCTTCTTTAAAATTTTTATCATCATCAATGGCTAATTTAAAATATTTTTCACTCTCCTCTAAATCCCCCAACAAATAATAACTAACACCAATATTGTAATACGCTACTGAACGATTCTCTTTTACACCCTTCTCATAGAATCTTAATGCTTCTTGATATTTACCATCTAGAAAAAGTTGATTCCCTTTTGAAATTGTTTCTTTTTTTATCTCGATTACAGAGTTTATTGGTAAATTCTTGGTTTTATTGTCCTGAACAAGCTCTTTTTTTTTATCAGAACATGATAAAACAATAAAGATTAATATAACGATACTTATTAACTTTTTCATAAATCTATAATCGGATAGTAAAAATAAATCTTAATCTAATTTTCACTTTCCTCACTTAGTTTTAACATATTAATGCCAGGTAAATACTCTTCAGTTTTAATATCTTTTACTTTTTGTAACTTTTCAACAACCTTTTTGATTGTATCTATATTTTTTTCAATAATATCAAAGGATTTATGTAGTTCATTATCATCATTACAAAACTTTTTGATATATTCAAAATTTAATGAAATACCCAATAAATTATTATTAATTATGTGATTCAAACTAACAGCAAGATTCAATAATGTTTTTTGTCGCTCAGTTTCCAACAACTTGTCTTTCGCCTCTTGCAAGTCTATTAATAACTTTTTATTAAAAACATTTAATGCCAAATGTTCTGATATGAGTGTTAAATAAAAATCATCATATTCCTCAATCATATTACCTTCAATCAGAATAGAACCAAAATAGTTATCTTCATACCATATAGGATAAACCAAGAAAAAATACTCTTTATCCAACTTTAATTTAACTTTTCCTCTAGATTCGTTATTACCTAATCTTTTTAAATCAATCCCTTTAAATAAGGTATCAAATTTCGCAAACTTATCAGGAATATTTGTAACACTAATATCTTCTTTATTTTCTTCATAGACTTTTGTTATTATATAATACCTATCCTGAAACCTAACACTTATGTATGAATCTATTATATCAGGAATCTTTTCAAAATCCGATTTATTTAAATCTTTTACAAAGTTATCAATAAGTTTTAAAACATCAACAATTTCATTTAAATGAATCTTCTCAATTTCCAGCTCTTTTGTTCTTTGAATAAGTTTTTCATTGCTCTTCTCAAGTTCTTCTGCAAGACTCCTAATACCCTCAAAAGCATATTTATTTTCAATAGCTTCTTCAATACTGGTTGCTAGCTCAATTTTTTCAAAATCACTATTTAAATAATCATAAAAACCATTTTTTAAAAAAAACCTTACCTCATTCCTATCACCATCACCGATATAAATAAAAGAAGCATCACAACCAAAGTTTCTCATTGTCTGTATAAAAGCAATAGGGCTTGAAATAAACCCTGCTTCCATAACAACTACAGTAACTTTTTCATTCAAAAGAAATTTTTTCGCCTCCTCCAATGAATCAATATAAAAGAAAATATAACCATATTCTTTACAAATTGATGACACTAACTTCAAATTTTTCTTATCATTACTTAGTAAAACTACTGATTCCATTTTTTATAGCACTCTTTGCCAATCTATCCGCCAACTTATTATTATCTCTCCTAACATGTATGATATCATAATTTAAAAGTGAGAGTTTTGACATAACATTTTTATACAGCCCTATTAATTTCTCATTCCTTACTTTATATTCACCTTTTAACTGTTTCACCAAAAGTTCTGAGTCAGAATAAAATCTAACTCTTTCTGGAGCTAACTCTAAAATTTTCTCTATAGCCCTCAATAAAGCTGTATATTCGGCAACGTTGTTTGTTGTATTGCCAATAAACTCGGAATACTCAAAAACAATGTTGCCGTCATTATCTTCTATAACATAACCTATCCCAGAAGGGCCGGGATTACCGCTTGACGCACCGTCTGTATATACATTAAGCGTTGCTTTCTTCATCAGTATCTTCTTTATAGTATAAAAATCTTTGGCAATTTGGACACTGCTGAATATGAACATTTTTCTTTACTTCAACAAAAAGCTGAGGTGGCACTTTCATATAACATCCAGTGCATGTTTCATCTATAATTCTTACAATTGCAAGGTTATTTCTAGCCTTTCTAATCCTTTCATATTTTGATAATGTTGACTTTTTGATCTTTTTAACCTGCTCTTCTCTTTTCACTTCAAGGTCTTTAAGTTCTTCAACGAACTCAGAGTTTTCCTCATCTCTTCTTTTTTTATCCTCTTCAAGCTTTTTCTTAGCTTCATCATATTTTTTTGTCATCTCTTCAATATTCTTTTCATACTCTTCAATTTTTTCATTAAGTTCAACAAGTTTTAATTCACCGTCATTTACATTTTTTTTCAGAATATCTAGTTCTTTTAAAACAGCTTCATACTCTTTACTATTTTTTACAGTGGATAATTTTTTCTGTGCCTTTTCTAAAAGAGTTTTCTGTTCATTATATTCTTTTTCAACAACCTCTTTTTCACTCAAATTTTTTTCATATTCACTTTTTGCTTCCAAGAACTTCTTTTCTAAGGTTTCAAAATGTTCCATACTTTCTCTTAAATATGCGGGGATATTTGCCAGTGCAGTCTCAATCTCTGCTATTCTGTTATCAATCTTTTGTAACTCAATTAAATTTACCAATTCATCAAGCATTATTATGCCTCCAACTTTTTATTTTACATTTATTTTCATAATATAAGGTCTCTATAGAGAACTTTTTAGCCACAATATCAGCAATGTATTTCATAAATATAGTTTCACTCTCAAAATGCCCAATATCAACAATTGTAACACCATGCTCATAAGCATCTACGGCATCATGATATTTCATATCGCTTGTAAGCAGAACAGTTACACCAGATTTAAGGCACTCTTTCCATAAAGAAGCACCACTACCTGTAACAATAGCAAATTTACTAAACTTTATATCTTCCGATTCTTGATTATGTCTAATATTTTCGATATTTAACTTTTCAGCCAAGATTTTCAAAAAGTCATTTAATGGCATTTCCTTATTAAACTTACAAATTCTGCCAAGAGAATATTCATCTCCCATTTCCAACTTATAAACATCATAAGCCACTTCTTCATAGGGGTGAACCGATAAAACAGCATCAATCAGCTTCTGCAAATTTTTTCCTTTTACTATTGTCTCAAGCCTATATTCATTTGCTTCTTCAAGCTTACCAATTTCTCCTAAAAATGGACTTGTATTTTCACCTGGTAAAAATGTACCAGTGCCTTCTGTATAGAATGTGCATTTAGAATAGTTACCTATTTTACCACCACCTGCAGCATCTATCGCATCTATTATTTTTGTTTCATATCCTTTAGGAACAAAAACTACAAATTTGTAATATGGCTCTTGTCCAAAATCAGTAAATCCTGAAATAACTTCTGCACTTATTTTCTCTGCAATATAATCATTTAAACTGTAATCAGCTCTATCCAAAACTGTATGATAACTTAATAGATTTAACTCATTCTTTATACATTTGATGATTTTGTTACCTACTACAGATGAAAAATCTATTTGCTTAATGGGACGAAAAAAAATGGGGTGATGAGTTATTAACAACTCACACCCCATTTTAATCGCATAATCTATTGAATCCTCGGTGGGATCCAGTGCAAATGCTATCTTAGATATTTTCTTATCGTGGACTAATAGTTGAATTCCATTGGAATCCCATTCATATTGTCTGCTTTTTGAACTGAACTCTTTTTCAAAGAAGTTGATGATATTTTTAGTTTTGATCTCCATTCATCACTCAAAAAAAAATGGGCCAACCAGGATTCGAACCTGGGACCTACCGGTTATGAGCCGGTGGCTCTTCCTACTGAGCTATTGGCCCGTGAAGCGTAGTGTATATTAATAATTTTTTTTTCTTTGTCAACCACTTTTATCATTCTAAAAATGTTTTTAATATTCTACTTCTGGTTGGATGTCTAAGCTTCCTCAAAGCTTTAGCTTCAATCTGTCTAATTCTTTCTCTTGTAACATTAAATCTTCTACCAACCTCTTCAAGTGTATGGTCTGAATCACAATCTATCCCAAACCTGAGTCTTAATACACTTGCCTCCCTAGGAGTAAGAGTATCCAATATTGTTCTCGTATGCTCTTTCAGCTTCTGATAAACTACTTCATCAAGAGGGTTTTTGGCAGATTGATCCTCAATAAAATCACCAAGACTGCTATCTTCATCCTCACCAATAGGAGTCTCAAGAGACACTGGTTCTTTTGCTATTTTCAGTACTTTTTTCACCTTTTCTACAGGGATATCCATTTTTTCTGCAATCTCTTCAGGAGTTGGTTCTTTTCCAAGCTCTACCTGCAACTGTCTTATAGTTCTAATCATTTTATTTATAGTTTCAATCATGTGTACCGGAATACGTATTGTTCTAGCTTGATCAGCTATAGCTCTTGTAATAGACTGTCTGATCCACCATGTAGCATAGGTGGAAAATTTATATCCTCTCCTGTACTCAAACTTCTCAACAGCTTTCATCAAACCAATATTACCTTCCTGAATTAGATCAAGAAACTGTAATCCCCTGTTTGTATATTTTTTTGCAATACTTACAACAAGCCTCAGGTTTGCCTCAATAAGCTCTGATTTAGCTTTTTCTGCTTCATATTCTCCTTCTAACAAACTGTTATAAATAACTTCTAATTCGTTTTTAGTGAAACCAAGTTTTTTATAATAACTATCCAATTTACTTTTTAAATCTTCAAATTTTTCTCTTAATTTTTTCTTATCCTTTACATTAAAAGGAGATTCTTCAATTTTTTTAAATACCTCTTCTTCACTTATTAAAGATACATCTTCAACATTTTTAATCCCTATAAGATTTAAAAATTTCATAATATCTTTTTCACAGTAGCTTATATCTTCATAAATTTCTTTTATCTCATTTGCTATCTGCATGATTTTCTTATAATTAACTTTAATCTCAATAAATTTTTCAGTAATTTCATCTACCGTCTTATTAATTTGATCTTTAATACTTAAGATATTATCAATCGTAACGTTATCTGATTTCAATTTCTTTGTAAGTTTTATATTATGTTTAAGTTTTTCAGCAATATCTGTAAGTACACCTATAAAATCTTCCTTAATCTGATTTTCTTTCTCATCTTTTAATATTTGTATTTCTTCTTCGTCCATATCCTCAAAATCAAGTTCTTCTTCGTAATCTATGTCTTCATCGATATCTATGATATCTTTCAATCTCATTGAACCATCTTTAATTTTTTCAGCCATTTCCATAATTTTTGCGGCTGTTGATGGAAACAACAATACACTTCTTATAACTTTCTTCTGACCTTCTTCAATTCTCTTAGCAACCTCAACTTCTTCTTCTCTACTTAGCAAAGGGATATTTCCCATCTCTCTCAAATAAAGCCTAACAGGGTCATCTACCGCAACTCCCTCTTCAACTTTCTCAAATTCAAGTCCTTCGGCAAATTCTAATTCATCTTCATCTTCTTCTAAATCAATATCTGTTATAATAGCACCTTTTTTATTCTTAGTATCAATAACATCTATTTTAAGTTGTGCAAGTAGCATAAATATCTCATCTAAGAATTCAGGAGTTAAAACTTCTTGCGGGAGTGTCTCATTTATTTCATCTACTGTTAAAAAACCTTTTTCTTTTCCAAGTGCAATCAATTGCTTTACTTCTGGAATTTTAATTTTTTTACTCATAAGGACTGAACCTCCAATAATCTCTTTTCATATTCCTTTTGTTTATTTATTATGTCATTAATTTCACTGAGAATTTTCATCTTTTCATGATTATCTTTCGATTTCCCAAGCAACTGTTGTTTCTCTTTTTTTATCTTTTTCAAATAATTTATGCATATTTTATATTTATTTAAAAGAGCGCTATAATAATCATCTTCGTAATTTTGCTCTTTCAAAAGCAATTCAGATAGAAAATCCCCCACTTCAGGGTCATTCACGAGAACGGAAATATTAACATTTTTATTTAAAAATTCAACTACTTTTTTATATATTTTCTTCATATTCTCATCGAAAAAATAATCCTCATTTATATCATTAATTAGCTCAAGCAAAACATCTTCTGGCAAACTAAACAAAGATGATATGAAATCATACTCACATATGTATTTCACCTTTCTTTCACTTCTATTTAAGATTTTCTTTGCAAGAGAAAAATCAACCCCTTTTTTTAATGAGTCATAATCAATATGAAATATATCTGAAATTTCCTTAAGATATATTTCCTTTAAATAATTATCTCGAATTAATGATACTTTCTTAGAAAGGTCTGCTAAATACTTAGATTTTAGATTATAATTATCTTTACACCTTTTTGCAACTTTATTTATAAACAACTTAAATAAATCCTTTTTATTCTTCTCTAAATTAATGAGAGCATCACTACCATTTTTCAATAAAAAAGTATCAGGATCTTCACCCTTTGGCAAAAAAAGCACATTGGGAACAAAACTATTTTTCAAAAAGACATCAAGAGACCTAATTGCTGCTTTTCGACCTGCTTCATCACCATCAAATAATAAAACAACCTCATCTGCATAACGTTTTAATATTGCAGCATGTTCTTCAGTAAGAGATGTCCCCATCGTGGAGACACAATTCCTAAAACCATACTCCCACATCCTAATTACATCAAAATACCCCTCTACAACATAAATTTTTCGTACTTCACCTTCTGTATAATTTTTTGCTCTATTCAGATTGTATAAAATCTTTCTTTTAGAAAAGATATCTGTCTCAGGAGAATTAATATATTTTGGTAAACTATCATCCAGTACCCTACCGGAAAAAGCTATAGTTTTACCAGTAAGACTGTGAATTGAAAAAAGAATGCGATTTCTCAATTTAAATGAATAAGAACCGTACCTCTCATAAAAAAGCCCTGACTTTATAATCACATCTCTATCATATTTTTTAAGCACCGTTTCTAGATTAATACCATCTCCAATAAAACCTATATCAAACTCATCAATTAAATCTAAACTCAACTTCCTTTTTTGAAGAAATTCCTTAACACGCTTATCTTTGGACAGTAAAATCTCTTTTTTAGCCAAAACACCTATTTCTTCGTGCAGAGAGTACAACTCGTTAACATAGGGTTTTATTTCCCCCATTTCGATATTTATTCCATATTTTTCAGCCAAAAACTTTACTGCATCAATAAAATCATAACCATGGTATTTCATTACAAAACTGATAGCATTCCCAGAGGCACCACACCCAAAACAGTGAAAAACCCCTTTTTCTTCAGACACATAAAAAGAAGGTGTTTTCTCAGAATGAAAAGGGCACAATCCTCTATAATTCTTCCCTGTTTTTTTCAACTCTACATATTCAGAGATAAGGTCTAAAATATTTGCTTGCTCTAATATGGTTGAAATACTGCTTTCAGAAATTTTCATTTATCACAAATTCTTCAACAATTTTTTTAAATTCTTCATGTTTATCATAAAATGGTGCAAAACCAGCACCTTCAATGAGATGGAAAGATGTTCCATTCAACAATAGACCAAGCTTTAAACCATAATCCACTGGCACCAGTTTATTCTCATCACCATAAATAATATAAACTTTACTATTATACACATCCATTTCAGGCAAAAATACCTTTTTATTTGTTAACATGGAATAATCAGCGTCAACTTTTAAAAATCTTTCCTCATCAATCCCTGATAAATATAAATATTTTCTTTTCCAGTCATCATCCTTATGTACCCAGTTAAAGAACATATCAAAATCAAGATATGGCGAAATCAAAACTATTGCCTTATTGTTTAATTTTTTTATATTTTCAAGCAATGCAAAACATCCACTTCCCCATCCTACTATTAAATCAGCATAATTTATGTCGCAATCATAATAGACTTTAAAATAATTTTTGAGAAATTTCATATATTCTTCATAAAGAGTATTTTTAAACAAAAAGTCCCCTAAAACCAAACAGTTGAATTTCATAATTCCCAACTAAACCTATAAAATTAAAACATATAAAATTTAAAGTTAAAATTGTTTGATTAATACTTATTATTCAAGTTCATAATCTAAGCTGATTTTTGCAAATAACTTCATATTAATATTTTATAGACAATAGCTAATTTTTCAATTAGTATTTTTTACATGTTAAAAATTGAAAACCTTAATGTTCAGTTAGAAAAAACAGATATTCATATCTTAAGAGATATAAACCTGCAAGTAAATAAAGGTGAACTCTTTGGTATTGCAGGTGAATCAGGTTCAGGTAAATCTGTCCTTGCAAAAACTATACTCGGATTGATTAAGTATCCTTTAATTAAGAAAAGTGGAAAAATATTTTTTAAAGATAAAGAATTAAAATCTGATAAAGACTTTAATGAAATTAGAGGTAAGAAAATCTCCATGATTTTCCAGAATCCAACAGCATCTTTAAACCCTGTGCTAACAATTGGTGAACAACTAATCGAAACGATAAAGTTGCACAAAAAGTGTGATGAAAAAACTGCTCGCAAAATTGCTATAAACTTATTACGAAAAGTGGAAATTGATTTCCCTGAAGAAAGACTTAAGAGCTATCCTTTTAATTTGAGTGGAGGAATGAATCAAAGGGTTATGATTGCCCTATCCCTTGCAAGTGACCCAGAAGTATTGATTGCAGATGAGCCTACCACAGCCCTTGATGTAACCACTCAAACAAAAATTATAAATCTGCTTCTAAAACTAAAAGAAGAGAAAGGATTAACCATCATTTTTATATCCCACGACTTATCCCTTCTGGAAATGATAACAGATAAAATACTCATAATGTATGCTGGAGAAACAATGGAGCTCATTACCAAATCTGATTTACAAGACGGCAAAATAAAGCACCCATACACATATGCACTTAAAAAGAGCGTTCCTGATATTGAGCATAAAGAAGAATATCTCTACTCAATACCTGGAACAATTGAACAAAACAGCAAATCATATGACAACGCATGTATTTTTTACAAAAGATGTGACAGAAAAAGAGAAATATGCACTAAACAGAAACCACAATTTAAAAACAATTTAAAATGCTTTAACCCTTTAATTAGTTACTGCTGAAAAAGTGTATTTTATTGATAAATGGAAAATTATTCATTTGTGATATTTGCAAAGATGATACTTAAAGGGGGCAAGCCCCCTTTAAACCCCCGAAAAGGTTTAGAGTTTACAATAAATTATATAAGATAACAGATTTTAGTGATTGATGGATAACAATCAGTATAATAAGGAAAAACATATTAACTATTAATTAGTTGCCACTTTTTCAACACGTGTAATAGTATGGCACACATTCTAATTTTGAACAATAAAACCTGAATTATCCGCAATCAATATATCACTCAAATGCTTTATTACACGTGTTCAGTGGCAACTAATTAGTCATCGTTAAAAATTCTTCAAACAAAACTTAAATGCTGCGCCATTTGCCCTTAAAAAACAAGATTGTAAGAGTTAGCAAAGAATTTCATTATAATTTTTTTAATTGTATAATTGAACTCCGTTTATATCCCCCATTTTTAGTACACTTGTCACATCAAAACCAGCTTTTTTTATCTCTTCCACGCACAATTCTATATTCTTTTCATCTCCATTAATCCTCAAAACAAGATCTCTCAAACCAGGTTTCTCTTTTATATAAAATGTTGCAAGGCTTATAATATTTAAACTAAACTGTTTAACAATTTTTGCCAGTTCAGCAATTGCTCCCGGTTTATCTTCTACAAGGATATTTATTCTTACTCCTTTTTCCCTTATCCCCATTGCTTCAACAAATACATCAAAAACATCCACAGCTGTAATCAACCCAACAAGCTTCCCCTTATCATTTACCACAGGTAATCCGCCAAACCTTTTGTCACGTAAAATAATGGCTGCTTTCTCAATGGGATCTTCCGGTCTTACCGTGATTACATCTGTCGTCATGGCATCTTTCACTTCATATTTTGCCAAGGCATTATGAAGCTCGTAGATATCAAGAGTGCTTGCCTTCGAAGGGGAAAAGTCCTTTATATCTTTTTCAGTAATAATACCAACAAGTTTTTCACCATCCAAAACCGGCAGTCTTCTAAAACCATGCTCTCTCATCAAATGTAGCGCATCTAAAATCGTATCGTTTTTATTTACAACCACAACGTCTTTTTTCATCCAATCTTTTACAAACATAACTACTCTCCTCTAAAAATTCTTTTCGCACTCAATAATAGAGAAGCAATCTTTATTAAAAACTCAATTTTTCCCCGCATTTACTCATAAAGTTTGTAAAAACTCAAAAAACTTACTTACTTATTTATAAAAAAATTTTTATTTTAAATAGTTAGCCTGTTGTAAAGCTAACTATTCTATTTACCTCTTCTTTAGATATTCACGGTTATCTATAATCTCGTTTTCTTTTATTTTTTCATCTATTATAACATCTTTTAAGCTCACCTTAAATACATCTTTAAACTTTTTATGAATGTCTTTTACATTACTGTTTACTCTCAAAATTAAATAATCAAATTTCTCTTCATCTGAATTTACTTCAAGCCTTCCAGCAATGGAATTTGCACTACAAAATTCATCAAACTGCCATTTGTGAATAAAAACTCCTTTCACTTTTACTGAAGAATCGGTTCTTCCGAATATACCTAATATTCTTATACTTTCTCTTTCACATTTACATTCACTCAAAATATATTTAGACAAATCACCTGTCCCATACCTGATAAGAGGAAATTTTTCATTTAATAAAGTAACAATCACTTCCCCCAATTCCCCTTCTTTCACATTCTCAGTATGGTCGACACTCAAAAACTCCACAAACAGCTCGTCATCTATATGCATCCCATCCTTATATTCACACTCCGTTGCAATCAATCCCACTTCAGCAGTTCCATACCCTTGATAAATTTCAATATTATACTTTTCAGCCAGTTCTTTTCGCTCTTCTTCCGTAATTTTTTCAGCAATTAAATATGCCTTTAATAGAGAATTTCTATCACCTAAATTCTCTAAAACTTTTTTCAAAAATGTTTTTGTCCCGATAAAAGCAGTAGCCTTTGTCCTAACCACTAAATCAGCACATTTTTCACTGCTAACAGGCCCCACAGGAATAACAGTGGCTCCAATCTTTTCAGCAGCCTCCTCAAACATTTCACCTGCAGGAGTCAAATGATATGCAAAAGTATTAATCACAACATCACAGGCACCAAAGCTTGATATCTCTAACGCTTTATAAAATCTGTACTGACAGTATTTATCGAATAAAAAATTGAAAATTCCACCCGGAGATTCAAAAATTTTGTGCGGACACACTTCAAAAAGTTTTAAATAACTATCTATATCTTTCGACAAATCTGCTAAATCTTTTCTGCCAATTATCTTTATCTTTTTAAAGTCCTCATAATCTTTGATATCATCCACAGACAGCCCTGATCTTTTCAACTGATATTGAATAAAAGGATGATTTCTATTCTTTTTTAAAAAAGATAAAACTTTTGAAAACTGTTTTAAGAGAGCCACCTTTTTCTCCTTCTATAATGTTTTACATCCCTAAAACTCTTTCTACTACCCAGCCCCAAATAAAATTCTTTCACATCATCATTCTCTATTAATTCCGCAGCACTTCCTTCAAGCACAATCTTACCATTTTCCATAATATACCCGTAATTAGATACGGACAACGCCATATTGGCATTTTGCTCCACAAGCAATATGGTTGTCCCCTCTTCCTTGTTGAGTTTTTCAATAATTTTAAAGATCTCTTTAACCAGTAACGGACTAAGCCCCAACGACGGTTCATCCATCAAAATAAGCTTCGGTTTCGCCATCAAAGCTCTACCGATGGCAATCATTTGCTGCTCCCCCCCACTCATATATCCGGCAAGCTGTTTTCTGCGCTCTTTCAATCTTGGGAAATAAGTGTATACTCTTTCTATTAAATCTTTTATTTCAGCATTTTTCCTTGTATAAGCACCGGCTATTAGATTCTCTTCAACCGTCAAATCTTTAAAAACTCTCCTACCTTCCATTACCTGAAATATACCCATCTTCACAATCTCGGCAGCATCTTTTCTATCAATCCTTTCACCGTCAAAAATTATCTCTCCATCAGTAATTTCCCCGTTATCAGGCCTTAAAAGCCCCGATATGGCTTTCAATGTAGTGGATTTACCTGCACCGTTTGAGCCAAGGAGGGAAGTAATACTCCCCTCCTTTACCTCTAAAGATAAACCTTTTAAAACAAGTATGACATCATTGTAAACTACTTCAATATTATTTACCTTAAGCATTACTCCACCGAAATATAATCAGTAATTGGCTTCATTTGCCCATTATTAATTCTATAAATTTTAAGTGCTCTCACACCCTTATGACTTGTGCTTGTAAATGTCACTGGTGCAGTAAGTCCCATTGTATCAAAATCTTTCATGGACTCATAAACCTTCTTCAAATTTTCCCCTTTGTAATTTTTATTAGCCATTTTCAACCCGGAAAGCATCACATACATACTGCTGAAACCTTGAATGTAGTTAATCTTTCTATAAGTCACATCCGGATGATATTTTTTATTTAATTCATGAAGAAACTTTATCCCTTTCACATCGGTATCAGTCCATAAAGCAAAAGGGTTTGTAGCCATAAAACCTTCGGCAGCATCCTGGGCAAGCTTTATAAGAGTTTTGCCAAAAGTCCAGTTAAAACCTATAAATTTCGTTTTTATTCCAAGCTTTTTTGCATCTTTTAAAATTGTAGATGTCGCCATATACGTTTCCTGCACCAAAGCATATTCCGGATCATGTTTTGCCATATTCAACAATTGGCTTGTAGCATCAAGGGATTTAAGCCCCACCACTTCTTTATCCACCACTTTCACACCAATCTCTTTGGCATAGTTTTCACCATCTGGAAAAAACGGAGATCTACCAAATCCCGTATCATTATAAATAAAAGCCACCGTCTTCTTCACACCATTTTGTTTAATATATTTTAATGCAATACGTGCCTGATCAGAATATGTAACTCCCACTAAAAAGTTATAAGGGTTTTTCTTTGCATCAGTTAAATGCTCAGAATATGAAGCGCTGAAATAAGGTATCTTGTCTTTTTTTATAAATTTTGTTAGAGCTTCCGTATCGCCTGTACCCCAACCATGAATAGCTACGACTTTTTCCCTTTTAAACTTTTTGTAAGCTGATATAGCTTGAGGAATTTTGTATCCATAATCTATCAATATCAGTTTAATTTTATCACCATTTAATCCACCATTTTCATTAAACCATCTCACACAATCTTTAACGCCATCTGCATACGCTTTACCCACATCAGCAGTAGGGCCAGTCAAATCCACCAAAGCACCTATTTTCACCTCTTTGGCATAACTTAAACTCACAAACAGCACAAAAGTTAAAAATATGACAAAAAACCTTTTCATGACATCCTCCACACTATATTTAAGCAACCATAAAGGTTGCTTTTTTTAACGCTCTACGTTCTCAACGACAACACGCCGGTCGCTGGCGTCATCCTAATTTTTGTAAAAACTCTTTTTTTATAAGCGAGAAGAAAAACATTTTTCGGGTTTAAGTTCCCATAAAACCGCCATGGACGGCGGTTTTAGAGGAACTTGCCTCGCAGTGGCACCGGACGTGCCATGAGAATGTTCCGTGTTAATTGTCAACCATTTTCTGTAACCTCTGTTAAATTTTTTAAATATTCTGGATCATATGGCCTACCGTTTTTTAATACACCAAATATTTGCCTTATCAATTTATTCGCTACTGCTATTATCGCCAATTTCTTCGCTTTACCTGATGATAAAAGCCTTCTATACAAATTTGAACAAAATTTATTATACCGTATCGCTGACAATGAACATACAAACAATATCTTCCTTATATAAGCATTTCCTCTCCTTGATATATGTCCCCTTCCCCTTACAGATGTCCCAGATTCCCTAATAGAAGGACACAAACCTATATAACTAACAACCTCCTTCGCCCTCTTGAAATTACGAAAACACTCCAATTTGCCCAACACTATCGACGCTAACTTCATACCTACTCCAGGAATACTCATAACTAACTCATATTCCTCTCTATAACGACTTTTCAACAAAACCTCTAGTTCCTGCTCCAATTTCTTAATCTTGCTCTTATAGGCGGAAATTACATCTTTATAACACGATATAACCTCTTCTTGTTCATATGGCAATTGGCTAAATCCCTCTATCTGATTATTCAATCTATTTATCTGAGATTGAAAATCCTCTATTGCTTTTAAACGACTATCTATCTCATAATATAATTCATCCTTAGGTTTAAATCTCCATTTATAACCATATTCCAGCCCATATTCCGCTATCAATTTGGAATCCGATTTGTCTGTCTTTGCCTTCCTTAAATTCATATCTGAATATTTCTTTATTGACATCGGATTAGCTACACTTACTTCGTAACCTAACTCCCTACTCAAATGGGTGGCTAATTTTAAATGATATACTCCTGTACTTTCCATCATAAAAAGTACTTTCGACCAATCTACTCCTTTTACTTTCTTAAGAAAATCTTTAGTAAAAGATCTTACACTATTGCTCGTCTCGTAATACTTGTGCGTAGATCCATCATAAAAACTTATTGACAATGTCGACTTTGATACATCAATACCTACCACATTTTCAAATCTTCTCATTTTATAATGTCTCCTATATTTTTTCTTGAGCTTTGCTTCCCTTTATACTATCATCGCAACATAATACAGGCTCGTAGCCTAATGTTCCGTCCAGTATTTGGAAAGCTGAAGGTGGGGACAACATTCTCAACGGTTTCTTACAACCAATGAGAAAAATGTCCTTGTTCACCTTCAGTGCTCCATACATTACATAACCTTTTTTTAACTCTTTGTTAATTGTTTATTCCATATTTCTAATATACGATGAGAAAAATTTTTTCCTCTCGCTTCTTTTACACAACTAATTAAAAACAACAACAATTTCCCTCTCTATTTCATAAAATGGGTGACGCCAGCACCCATTATTGCAAGCATATTAAATGACATTCTCATCCTTAAAACTTGTAGTTTTGCTAGCGCTTTTTGCGCTAACCATTTATTGTTAATAAGAAAATGGCCAAAGCTTCCAGTAAGCTTTTATCAACTTCCATCTTCTATAAAGCCCTTCCGGCTCAAACATCAAAAATAGTATAATTACTAAACCGAATACACCTTCCCTAATCGAAGCAAACAATTGCGTAATATCTTGGTAATACTGTGAGAGAAAATCAGAAATTAATTTCAACGCCTCAGGCAGCACCGTCATAAAAACAGCACCAAAGATACTTCCAAGAACTTTTCCAAGTCCACCGATTATGATCATTGAAAGATACTGGATGGAAACACCTATCGTGAAATGTTCAGGAGTAATAATTGTTGTATAAAAAGTCCATAGTCCTCCAGCAACTCCGGCATAAAAACTACTTATGGCAAAAGATAAAATTTTATACTGAAAAATGTTTACACCCATAACCTCTGCAGCAATGTAATTGTCCCTTATACTTAAAAATGCCCTCCCTATCCTTGTTCTCATGATATTCACGGCAAAAATGGTCATTAAAATACAAAAAATTAAACCAAGATAATAAAACTTGAAATCATCATCTATCTCAATACCAAATATTTTCGCATAATCTACAGATAACCCGGTAACTCCGCCTGTAATCCCCTCCATTCTCACAAATAAAAACTCTAAAATAAACTGGGCAGCCAATGTGGCAATGGATAAATACAACCCTTTTAATCTCAAAGACGGAATACCAAAAATACTCCCGATGAAAGCTGCTGCTAAACCACCAAACAATATAGCGACGATAAAATTAACATGAAGCGTATTGTAAAAGTAACCTGCTGCATAAGCACCAACACCTATAAAGGCTCCATGCCCCAATGAAATCAGTCCTGTGGCACCGGTCAAAATATTTAACCCCACTGCACCAATCACTGAAACAAAAATAAGATTAAATATATACAAAAGGTAATCAGTAGCCACAAAAGGGAAAAGAAATAGAAGAACAAGGAAAATTATCAATACAACTTTGGAAAAAGTGGTCTGATAAAGAGCAAAATCCTTCTCATAGCTGGTTTTGAAATTTCCACAGTTGACATAATTCATACTTTTTCGACCTCTTCAGTTCCAAAAAGTCCATAAGGTTTTATCATTAAAACTATAATCATAAATATGAATGGAAAAACTTCTTTGGCACCACCACCTATAAGAGGGTCGACATAACCACCTACCAGATTTTCTAGGATACCAATAATTACTCCTCCAATGATTGCTCCTGAAATACTATCAAGCCCACCTAAAATAACAGCCGGAAAAACTTTGAGTCCAAATTGAGAAAGATTTGTGTTAACCCCATTAATATTTCCTACAAAAACACCGCCAACGGCAGAAACAACAGCAGCAATGGCCCAGGCAAGAGCAAAAACCTTTTTTATCTCAATTCCCATTGACAAGGCAGCTTGCTGATCACTGGCCACAGCTCTCATCGCCACACCAGCTTTAGATTTTTTGAAAAAAACTGAAAAAATTACCAATGAAATAGCCACACTTATTACGGAATATATATATACCTGACTAACTTTAATCCCAAAAAGATTTACCGGCTCACTTGGAAAAACCTTTGGAAATACTCTCGTATCAGTTCCCCAAAAAATCTGAACCACTGACTTGAGTAATGAGGAAAGACCAATGGTAAGCATTATAATGGAAATAATAGGTTCCCCTATCATTTTGCGTAAAAATATTCTTTCAATGATAAAACCGAATAAAAACATAAAAATAAATGTAAGTATAAATGAGGGGATAAAAGGTACCCTATAGCTTACAGTTAAATGTAAGCAGATATATGCACCGATTAAAAGCAATTCTCCTTGAGCAAAGTTAACTACACCTGTGGATTTATATATAAGTGTAAACCCCAAAGCCAAAAGGGCATAAATACTTCCAACAACCAATCCAGTGATAAGAAGATTAAAAAAAAGTTCCATTGCCCACTACCTCATATTATAAAATTTTAGATTGCTTCATCCCAAACACCTCACCAACTCAATTTCCATTACTGCGAATCTGCTATACTTGCCAGCCTCTGAGCATAGCAGATGAAGCAACCTCCACCACTATTCCAAAAAATATATTTTTAAAACCGTATTGATCTTTCTTTCCCTACCATCCTGTAATTTAATAGTTGCAACAATATTTATCTCTTTTTTATCCGAATATAGAGCTTCAACTATCTCTTTATATTTTTCTTCGATAAATCCTCTTCTAACCTTCCTTGTCCTTGTCAACTCACCGTCATCAGCATCCAACTCTTTGTAAAGCAACACAAATTTCTTAATCTGATGCTCATCTTTCAAATCACTATTTACTTTGCGAACCTCATCTGCAATAAGTTCATAGACCTCATCTTTTGCTGCTAAATCCGTATATGTTGTATAAGCAATCTTGTTGTTCTCAGCCCACTTCCCCACAATCCCCATATCGATATTTAATATCGCAGTTATGTAATCCCTCTTATTGCCAAGAGTCACAGCTTCCTTGATATAAGGGCTAAATTTCAGTTTATTTTCAATAAATTGTGGAGAAAACATGGTGCCATTCGAAAGATACATTAAATCTTTTTTCCTATCAATGACTACCAGCTTTCCATTTTCATCGAAATAACCAGCATCACCAGAGTAAAGCCAACCATTTCTCAATACTTCTTTTGTAGCTTCTTCATCCTTGTAATACCCTGCAAAAACAGCAGGACTTCTTGATATAATTTCTCCATCCTCTGTTATCTTTATTTCAGTACCTTCAATCGGTCTCCCTACGGATGTGAAATCAATATCATCATTTCTATGGATACACGAAATGCCTGAAATTTCTGTCTGACCATAAATCTGCTTCAAATTTACTCCAATAGCATGAAAAAATCTAAAAGTGTCAGGGCCAAGTGCAGCTCCACCTGTCATGGCACTCCTCAAATTGCTAAAACCAAGTCTCTCCTTCAATTTTCTAAAAAGCATTATATAAGCTAAGGCATATTTAATTTTCTGATACAAAGTAGGTGATTTTTTCTGAAATTTTAAATCTGCATATTCATAACCAATTTTTATACATTTATTAAAAACAAAATTTTTAAACGGTGTAGAATCCATCATTTTCATAAAAACAGAAGAAGCCATATTTTCCCAAACCCTTGGAGGAGAAAAAATAATATGTGGTCCAATCTCTTTCATGTCATTTTCAACCGTTTCATAACTTTCTGGAAAATTAACCACAAAGCCAAAAATCTGAGCACTTGCCACACTCATCATCTGTTCCCCAATCCAGGGAAGAGGAAGGAATGACACAAATTCATCAGTATCATATTTTGGATCAGCCTTTGCTAGACTCGTAGACATAAAAATCAAATTTCTGTGTGTGAGCATTGCCACTTTTGGTTTTGAAGTAGTCCCAGAAGTGGTGCACATAACCGCTATGTCATCACTACTAACCAATCTCAACTTATCTTCAAAATACTTTTCCAGTATTTCAATATCCACATCTTTATTAACAATATTTTCAAAATTTTCTAATTTCTCATCATCATATAAATACATACCTCTGTTGTCATAATAGATTATTTTCTTAATTAAAGAATGTTTACTGGCAACTTCTAAAACCTTATCCACCTGCTCTTGGTTTTCAGCGATAACCATTTTAGCACCGGTTTTTGTCAGCAAATATTCCACTTCTTCCACAACAGAATCTTGATAAATACCCACAGGATATGCTCTTATAAGTTGAGCAGCAAATTCTGCAATTACCCACTCAGGCTTATTGTCTCCTATTATGGCAATAGTATCCCCTTTTCTTATACCAAATTGCTCAAAATAAATTGCAAGCAACGCAACCTTTTTAAAATATTCAGACCAAGAAATTTCTTTCCAGATACCATAATCTTTTTCACGTAATGCTACTTTATCCTTTTTACTTCTATAATTTTCCAGAAAGTACTCTAACAAAGTTTCTTTTATAACCACTTCTCTTCACCCAAATATGCTGAAATAACTTTTTCATTATTAATAACTTCTGAAGGAGTCCCTTCACATACTTTTTCACCGAAATCAAGAGCCATTATTCTATCTGAAATATCAACCACCACATTCATGTCATGTTCTATTAAAATAATGGTTGTGTTTAATTCATCATTTATATCAAGAATATAGCGAGCCATATCCTCTGTCTCTTCCATATTCATACCTGCCATCGGCTCATCAAGGAGAAGTAATTTTGGCTCTAAACAAAGAGCTCTTGCCAACTCAATCCGTTTTTGCAAGCCATAAGAAAGTTCATACACATATTTTTTTCTGACACTGTTAAGATTCAGGTAATCAATTACTTCCTCCACTTTCTTTCTATGCTCTACCTCTTCCCTCAATGCTTTACCAAAATACAAAATTGAAGAAAAAAGACCGTATTTCATGAATATATGTCTTGAAAGCATCAGGTTTTCCAAAACTGTCATTCCCTTAAACAATTCAAGATTTTGAAATGTCCGAACTATCCCAAGTTTAGCCCTTTTATGAACAACAAGCTTTGTGATATCCTTCCCTTCGAATTTAATAGTCCCCCTATCAGGAAAATAAATACCTGTAATCGTATTTAAAACACTTGTTTTACCTGCGCCGTTAGGCCCAATAATTGAAAAAATCTCACCTTTATTAACATTAAATGTTACACCTGCAATGGCCATTATCCCGCCAAAACTCAAATAAATTCTATTGACTTCGAGCAACTGCAACCTCTTTTAAAACATTTTTCTATTAAACTTATTTAATTCTAACTAAACTAAAAAGGATAGTCAACAATAAATTTGATTATGCTTAACAATTTTTGATTATATTAAACATTAATAAAAAAATTCACTATAAAATCATTTTATTTGACCATAAGAATTATTGATCTAAAGAAAATTATAATGATAATTTGCGCTGATAAAATTCTGCTTTCTTTCTAAGACTTTTAAACTCAGTTATAAATTTATTGAGTATTTTTCTTGCTTTCTCTTTTTTACCTAGTTTGATAGACGCATCCATAAAGGCAAAATAAAGATTAGGATCATTGAATTTTGTAAAGTCTATACTATTTAATATTTTAAATCCTTCCTGAAAACGACCTAATTTTATTAGAGCTAGTCCATAATAACATCTAATTTCCTCATCCTGCCCAAAATTTTCATATGCTTTCATAAAAGAATCTACAGCATCAGATATGCGTCCCATATTCAAATAAATTTTACCACTTGTAAGCAATTGCTCAGCCAAGAATATCTTTTTCGCATCAATTTTTAATTCACTTTCCTCTTCCTTCTCCTTTGAAGTGAGCAAATCAAATGCCTCTTTTATTATCCTAAATATTTCATCAGCAAGTGCCTTTTTTTGCTTATCCTCATATAAATCAGGATGGTATTTTTTTGATAGATTAACATATGTTTTTTTTACTTCATCAATATCAAAACTATCCTTATTTACTCCAAAAATTTCATAAGGGGTCATTTTTTGTAAATTGTTTAAATACTCCTTTAATTCATCAACATCTAAATCATCCTGACTTACAGGTTTAATAAGATCAAGGTAATACAGAATTTTCAAAATGTTTATCTCACTACTACTAAACTGCCTTAAAACTTCCCTGTCCAATCTATTATTATCAAAACTACTCAAAATTTTTACAATCGCATGGTACTCTTCTGCCATCTCTAACAACTCTTTTTCCAGTACTGTCAACTCATAACTCTGGTTCAAATCAAAATCTACATTAACATCAACATTATACCCAGACACAACAAATAAAATTAGATAAAAAAGATTTAAAGAAATGCTTATATCGTAAGTAAATTTCTCATTGAATATGAAAATATTTGAAATTGGTTCCGTTTTTATAATCTCTTGAATGAGCATATTATCATAAACTTCAAGAACCCTTTTAAGCTCATCAAAACTTAAAATATCTTCATCAATAATATATTTTAATGTTTTGCTGAAATCTTTTTCATCAACCAAAGAAATATCTTTAACGTTTTGTAAATACTTACTAAAATTATAATTCTCTGAAAAGGAATATCCTATCTTAAACTTTCCAGATTCAAAAAAGAATACCCCGGTAAATTTTTCGTTAATAACCTCCAATGCCCCAGTTAATTCGTTCTTCATAATATACAATAACGATAATAGCGTATCTCCTTCTAATTCTTTAGTTTCTTTACGTCTAATTTCTTTCAACATAATCAAATTTAATTTATACAACTTAATCAAAACTAATTTAAGCTCAGTTTTTTCAATATTTACAACTTTATATAATTCATCAAAACAAGGATATTCACTTATTCTAGATAAGATAAAACCTTCTTTAGGAGTTAGAAAAATTCTTTGATCTAGCAATTTATAACTATTCACTTTAAAACAAGAATTTTCCCCCCCTACTTTTTTCTCAAAGAAATTATTTACAAATATCACAAGATTTTGATAGAAGTTTTTAATTATTTGACTACTTTTATATTTATCATAGAGATTTTTAGTTATATTGTAAGATTCATAAATTCGACCTCTACCATAAAGTTCTAACGCCACTAAAAAGCTAACTGTGGGGTCTTCTTTAACTTCTTTTTTACCTATCTTTTCAATCTTTTTATCTAAAAAAAGCTGATATAACTGTTTATAGGTCTCAAGATAATCTCCACCTATCTCAAATAATATTTCACCTATACATCTTTTACCATCTATAAATTTTTTTAAATCCCCTGACAAATCACTAGAATCAACAACTTTAATTATGTCACTTTCATCCAATACTTTTTTATACAAATCCAATTCATCTTTTCGTCTAATACATTCAAATAAAATCTCATCAACACTAATACTAAAATCTAAATTTTTACTATAACGTTTTTCTTCAAAATAAAAATATCCTTTATCCCACCCTAATAGATATACAGTTATTTCAATAATTTGTTGTTTTATTATATCATTTAACTCATCCTTAGTAATAAAACCTTTTGCAATTAACAATTGTCCTAAAGGACGTTTCTCCTTTAATTGAGTTTTTAAAACATTTGCTAAATTTTTTTTATCAATCTTTTTGTACCTTATTAATAATTTTCCTAATAAAAATTCAGGAATATTAGATGATGTATTAATAATAAAACCATCAGAAAAAAATACTTTCACTTCTTCTGTTTCTCTTTGAAAAAAAAGAAAGCCCGATTTTCTATTTTGAGAAACCCACTGGAAAACATCCGGAACTGATATAGATTTCAAATCACCAATTAATTGGGAATTAAACGCCATTCAACAACCTTAATAAATCCTTTGTTATAAATTTATTTGTAGCAATTATAAATTTATCACTAAAAGTGTAACTCTCACCTTCAATATTCAAAACTTCCCCACCAGCTTCTTTCACTACAATTTTGCCAGCTGCCACATCCCATGGTTTTAAGTTACTCTCATAATAACCATCAAACACACCCTTTGCCACATAGCATAAATCTAAAGCAGCAGAGCCTGCCCTTCTAATCCCCCTTGTATTTTTTAATACATTAGACAACAATTTTAATAATTTATCAATATTTTCTACAACAGAAGAATAAGGAAAACCGGTAGCAATTAAAGATTTCTCTAAATTATCTGTCTTAGATACAAAAATTCTCTCACCGTTTAAATAAGCACCTTTACCAGACTCAGCAGTAAAAATCTCATCCAAAATGGGATTATAAACAATACCACACTCATAATCTTTATCTATTAATGCTAAAGAAATAGCTACAAAAGGAAAACCATGAACAAAATTTGTAGTCCCATCAATAGGATCCAATAATATTACTTTATCATCAGGCAAATTCCCATCAAAGGATTCCTCAGCAACAATATTGAAATCCCCTTCAATAGTTTCAAGCCTTTTTTTGATAAACTCCTCAACTTTGATATCTATTTCAGTTACTAAATCTATTTTTCCTTTGTAATGTACCGTATTTGATTTATTGAAATTTTCTTTAATAATCTTTCCGGCTTCTATTACTATCTCTTTTAAAAAATTTATCACTGACTTCTCCAAAACTTAATTGTGGTAAAAAATGCCTAGTTCACTTAATCTTGATATACACCTTTTCAATTTCTTCTCAAAACAAGATTCCAACATTTCTTTACTAAACATATCTTCTAAATCATATTCTGATTTAATAAACAATTTTGTATTATAATAATAACATAAATCTACAAAATGAGTAAACCTCAATGCACCATTTAAAAGCGGAAACGGTTTCATATCTCTAATAAAAACAGCTTCAACATTCTCTGGTATTATAAAAAATCTAAAAGGATGTATCTGCTCAAGCTGAGCCATCAAATCATCAAAACTTACAACCATTTTTTTCCTGTCCAAAGAAGGACTATATTCACCGTAAACAACTTCAAAAGGTTTTCTATCCAAAGTTCTTTTCCAAACCTCTTTTTTACTACGATAATCTTCTCCCTCTACAACTACAACTTTAAAAGTGTTTGCAATAACCCCCATTTCCCGCTTAAATTCATCAGCCTGAAACCTGTTTTTCCCTAAATCTCCAGGCAATGTATTAGATGTGGTTATAATTAAAGTATCTCTATTTAATTCTGAAAAAAACTTTGCCATTATCCTTACAGTAGCTGGATCATCAATCTCAAACTCATCTATAAGGAGTAAATCATAATCCGAAAAAATTTCTATACTCTCATTTAAGCCTATATAATTGATATAATAGCATAATTCAGAAAATGACATAAACGCTTTTTTACATTTTGCAACATTGTAGCATGCGGCAAGTAAATGAGTTTTACCAACACCATAACCACCATCTAAATAAACGTTTTTAAAACTTCTATTTTCGTTATTTTCGTTTCTACCAAAAAAAGAGAAAAAAGACTTTTTTTTGATTATAGGCCTATTTTTGTAATCATTATATTTACTGATTTTTTCAAAAAGCATCTGTTTGACATAGCTTTGTGAAGGATACTTTTCATCAGGATAATAATTTTCAAAAGAACAACTACTGAATTTTGGATGTGGTTTTAAATTTTTAAGACTACTTTCAACACTTATTTCAAAATCTAAATCATGCAACCTTAATTCATTATCCACACCAATCATTTATTCCTCTCAAATTGTTTTTGATACAATACTAGGCAGATTTGAAAAAATCAAGCAACTAGTTATTTTTTTCAAATACCGTTACAAATACATAAATATCTACTTACGCAATTCTTTAAAAAATTGTTGCATGATATTTTTTATTTCATCTGCCAGTAAACCATACTTATATCTTATTTTATGATTATATGGAATATCAAAAAGCCTAGCATTGGAAATAACTCCCCCGAATTTAGGCTCATTCACTCCAAATACTATTTCATCTAACCTACAATGGAGTAAAGCACCTACACACATTATACAAGGTTCACATGTTACATACATTTTACAGCCTTTTAAGCGCCAATCCCCCAATATCTTAATAGCTTTATTCAAAGCTTCAATTTCTGCATGCAATAATGCATTTCTTTTTTCCTCTTTTCTATTCCTACCATATGAAATAATCTCATTATCTTTAACAATGACAGCTCCAACAGGCACATCACCATTGTCATAAGAAATAAGTGCCTGAGAAATAGCTTTTTTCATAAAATACACATCCCAATTATTAAATAAATTCATTGCAATCCATCAATGCTCTAATTATCCCAGTAAAAACTACTGCTGCTGTTTCAGCCTTAACAACACTTTTTAAAGGTGATACTAAAAGAAATCCTTTTTCTTTTAAAATATTTACATCTTTATCAGATAATCCACCTTCAGGTCCAATAAAGATGGAAACAGTCTTTCCTACTTTATGAATAAAACTCTTATTTTTAATCTTCTCATAAAAACACAGCTTCATATCACAATCATCATTAATATTTGATACAGATTCTAATAAATTTATTCTTGGTAAAAAGTCCAAATCTGCCTGCATTGCTCCATTAATTAACAATTTCTTGTATCTTAGCAAATTTTTTTCAGTAATATTTTTTATGCTATAATCAGTTAAAACAATATTTAGTTCATAAACTCCTAATTCACCATACTTCTCAACAACAAAATCCATATATTCCCGTTTCATTAAACCTTGATAAACCTTGATTTTCTTCTCACTTATTTCATATTGTTTTACCTCAATCTTTTCACACAGTAAAAGTTTCTTTTTTACCTCTTTGATTTTAAATATTCCTTTTTCCTTGTTTGAAAAAATTTGTATATGTTCACCAACTTTTTTTCTTAAAACATTTTTTATATAATGACTGTTTTCATGAGACAGTAAAATTTCCTTAGACAGTTTATCGATATCTTCATAAATAGATGCTAATCCAGACACCGTACTACCTCAAAATCAAACTCACCAGTTGCCTCATTAAGTATTAAAACACTCAAATTAAATCCGTAAACACACCCTGTATCAATATTAATTGATATTATACCTTCATCACTTCTGTTTACCAATGGAGTACTTTCTCCATTCAATTTTTGAACAGGTGTATGCCCATGAATAACAACTGTGTTTTCAATCTTCTTGTCGTAAGAATCTATCTCTCTACTCCAAAGATAAGGAAAAAATATTTTCTTTTTATTATCGGGAACCACGTCATTATGAAACTCAGGTGGCAAATCAATTTTTAAACACCCAGCATGACTGAAAAAATATTTTTCAAAGCCTTCCACAGTATGATAAAATTTAAAGCTTTTAATAAAATTTAAATAATTATCAAACTTTTTAACAAAATCTTTTTTTATATTTTGAAAAGAAATTAATCGTAAAAACAATTCTTTGTCAAAGGATTTTATCGTTAATCTACCTCCATTTTCAAACCAAACATTAGCATCATATTTACCTTCAGAAAAAAAGTAATCTAACATCATATCTTCATGATTGCCCATTAGAAATATTGAATTATAGTGTTTTGAAAAGTTAATAATAAAATCCAAAACATCCTTAGCATTATCACCTCTATCAACAAAATCACCTAAAAAAATAAATGTATCAATATCATATTTTGCAAACAATTTGTCTATGAGTTTATTAACTGTTTTTATACATCCATGGATATCACCAATCGCAGCTAACATCTCTTTAATCTCACCCCCCACCATCCATCAATTATATTCTCCCTGTCTATTTGGTAATTATTTGATACTTTCTTTAGAAATGTTTCCCTTTCCCCAACCAATATACCTGAAAAAACTATAAACTCAGGATTTATATTAAAAATCGTTTCTTTTATCATCAAAAGAACACTGCTGATAATATTTGCAACCACAATATCAACTTTAACAGATGTTTTGAAAGAATCAATTGAACCACACCACATATAAATATTATTTACGTTGTTTAATCTACAATTTTCTTTAAAATTACCAAATGTATTTATATCATTATCGCATGCAAAAACTTTTTTAGCACCCTTCTTAGCAGATAAAATAGATAATATGCCACTTCCAGAACCAACTTCCAACACTACCTTATCTTTTACTAAAGGTTCCAAAAGTCTTGCAGCAATTTTCGTTGTAGGATGATCACCTGTCCCAAAAGCCATAGATGGATTAATGTATAATACATCTCTGTCATCAAACTGTTTTGGAGTATGTGTAAAATAGGTAGTATATGTAAGCCATCCGTCTTTTAGATATTCTTTCCACTTAACACTCCAATCCTCATCGACAATTTTTTGTAAATCAAATCTAATATTATATTTTTTCAATTTATTAATTAAATCCTCTTCAGAATAAATGATATATTCTTTATTCCCTTTAAAATATTCCTCGACAACCATTGATGATAGTTTCTCATCTTGATTTAACACATCGATATCTTCTGCATTAATAATATATTTATACATAGCACCCTCATATAAAAATCATAATAACTGAAGATAACAAAGAAATTAATAACATCAGCTTTAAAAAATAATGCCCCAAATATTCATAACTTATTTTAAACTTTAAAATATAATTTTCAATTACTAAGTTTTTTATATAACTAAAAAAACCTAATGATAGAAATAAAATATATCCCATGCCAAAAACATACTCATTAAAATTATATTCATCTATTAAGATGCGATAAAAAGGGTATAAAACAATTAGTACAGCCATTGGATCTATAAACTGCAACAAAATAAAACTTACACATAGTAAAAATACAATAATGATATATCTATCTGAAAGAAATGAAGTAAAAAAGTTTGATGTTAATACGTTGTATTTTCCATAAATGATTATCATATTCATAAAAAAAAGCATAATTAAAATCGAAACAATCACACCACTTCTAAATAAAACATCTCTCACCAATAAAGCATTTCTTACTACATTTAATTTCCTTGTGAATAAAGAATATACAAATGTAATCACAATAGTAACAGAAACAACCTTCATAATGGACTCTGGAATGAAAAGATAATAATAAAAGAAAATCATAATAAAAAAGTAAAATAATACATCAATTTTATTGCTTTTCTTTCTCATAAAATTGTAATTTCTTTTTTTCAATAAATACAGATAACCTACTATAAAAAATATATGCGACAACAGTATAAACATTATTATAACAGTTTTTATAGGTAATCTCAAAAGATAAGCATAAATCAATATTGGTATAGAAATTGGGCTTATAAAGTTAAATACTGAAAAAAACTGAGCTAAACAAATTTTATCTTCATCACTAGCAAAACAGTTCATTTTCAAAAATCTTACTATATAACTGTTAGCAAATACTGCAGATGGTAAAAAGGAACAAGTTAGAAAAAACATAAAATAAAATTTAAAAAATTTAGGAATCTTTGAATTTAGTATAAAAAATAAGTTACTATCAAATAGTTTGCTTTTTATAAATAACTGAGATAACAACAAAAAAAATGGTATTACAAATAATTCATCAGAATTTACAACTCTCTTTAATGAAATATACATAAGAAATTGCAGTTGCCCTAAATTAATATTCAGAAAAAAAGCAATTAGCAATGAAATACTTACCAAATATGTAAAAATATTAACTAAATAAATATCAAAACCATTTATTTGCTCTACCATAAAAATAAATAATTATAACTATTGAATAGAAATAGAAGTATAACGTATTAAAAGTAAGTAAGAAAATAAATATAATCACAAAAACATGATTCAAAATATTTTGCTGATTATTTATATATTTTTCAAAAGAATACATTTTTCCACTTAATAATGACATGATAGAAATGAAAACTAAGAAGTTGATCAAAACAATATGTAACTTACTACTGATATTGAAGATAATTAGCTGATCAACATATACAAATGAGATAAAAAGCATTACAGCAAATATCAAATTATAAAATATTACTCTAATTTAAACACCTCATCCACAATTTTTTTATCAATGAATTCGTAAAATACATTATAATGTTCATAATAAAAATCTTCCCAAATCTTTTTCTCCCTATCATTCAACGGTATTATCTCAATATTGGAATGTATAATAATTCTATAGTAATCTTCGTAATTTATCTCCTCAGCTAACTCATATTCATATATCGTTGCCTTTTCCAAAGCATTTAAAATTATTTCTTTGCTCTTTATATCAAGATTTTCCCAGAATTTCACACTGCTAATAAAAACATACCCTAAAAATCCATTATTCGTAATAGTTAAATATTTTTGATATTTAAAAAATTGTTGTGTATAAATATTATTATAAGTATTTTGCTGACCATCAATCAAACCTGCTTTAAGTAAATCCACCACAACTTTAAAAGGTTTAGAAACAGGTACAGCACCCACAATTTCAAGAGATTTATTAATCACTTTACTTCCCTGAGTCCTTATCTTTAGTCCTTTTAAATCCTGAGGATATTTTATTTTTCTTTTATTATTTGTAATAACCTTAAATCCATTATCCCACATTGCCAACAGTTTATAACCTTTTTCATATGACTTACTTTTCAATAAATTACCTATTTTACCGAAATAACTCCTATGTACATGCTGTATATTCTTAAATAAATATGGTATATCATAAATTTGAAATTCTGGTACAATATCTGCAAATTTTGAAAAACTTGGAACTGCAAACTGTATCAAACCATTTTTTAGAGCACCCAATGCTTCTCTATCGTCAAAAAGAATACCTTCTGGATAAATCTCTACCTTTATTGCTCCTTTACTCTCTTTCTCTACAATCTTTTTAAAATAAATTACGGCCTTCCCCTTTGGACTGTTGTTTTTCACTACATGACTAATTTTTAATACTAATTGAGACCAGGCAATCCCATTGCATAAAAAGAATAAACTTATTATTAATAAAACTTTATTTTTCATTTTTTAAAGTATTTCTGAACTTTTCGATGTAATGTTGAAATATCTATACCTGCAAGTTTAGCGGCTTCAGACATACTGTTCCCAGTAATCATTAAAAGGTTTTTAATATATTCTTTTTCAAACTCTTCTTTAGCAAGTTTATAAGGCTTCACCTCTTTAGTTTTAATTTGACTTAATTCATTTGGCAGATATTTATCCGTTAACACTTCTCCATCTTCCAAAGCAACACACCTTTCGATAATATTTTCCAACTCTCTCACATTACCAGGCCACTCATACTCATAACAAAACTTGTAAAATTCAGATGAAATCTTCTTTATATCTTTACTAAACTCTTTAGAATATTTTTTCATAAAATACTCTACCAAGTAAGGAATATCTTCTTTCCTTTCTCTCAGCGGGGGAACTTCAATATTAATTACATTCAGTCTATAATATAAATCTTCCCTGAAATTACCTTTTGCCACTTCTTCTTTTAAATTCTTATTAGTAGCCGCAATTATCCTTATATCCACATTAATAATATCAGAAGATCCCAATCTTTTTATTGTTCTTTCCTGAATCACTCTAAGCAATTTTGCTTGGAAATTAAGTGAGGTCTCAGCTATTTCATCCAAAAATATGGTGCCACCATTGGCCTCCTCAAAATACCCTTTTTTATTCGTATAAGCACCAGTAAAAGCTCCCTTTTCATATCCGAAGAAAAGACTTTCATATAAATTTTCAGGAATTGCAGCACAGTTTACCGGTAAAAAACGGTTACTTTTTCTATCGCTTAAACTGTGAATCGCTCTTGCAATCAGTTCCTTACCTGTACCTGACTCGCCAGTAATTAACACATTACTATTAATTCTAGCTATCTTTTTTATAAGTGATAAAATATCAAGCATCTGCTTACTTTTTGCCACAATGTTTTCAATACCATAAACCTCTTTAATATTTTCTTGTAAGGTTTTTAATTCCGTTTTTAATTGACTGTTTTCCAGAGCTTTTTTAATTCTTACTGTTACTTCTTCCAAATCTTCAAACGGTTTTGTAATAAAATCAAATGCTCCTTTTTTAATGGCTTCTACAGCCTTCTCAATGGAAGCATAAGCTGTAATAAGTATCACAGTTATATCAGGATAATTCTTAACTATAAATTCTAATACTCCTAGACCATCCATTTCTGGCATTAATATATCGGTAATAACTAAATCTGGATAAATTTTATCTATATCGTTTAAGGCTTTTAAAGGAGAATCATATTTGTATACAACTATATCTTCATCATCCATCAACAATGCTTCAAAAAAATCAAGTGTATAGCGCTCGTCATCAATAACAAATATCCTTTTCATAACCACCTCATGTCATAATAATTTTAAACTCAGTATAGCTGTTTTTTTCTGATTTTACTTTTATACTCCAACCATGCTCTTCCACTATACTTTTAACGATAGCAAGCCCTAAACCAGTACCCTTTCCAACCTCTTTTGTGGTAAAAAATGGATCGAAAATTTTCGATTTAACCTCATCAGGAATACCTATACCATTATCTCTTACAGTAAAAATCTTTTTGTCATCAATACATTCAAACTTTATATCAATACATCCACCACTCTTTAATGCATCTATGGCATTGGAAATTAAATTTATTATTACCTGATGTACCTTACCTCTATTCCCGTAAACAACGGAATCACATAAAATATCTACATTTACATTTAAGTTTTTCTTTTTTATCGTTGAACCAAGAATTTTGAGAGCAAAATCTATTGACTCTTTAATATCAAAATTACTGTATTCCCCTTCCTTATGTCTTGCGAACAATAATAAATTTGAAACAATATTTTTAGTATCTTTACTTGCTTCAATAATTGTTTTAACAAGCCTTTTTTCATAGCTACCTTCAGGAAGCCTTTTATCGAGAAGCTGAGCAAAATTTAAAATACCTACAAGAGGATTATTTATTTCATGCGCTACTCCTCCTGCTAGTAAACCCAATGCAGATAGTTTTTCTCTTTCAATTAACTGTGCTTCAAGTTCTCTTATCTTAGACATATCTCTTATTATCATAAGGCTATGCTTGTCATTTTCATTTATTATCTCTAAAGCTGAAATCCTTACAGGAATATTTTTTTCATTATTTTGAATATAGGTATCAAAATGTTCTACTAAATTATTACTTTTTAAAAGTTCAAATAAATGATTATCATTGATATAATTTCTTATATCATCATCTACTAGCTTATTCTCACAAAACAGTTTTTGTGCCTGAATATTTGTTGTTAATATCTTATAATCAGCATCAAATGTAATTATAGCATCAGGAATATTTTCTAAAATATTCCTTAGATAGTTTTCACTCTCCTGCACCTGAATTTGCAAATTGACCAAATCAGTTAAATCCCTAATCAATTCCACAACAGCCACAACTTCACCTTGACTATCTAATAAAGGTGACAATATCACATCGTAATGCCCTGTTTTACCTTTTATAAAATCTTTATATCTATAAGTTTTAACTTTTTTCTCTTTTATTACATCATTTAGATTGCATTTTTCACAAACATTTTCATTTCCACAAATTGCTGAAAAACATTTATCACCTTCATTCAAATCTACAAAGTTTCTGATATAATTATTTGCCCATAAAACATTATAATTTTTATCTATAAGGACTACACCCTCACCAATTGCCTCAACTATGCTTTCAAATTTCTCATGTTCAAGTTCAAATAGGTGTTCAAATTTTTCTCTTTCATAATAAAATCTACCTATATAATATCTGATTAGAATTAACATAATTATAAAAATAATGCCGATAAAAACATTTATTAAAGATACCCTTTCTAATTTGTTCATTATTCTGAAATAATCAGTTTTATTAGATAATACATATGCCTTAAAATTATCAAAAAGTAGATCTGAACTTACTATATAATCTTTGTTTTCATAACTTGCAGTATAATATTTTTTATCTTCAAATTTAAAACCATACAATGAATCACTTAAAAAATACGTTTTATTATCTTTTATTAAAACAAAATAAAAGTTTTTAGGAACAACTTCATCAACAATTTCTTTAATTTCTTGATACTTAATAACTAGGTAATTACTTTTTTTAAAAATATAAACAACATAGGGAGTCCTCTTAATAATCTTAATTAAATAAAAATCATCAATTTTACTCAAAAAAGAATACAAATCATCAAAGTAAATATCCGAATTATCAACAACAATTTTTTTATCTTTAAAGATTAAAATTCCATCATTATCAACCGTTCGATTATCCTCAATTATATTGATTAGATTCTCAGCTTCCCTCTGAAATTTTACAGAATTACTTTCAATCTTATCTTTAACTTTTAATATCAATTCTTTCTGGAAAGAATAAGCATAATTGATCAACTTTGAATTACTTTTTATATCAATGAAAATTACAGAACCAAAAATGAACAACAAAAAAATGAATAAAAAGAGCAAAATTTCATAAGTTTCAAAATATTTGAAATAATTTTTAACAAAGTCCATGAAAACCTTTTTTTGCCAAAAGATGGTACGCAACTATAGCAACAGAATTTGACAAATTCAAGCTCCTCATCCCTTCTTTCATAGGAATCCTGTATAGATAATCTTTATATTTTTCTCTTACCCATTCTTGCAAACCGTAAGATTCGTTTCCAAAAATTAATATAAGCTCTTTATTTAAATCTTTTTCTATCTCCGTATAGTAACTTTTGCCAAATTTAGAAATAAACCTGTAATCATATTCCTCTTGTTTGAATCTTTCGAAAAACTCATTTATACTTTTTATCCACTCCCAATCCACATAATTCCAGTAATCCATTCCTGCTCTTTTAAGATATTTATCTGAAAGGCTAAAACCGAGCCTCCCAACTAACAACAGTCTAATCCCTGTAGCTGCACATAATCTTGCAATATTACCTGTATTTTGTGGTATTTCAGGCTCAAAAAGAGCAACAATCATTTTCTAACCGTAAATTCAGGCTCACTAATATAAGTTGATTTGCAAGAAGGGCATTTGGAAGGCTTTTTAAAGTGCCTTAGGTTTGTAAATTTAAAACCACATTTTTTACATTGAGGATTGCGGACTTCGATTTTAACATGACCTTTATTTATCTCTTTCAAATGCTCCACAATCTCTTTTTCACTCAAAGAGAGCTTTTTGGAAAGCTCTTTAGCGGTAAAATAACCACTAGTTAATATCTCAATTATTTCCTGCCTGACTGTACCCATAATTACTGACCCACATTAAAAACATTTACTTTATCACAATCACCCCATATAGACTCTAAATCATAAAAGTTCCTACTATCCTCCGTCATAAGATGAACAATAACATCTCCAAAATCGATACACACCCATTTTGACTTCCCCGTTCCATCCACACCAATAGGCATAACACCCTTCCGCTTCATCGCATAA
Organism: Deferribacter autotrophicus; assembly: GCF_008362905.1. Taxonomy (NCBI): domain Bacteria; kingdom Pseudomonadati; phylum Deferribacterota; class Deferribacteres; order Deferribacterales; family Deferribacteraceae; genus Deferribacter; species Deferribacter autotrophicus. The sequence continues at coordinate 180,779 of NZ_VFJB01000001.1, forward strand.
AGTAAAGCATCTGTAATAGCATTCAAATGCACTTCAGAATTACAAGTACATATAACCATATAATCAGCCAAAGCTGAAACAGGTGAAATGTTAAAAGCAACAATATTTTCACCCTTTTTGTCATCAAGTATTTTTACAATTTCTTTCAAATTTTCCATCACACCTCCTGATATAATTTATTTTTTCTAATATAATCTACAACAACATTAGGTAAACAGCTAAAAATAGTTTTATCTTTAAATTTTTCTCTTATTTCAGTGCTAGAAATAGGTATTTCATCAATTTTATACAAAATTATGGCTCCTTCTTTTTGATCAACATAATCTGAAAAATTAATAACCAAAGATTTTAACTCTTCAGGTATTATATTCATCATTTTTTCAAAAGGCATCTCTCTCCTGTTTGCAACAATGAAATTAGAAAGTTTAAACAGCTCTCTCCAATTTTGCCATGTTTCAATTGTAGCAAATATATCACTACCTGTTAAGAAAAAAAGTATATCGTCTGGATACAACTTTCTAAAATATTTCAATGTCTTGTATGTAAAAGAGATACCTTCTTGTTTTAACTCATAATCTGAAACCTCAAAATTTCCTCTCAAACAAAAGTCCAAAGCCAATTTTACCATTTCAAATCTTTTCTCAGCAGGAACCAATCCCAAATTTTTATGAGGTGGTATTTTTGCAGGTATAAAAAAGAATTTATCTATATTGAAGTCTTTATACACCTTCTTAGCCAACTCTATATGGCCATTATGAATTGGGTTAAAGGTCCCCCCGAAAAGTACTATCCTCAATTAATCAACCCTTCACTTTCTTATGTGTCCATCGCCATAGATGATATATTTCGTTGTTGTCAAATCGTAAGCTCCCATAGGACCTCTACAGTGAAGCTTTTGCGTACTGATACCAATCTCAGCACCAAGCCCAAACTCTGCCCCATCGGTAAATCTTGTAGAAGCATTCACATAAACAGCAGCAGCATCCACTTCATCCAAAAATTTTTGTGCAACAGTGTAATTTTCCGTAACAATTGCTTCAGAATGTGAAGATCCATATCTATTTATATGTTCGATAGCTTCATCAATGCATCCTACTACCTTGATAGACAAAATCAAATCGAGATATTCTGTTTTCCAATCATCTTCTGTAGCAGGAATAACATCTATAACACTTTTCGTTAGTTCACACCCTCTCAATTCTACACCAGCTTTTTCATACTCATCTTTAAGTTTTGGTAAAACTACTTCAGCCACATCTTTGTGAATTAAAAGTGTTTCCATGGCATTACATACCCCAGGGCGCTGCACTTTGGCATTAAAAGCAATTTTTACAGCTTTATCAATATCAGCATCCTTATCAATATACACATGACACAACCCTTTATCATGTTTCACGATGGGGATAAGACTATTTTCTGTAACAAACTGAATAAGCCCTTCACCACCCCTTGGCACAATTAAATCAATATAACCTTTTGCTTTTAACATATCATAAATAAGCTTTCTCTCACTATCCTCTATTACCAAAACAGTCTCTTTCATCAAACCATTATTAACAATGGCTTCCTGAATTATTTCTCCCAAAATTCTGTTAGAATTAACAGCCTCCTTACCACCTCTCAAAACAGCAGCATTACCTGATTTTAAACAAAGTGCAGCTGCATCTACAGTAACATTAGGTCTTGACTCATAAATTATACCTATCACCCCGATAGGCACTCTCACTTTATATATTTTCAAACCATTAGGTCTTTTATACCCTTTTTCAACCACCCCTACCGGATCATCTTGATTTACTATATCCATAACCCCATTTATCATTGCATCTATTCTTTTATCATTTAACAACAATCTATCCATGAGGGCCTTACTCAACCCCGCCTTTTCCCCTTCAGCAAGATCCTTTGCATTTTCGTTCTTTATTCTATTTCTATTTTTATCCAAATTTTCAGCAATCTGTTTCAAAAGGTCATTTTTTACTTCACTTTTCAAATGCATCAACTTTAAAGATGCTTCTTTTACCTTCTTTAACTGCTCTAAAAAACTCATCTACCCCTCCAAAAAATCGGATAAAACAAAATCATCTCTATGCACCACCTCATCACTAAATTTATAGCCTAAAATATTTATTATTTCAGCAGTTTTTTTCCCCATTATTTTTTCAATTTCAATATTACTGTATCTCACTTTACCTCTTCCAAGCTCTTTCCCTTTTTGGTCAACAATTCTTACCACATCTCCTACATTAAATCGACCATTAACATTCACTATACCACTTGGTAAAAGAGATTTTTTGTCATTAACAATAGCCTTCTTAGCACCCTCATCAACAACAATCTCACCTTTTGGAATCGCTGCATATGCTATCCAAAGTTTCCTCTTTTTTAAAGGATCTTCAAGATGAGAAAAGTATGTGCCTATTTCATCACCATTTAAAAATCTTTTAATATTTTCAGGATCTTTTCCATTTATTATGCCCACATAACACCCAGCATTCAGTGCTTTTTTTGCAGCCAAAATCTTGGACTTCATCCCCCCTGTTCCCACAGATGTAATGGAATCTCCAGCCATTCCAAGTAATTTACTATCAAAATACTTTATTTCTGAAATAAGAGTTGCGCTTTTATCCTTGGAAGGGTCTGCAGTAAAAAAACCATCCACATCAGATAAAATCAAAAGCAATTCAGCACCAATTAATCCTGCCATAAGGGCTGATAAATTATCGTTATCGCCAAAACTATCTACAAACTTTAATTCTTCCACTACAACAGTATCATTTTCATTTACTATAGGAATAACATTATTGCTAAAAAGTTCTCTGATTGTATATTTGGCATTAAGATATCTTCTTCTGTTTGAAAAATCATCTTTTGTTATCAAAATTTGAGCTACTTTTAAACCACAATGTTCAAATGCATTTTCATAGATCTGAATTAGTTTCGGCTGTCCAACAGCAGCACAAGCTTGCCGCTTTGAAATTTCCTTAGGCTTTTCTTGCAATCCTAATACCTGTATCCCTGCTGCAACTGCACCAGAGCTTACAATGAGTATATTTTCAATTTGTGATTTAAGCTCACCTATTACTTTTGCAAGATTATTAATATAGTTGTTGTCGATTATTGTTGAATTATTGGTTAAGATGTTACTGCCGATTTTAATGACTAGGGTTTTAACCTGAGGTAATCTTCTCATAAATTTATCAGCTGGGGCGGCAGGATTCGAACCTGCGAATGGCGGATCCAAAGTCCGCTGCCTTGCCAGCTTGGCGACGCCCCAATTCAAATCCGTCGCTCTAAATATATAAATTTCTCAAACTTGTCAAGCGATTTATATTTTTTTCTTTTCGTTCCTTAAATATCTATCAATTATTCTTTTTATTTCATCAAGGCTAAAAGGTTTAATAAGACAATCATCAAACCCATATTTCTTATAATTTGAAATAGCATCATTATCCGAATAACCACTAGTAACTACTACATATAAACCAGGATCCTCTTCTTTAATTTTTTTTACAGTTTCAATGCCACCCATTCCGCCAATGATTGTTAAATCCAGAAAAATCATATCAAATTTCTCATCTTTTATTGCCTCTAGAACCTCTTCACCACTCTTTGTGACTCTTACTTCACAACCAAGTGATTTAATCAACATCCCAAACGAATCCCTTAACATTTTTTCATCATCCATATAAAGTACTTGAAGCTTATAATCAGAAACAGTTTCTTGCTTAAAACTTTCTAAGTAACTACCTTCAAAGCTCTTTAGCAAAATGACAAATTCAGCACCTTTATCAGCCCCTTGATTTAAATATATAATCCCATTATGTTTTTTTATTATAGAATAACATACTGCCAATCCAAGACCATGTCCTTTTTCTTTTGTGCTAAAGTAAGGCTCAAAAATTTTATCAGATAATTCATAAGGTATACCAGGTCCACTATCCTTAACTCTAATCTCTACATATTTCCCTGAGGATAACCCAAAAACATTATTTTCATCTAATAATTTTTTGTTTGTAGTTATTACTATTTCACCTTTATTTTTTATAGCATCTCTTGCATTTAAAAGTAAATTTGTAAATACTTGAGCTAGCTGATGTGGATCCACCTCGCAAATAATGGGCTCTTCCAAAAAATCTGTTTTTACTTCAATAGCTGTACCACTTAAAACTATTTCAATACAATTCTCTATTATATTAATAATATCAACTTTCTTTTTAACTGGTTCGCCACCTTTGGAAAATGTAAGAAGCTGCTTAGTAATCCCAACCGATTGTTCTACAATTTTATCTATACCAATAGCAATATTTCTAACATAATTGTCCTCATAATTTGCAAGAAGGTTCGCATAATTTCGTATGGCAGCAAGATAATTATTGAAATCATGAGCTAAACCACCAGCAAACTTGCCAATTGATTCAAACTGTTTCGTTTGATAAAGCCGACTCTCAACCAATCTTTTTTCTGTAATATCATTAAAAACAAAAACTGCTCCAGATATTTTACTTTTTGCATCAAAAAGTGGAGCAAAACTATCACCAATATATATTGGTGAACCATCATGTAGCTTTAAAATACAATCATTCTCTAATTTACCTTTTATCCCTTTATCAAAAATATCTTTGAAGGGGATATTAACTTTTTTACCATTTTTATAAATCTTTATTACATCACCAAAATCTTTTCCCAACAAATTGAAACCTCTAAGCTTCAAAATATCTAAAGCAGCGTCATTATAGAAAATAATCTTCATACTTTTATCTATACCGATTACACCCTCAGATATTGATTTTAAAATTGCATTAAGCTTCTCTTTTTCTTCAATCACTTTATCCATCGCATTTTTAAGTTCTGTAATATCAATAGCATACCATGCAACTGTTTTTTTGGGATATCCAAGCTCAATAGGGATAACTCTCCCTTCAAAATATTCATACCCTCCTTTTACATCCAACTCATACCTTAATATCTGCATTTCATTGGTTTCAATTGCTTTCTTTATAACACTCATAAACTCTCTGGCTTTTGCCCCATCCATTACTTCGTCAATTTTTTTCCCTAATAAGTTCTCTTTAAAATCAAATAATAAACCTTCATTAGAAGTTATAATCTCCAAATAAGTGCCATCTTCATCAAAAATAAAAATAACATGAGGTGCAGAATTAAGAATTAAATTTAATCTTAATTCGCTTTCAGATAATTTTTGAAGCGCCTCTTTTAACTCTGCAGTTTTAACCTCAACCTTATTATGAAGATATTTATTAAAAATGAATAAAAACAAAGATATTCCTGTTAAAATTATTAAAATAATTATGAAGATAGAGTAATTATAATTCTCAACATAGTTATTCAAAAGGAAATTTAATCTTTTATAATAATAAGAATCTCTATTCTCAATTAAATTTTTTAACTCATTGTTTATTTTTGATATTATATTACCATCAAAATTTCTATTAAATGCAAAAACAATTTTGACTGGATTAAATATCAGATTTGTTTTATATAATTTTACATCTTTCATTTGTAACAAATATAGTCTACTTACTAAACCTGCATCACCTTCCCTTTTGATTAATCCGCTAATCACTTGGTCGTAATCTTCTTCTACAATAATATTAGATTTTATATTAAAACTCTTTAAATTACTTTTTAATCCTTGTAACCCTTCAAAAAATATATCATTATTGACAACTAAAATTCTTTTCTCTTCAAGATCCAATACCGACTTAATACTTTTATCAACAGAAACTATCTGTCCCCAATTAGTCAACAGTGGAAAATCAGGTGAGCTAAATTTCATATATTTTAGACGCTCATCCGAATAACCGATAGGTAAAAAAATATCTATATTTCCTTTTACTAATTCTTCATAAAGACCGTTCCAATTACCTGTTACAATTTCATATTTTATATTTTCTTTTTCAGCAATATATTTAAAAATATCTACGACAAATCCACTAACCTTATCATGTTCCACATATGATAGTGGTGGGTTGTGCCAAATACCAACTTTAAAAGTTTTAGCATAATTAAAATCAGGGTAGAAAAGAATAAAAAGAAAAGCAAAGAATAACATAAACCTCGATAACATAAGCAATTATAACATTTTTTAATTTTTTTATCAATATCAATTGACTTTAGTAAATTTTGTTTTATTTTGTCATTATCTTTTAGTCATATTTAGTCATATTAAAATTAAGGAGAGAGATATGTTAGAGTTATTGAGAAAAAGAAGAAGTATCAGGCAATTTCAAGACAAAAAAATCGAATCTGAAAAAATCGAAATACTAAAAGAAGCAATTCTTCGCTCACCATCATCAAGAGGCCTTACCCCTTGGGAATTTATTTTTGTCGATGATAAAAATATTTTACAAAAGCTATCCACGGCAAAAACACATGGCTCTTCTTTCATTAAAAACGCACCGCTAGCTGTAGTGGTCATTGCAGATACAAATAAGTCGGATGTTTGCATTGAAGATTGCTCAATAGCAGCAATTACGCTTCAGTACACTGCAGAATCTTTAGGGCTTGGCAGCTGCTGGGCACAAATTAGATTAAGGGAACATAATAAAGAAATGAGTGCGGAAGATTATGTGAAAAACATATTAAACATTCCCGAAAATTATATGGTGGAATGTATCATTGGCATTGGTTATCCGGCTGAAACCAAAAAAGGTCATACAACTTCTGAACTGCACTTTAATAAAATTCATTGGAACTCCTATGGGAAGTAAGGGTATTAGGGGTAGTAAAGGTATTAGAGGTATTAGAGGTTGTAGAGGTATTTAAGGGCGTAAGGGGAATAAGGGTTGTTGAAAAATATACATATACAACTCCTAGTACCTTACTACCCATAACTATTTTATGAAATAAAAAAAAAGGGTAAAAAATGATAAAAAATGAACTTTCTAAAGCGAAAAGCAAATATTTACTTCAGCATAAAGATAATCCAGTTGCATGGCAAACTTGGAATAATGAGACACTAGAGCTTGCCAAAAGATTGAATAAACCCCTTTTCATAAGTATCGGATACTCATCCTGTCACTGGTGCCACGTAATGGCTCACGAATCTTTTGAAGATAATGAAACTGCAAATATTTTAAATAAAAATTTTATCCCCATAAAAATTGATAAAGAAGAATACCCTGAAATCGATAAAAAATACCAGTTTTATATTCAAATTACGAATAAACAAGGTGGATGGCCGCTATCCGTTTTTGCTACCCCTGAAGGAGAACCTTTTTTTGCCGGTACATATTTTCCAAAAGAGGAAAAATACGGAATAATATCTTTTAAAAATTTATTAAATCAAATAATAAATATCTTCCATAATCAGTCTGAACAAATTGATAAATCGATTAAGAAATATAACCAATTTATTTCAGACTTTTACAAAATAGATAGTTTTCCCCTTCACTCAATAAACATTTCACAGCTTCACGAAAGAATCATATCCCTTTTAGATTTTAAAAAAGGGGGACTAAAAGGCAACAATAAATTCCCAAACATCCCCTATCTTCTATATTTACTAGAAAGTGAAGATGAAAAACTACAGGACTATCTCTATCTCACTGGTAAAAAGCTAGCTCTTTCAGGATTATATGACCATATAAACGGTGGATTTTTTAGATATTGTGTGGATGAAAACTGGAGTTATCCACATTTTGAAAAGATGCTTTATGACAATGCACTCAACTCACTGTTTCTAATAAAGCTTTATGAAAAAACAAAAGAGCCGTTATTTTACCACATTGCAAGAAAAACTCTTGACTTCATTTTAGAAGAGTTCAATACCGAAAACGGTCTTATAGCATCGATGAATGCAGATAGCCTAAATGAAGAAGGGAAATTTCAAGAAGGCTATTTTTATCATTTACCTGAAGAGCAATTATCTATCTTGCCTCAAAACTTACAAAACTTTATAATAAATAACAATGGGTTCACATACTTGAAAGATAACGTTGATTATGAAACATATAAAAAACTTGATATTTACTTTGAAAAAATATCAGAAAACCATACCAAAGAAAAACCTGAAAAAGACAATAAAATAATCTGTAGCTGGAATATGCTTTTTGTGGATGCACTACTGACATTTGCAGAAATTACTAATGATGATTACTATTTCAACCATGCAATCTCACTTTTTAACAAGTTGAAAACCTTTCAAATATCAAAATCTCGTATTTACAGAATCAACTATCACAGTGAAATATTTAAACATGAAACCCTTGAAGATTACTCATTTACCATTATGGCACTCATTCATTTTTTTGAAATGACAAAAGAAAAGGAGTTTTTATCTCTAGCCAACTCAATAACTAAGACAACATTTGAAAAGTTTTACAATGAAAACTACCTTTTTCTCGACATAAACAAAAGTATCTTAGATACCTTTGATGATGCAATCTATTCCCCTGTTGGAATTATGGGGTTAAATCTGCATAAATTAACCAATTATATCAGTAACGATAACTTTAATACTATAAAATCATTTCTTATTGATAGAGGAATAAAATATTCAACAGGTCATCCTACAATATTAAGATTAATAAGGAGGGTTGTTGATGATTGACAAAAATACAACCATCGAAGAACTGGTAAACATAAAACCATCCAGCGTGGATTTTCTAAGAAAAAAGGGAATTGTATGTGTCAAGTGTGGCGAACCTATCTGGGGAACAGTTTTTGAGGTGTGTAAAGAAAAAGGCTTTAGTGATGAAGAAATAGAAAATATAATTAAAGAGTTAAATAACCTTCCTTAATCAACTTTAAATCATTATCAAAAATAATATATATCCTTTCACCAGTAAAATGATTAATTAATTCTGTATTTTTTTGCTCATCGGTTTGACTAAAATACCTGTTCATTGCAAAACAGTATTCAATTCCTTCATTTCTGAACAGATAATCTACAAGTAGGGCATCATTTATACAACCAAGTTTATCAGGCAATACAACTATATTAAAATCAACTTTCAAAATTTTACATAAATGATAATTCAAAATTTTTTTATCAATGGGAGAACAAACCCCACCTGCAGTTTCAATTAATAAAAAATCGCAGTCATCAATTCTCTTCAGGTGCTCCACCACTCTTTCAATAGGAAATCTCTCAAATAGAGCAGCTGACGCTACAGGTTTCTCTCCCCTGATTATTGAAAATGCTTCATTATCTTTAAGATGCGCAAATTCCTTAATAAATTTTGCATCATCATCTTTTGGATATCCTGTTTGAACTGGCTTTACATATTTCACATTATACCCTTTTCTTTTTAAGTATTTACACAAAATTGCAGAAAAAAACGTTTTACCCACCTCAGTATTGGTACCTAATATCATTATTTTTTTACTCACCAAGTACCTCCACAGTAGCACTAATTGCAATATCCACAAGTCTATCTATTTCATCAAACTCAATCACATAGGGAGGCATAAAGTAAATAATATCACCCAAATTTCTAAGAAGAGCACCTTTTTCAATGGCTTTTCTATAAATTTGAAATCCAATCCTCTTTTTCCAATCAAATGGCTCCTTATTTCCCCTATTTTTCACAAGCTCTACAGCTGTAATGAACCCTTTAGATCTTACCTCACCACAAAATCTGTAATCAGCAAAAACCTCCATAACCCTTTCTCTCAAATAATCCCCTTTTGCTTTATTCTTTTCCAAAACATTCTCCTCTTCAAACATTTTTAAGACCTCCACTGCCACAGCACATGCAAGAGGATTACCTGTATAACTATGAGAATGCAAAAATGCCTTTAAAGAAGTGTAATCATCATAATATGCATCATATACTTCCTCAGTTGTTAATACCACTGAAAGCGGCAAATACCCACCTGTAAGCCCCTTTGAAAGTGACATAAAATCTGGAGTAATATCTGCATGCTCACAAGCAAACATTTTACCAGTTCTTCCAAAACCAACCGCTATTTCATCAGCAATAAGATGAATTCCAAGCTCCTTTGTTAAGCTTCTTAGTTTTTTCAAATATTTTGGCGAATAAATTTTAAAACCTCCAGCACACTGCACAATTGGCTCAATTAAAACTGCACATACCTCGTTTTTATGCCGCAATAGGGCTTGTTCCATAAACTCAAAACATTCTGCATCACAACTATCTCTATCTTTTCCATAAGGACATCTAAAGCAATCAGGCCCTTTAACCCTGATATTATTAATCATAATTTCCTTGTACATATCACTGTACAGTTCTTCTCCACATACAGATAGAGCACCCAGTGTTTCTCCATGATATCCACTATCTAAATAAACAAACCTGTTCCTCAGCTCACCCTTATTTTTAAAATAACCAAAACTCATTTTCATTGCCACTTCCACAGCACTTGAGCCATTATCAGCAAAAAAAACTTTTGAAAGAGGTTTGGGAGCAATTTTAAGTAACCTATCAGTTAATTCTAAGGCAGGTTCATGGACAAAGTTTGCAAATATAACATGCTCCAATTTTTCAACTTGCTGTTTTAAAGCATTATTCAACCTTTCATTGGAGTGCCCAAATAAATTTACCCACCACGAAGATATAGCATCAATATATTTTTTTCCTTTATCATCATAAAGATATATTCCTTTACCTCTAACAATTTTTATAAGAGGGTACTTCTCATGATCTTTCATCTGCGTACATGGATGCCAAATTGAATATCCTTTCATCTTTACCTCCACAATGCTGGCGTCACCCCATTTTTTGCAAATCGGGCATCATATTTAAAAAGAAAAAAGTATTTTCTTTTACATAAACTTTATAATATACTGACATATAAACCTACCCATTCAACTCCTCAAAAAAATGGGAAGATGCCAGTACCTCCACAAAGATATTGAAAATTATCATACTTTGTTTTAAAATTCAACAATATGCAAATCTAATTGGAGATATTATGATTGAAAAAATTATTAAAAAATCCAAAGAGTTACAAACTTTAAATAACGATGAAATAGAATTTATCATTAGATGCGATAATATCAAAGAAATTTGTGAAGCAGCAGACGAAGTAAAAAAACATTTTTTCGACAACAAAGTTCAGTTCTGCTCAATAATAAACGCTAAAAGCGGTCGATGCTCTGAAGACTGTAAATTCTGTGCACAATCTGCTCATTATAACACTGAGTCACCCGTTTATGAATTTATAGATTTGGATAATATAGAAAAAAGGGTAAAAGAATATAAACAATATGGAATAAAAAGATTTTCCATAGTTACTAGTGGTAAATCTTTATCCAGGAAGGATATCGATAAACTTGTGGAAGGAGTTAAAATAGTTAGAGAAAATGGCCTCCTTGCCGATGTATCTGTAGGCATTCTAGATAAAGACACATTGATTAAATTGAAGAATGCTGGATTATCAGGTTTTCACCACAACCTTGAAACATCAAGAAGTTATTTTAAAAATGTATGCACCACTCATGATTATGAAGAGGATGTATTGTGTGTAAAAAATGCCGTAGAGCTTGGCTTTTTTGTATGCTCAGGAGGGATATTTGGAATCGGTGAAAATTGGTATCACAGAGTTGAACTTGCTTTAACATTAAAAGAGTTAAATGTTGATTCCATCCCATTAAATTTTTTAAATCCGATAAAAGGAACACCTTATGAGCATTTATCTCCTTTAAGCGAAGATGAAGCATTAAAGATTATAGCTCTTTACAGATTTTTACTCCCCAATAAGCAGATAAGAGTATGTGGTGGAAGAAATATTGTCTTTACAAAAACCACAAAACATAAAATTTTGGAAAGCGGTGCCTTTGGTATAATGGTAGGTGACTACCTTACAGTATCAGGATTTGATATCCCCTCAGATCTAGAAGACATAAAAAAATTGAATTTAAAACTAGTATGATAAATTACGAAAATTTATTTGCCCAAAAAATTCAAGAAATCAAAAAAGCAAACCTTTTCAGAACTATACCTGAGATAACAGCTGGTGCTGAAAAATATATTACTATAGAAGGGAAAAAATGCCTTAACCTTGCATCAAACAATTATCTTGGTCTATCTCTCAACGAAAAATTAAAAACAGAAAGTATAAAAGCCATTAATAAGTACGGATGCTCATCGTCTGCTTCAAGAATCGTTACTGGCAACTATTCTCTTTACACCATACTCGAAGAAGAAATTGCAAAATTTAAAGGATATGAAAAAGGATTAATTTTGGGTAGCGGCTATGTAGCAAACCTCTCTATTATTTCTGCCATTTGTGATAATAAGTGGATTGTCTTTTCAGATAGATTGAACCATGCAAGCATCATCGATGGTATAAAATTATCAGGGGCAAAACACGTTAGATACAAACACAACGACATGGATCATTTGAGATATTCTTTAAAAAAATATGATAAAGATGTAAAAAAATTAATTGTTACTGATACTGTATTCAGTATGGATGGAGATACTGCCAATCTAATAGAAATTGTTAAGCTTGCAAAAGATTATCAAGCAATTGTGATGGTTGATGAAGCTCATGCAACGGGTATTTTTGGAAAAGGTAGAGGCTTAGTCCATGAACTTGGAATGGAAAAAGAGATAGATATAAACATGGGAACATTCAGTAAAGGGCTTGGTTCATTTGGAGCATATGTCTGTGCTTCAAAAACAATAATCGAATATCTAATAAACAAATCAAGAGGATTTATATTTTCCACTAGTTTACCCCCTTCTGTAATAGGTGCTAATCTTGCAGCAATAGAACTGTTAAAAAACAATTACTCTTTAGGTCTAAAGCTTATCAATATTTCGGAAATTGTCAGAAAATCTCTAGCTAGTTTAGGTTTCAACACCCTAAATTCTTCCACACAGATTATACCTGTTATAATTGGTGACAGAAAAAAGCTTTTTATGGCTAAAGACTTTTTGATAAAAAAAGGGGTATTTGCGGCAGCTATCAGACCGCCTTCAGTGCCCATAAACACTGAAAGGCTCAGAATCTCTTTAAGAGCTGACCTCACAGATGATGAACTAAATTTGATAATCCAAGCATTTAAGGAGCTATCACAGTGTCTTTGATTTTTGTATCAGGATGGGCTGGATTTTCTTATCTTTATCCTAATTTTTCAAAATTTGGGATTTTCATCACCCCATTTTCCGTTGATTTCGATGAAGAAAAAACGGTTAATTTCCTGAAATCACAAGGTGGCGAAATCCTAATTGGCTGGTCAACCGGAGCACATATTATTTTAAAAGAATTAGAAACCATTTCAAAAAACTTTCAAAGTATAATTCTAATAGCTCCTTTCTTAGATTTTATATCTTTTACAAAGGAAAAAATCCTTGATATCATGATTGAAAATTTTAAATCAAATCCAGAAAAAGTAATAAAAAACTTTATAACAAAATGTGGTGCTAACTACCATTTTACAGAAAAATACAATACAGAACTTATGCTAACAGGCCTAGAATTTTTAAAAAAATCAAAAATTGGCCACATTCACAAAACAAATAACCTTTTTGTTATTCATGGAAAAAAGGATAAAATAGTCCCTTTTAAAGAAAGTTATAAAATAGTAAACAATCCAGTGATTATTGAAGGAATGAATCACTACATTGAGGAAAAAATACTAGAAAAGTATATCTATGAAATTACAGGTAAAAAGATTTTTTGACAATTCATTTAAAACTTATGATAACAATGCCAATATACAAAAAATTATAGCAAATCATCTTGCTGGGCATATAAGCAAAAATTATTATGAACAAGTTTTAGAGCTTGGGGTTGGAAGTGGTTTATTTACAAAACTTTTAATGGATAAAATTTCATTTAAAAAATATGTTGGAATTGACCTTTCTTACAACCTACTAACAAAAGCAAAAAGTAAATTTGATGAATTAAGCTTTATCAATGCCGATATTGATTATTTACCAGTAGATATTGCAAGGTTTGATATAATTACAGGCTCTTCAGTATTACAGTGGCTGGAATTTCCTAAAAATACAATCAGCCTTTTGATTCAAAATGCTAAAAAGGGCACGGAGTTTTATTTTTCCATTTTTCTTGAAGGCACTTTCTCTGAAATGAAACACCTATACCACCTTACTGGCTTTGGTTCAGTGTTTAATTTAAAAGATGAGAATTTCTATAAAGACATTTTCTATAATTTTAATAAAAGTGAATGGATTTTTGAGAAACAGAATTATGTCCTCTACTATGATTCTGTACAAGAGTTTTTAAAGCAACACAAGAAAACTGGGGCAAGATACACAGAAAAAAAATCCTTTACATCTAAGCAATCTTACATTAATTTCTGCAGGCTTTATGAGGAACTATTTAAAAATGAAAATAACAAAATACCCGTAACTTACTCAATTCTTTATATTCGGGGTGTTAAGTAATTGACTACTGTAGCAAACAGTAAAAAGAATTTATACGTTGATAAATATTCTTTCATAAATAATTTTAATTATTATATTAAAGCTGAAACTCCATTCTTATTTTTAATTGACTTTCATATGAAAAATTTTTTCATATCACCGTTAGATCAATTAAAAACAAACCAAATAATGTTTAATTTCAACGGAATTTCAAACTTTCACAATAAGCAGATTGATAAAAAAGTAGAACTTATATCAACGCCTGTGGATTATGAAACATATTTGAAAAGCTTTAATATAGTTCAAAATCACCTGAAACTTGGTAACAGCTATCTTGTTAACCTCACTTTTCCTACTGAAATTTACACAAACTTTAGCTTTGATGAAATTTTTTATAAAAGTAAGGCATTATATAAATTGAAATTTTATGATCACTTTATCTTCTTTTCACCTGAAACTTTTATAAAAATAATAGATGGGTTCATATATACCTACCCCATGAAAGGAACAATTGATGCCTCATTGTGGAATGCAGAAGAAAGAATTTTAAAAGATGAAAAAGAGCTTGCCGAACACATAACAATTGTGGATTTGCTGAGAAATGACTTAAATATGATATCAACTGACGTTACTGTAACAAAATTCAGGTTCATCTCAAAAATCAAATCAAACAATAAAGACCTTTTACAGGTAAGCTCAGAAATAAAAGGAAAATTACCGCCAGATTACAAAAATAACTTAGCAGAGATTATTTTAAAACTTCTTCCTGCTGGCTCAATATCTGGTGCTCCAAAAAGAAAAACCGTGGAAATAATTAAAGAAGCTGAAATCTATGACAGAGGTTTTTATACAGGTATTGCAGGCATTTTTGATGGGAAAAACATTGATTCATGTGTTATAATCCGATTTATTGAAAGGATTGATGACAAGTTAATTTATAAAAGTGGTGGTGGGATTACAATCTATTCCGATCCTGAAAAAGAATATATGGAGCTTATAAATAAGATTTATGTCCCTACTTGTTGAAACAATTAAATTAAAAGATGGAACATTCTATAATTTAGATTATCATACCAAAAGATTTAACCGTTCAAGATTTGAACTCTTTGGAGTAAAAAAAGAAATTGATTTAAAAGATGTTTTACAATTATCTAATTTTCCAACATCAGGTCTTTTCAAAACCAGAATCATTTACGATGAAAAAATAGTAAAAATAGAATTTGAAGAATATCAAATTAAGCATATTGAAAAGTTAAAAATGGTTGTCAATAATAATATAACTTACCCATACAAATTTCTTAACAGACAGGCATTTGAAACAATTAAAAAAAAATTATCCAAAAATGAAGAAGCAATTATAGTTAAAAATGGCTTTATAACTGATACAACTTTTTCTAATCTTGCTTTTTATGATGGACAAAACTGGTTTACACCAAATACTTATCTTTTAAATGGCACAAAAAGGCAGTTTTATATTGATAAAAAATTACTACTTGAATCCACAATCACATTGCATGATTTAAGAAAATTCTTAAAAGTATCTCTAATAAATACCATGCTTGATATAGCTGAAATAGAAATTTCTACAGAAAACATCCTACTATCAAATCAAAATAGTGTTTGACTTAATTAAAAAATATCTTTAATATATAATTAGCTAATTTAGACTAACTTGTTTAATTAGTAGTATTTGTATAACGGAGTTTTATATTTTTTTATAAAAAATATAAGATCAAATAAAAATTATCCTTTAGTTTAGTTATCTTAATTTCTAATACATTTACATAAAAATGGAGGTTTTATGCAAAAAAGTATTTTGAAAAGCATGATGAATAACTTTCTTGGTAATGCACCAAACTGGTATAAATATACCATCATAATCTTTCTGTTAATCAACCCTGTTCTTTTAAAAGTTTTAGGACCTTTTATAACTGGTTGGATTATTATGATTCAATTTATATTCACATTGTCTATGGCTCTAAAATGTTATCCTTTACCTGCTGGTGGTTTAATAGCTCTTGAAGCCATTATATTAAACATGACATCTCCTAAAACAGTATACAAAGAAGTCGTGGTCAACTTTCCTCTTATTTTACTTATGATATTCATGGTAGCCGGAATATATTTTATGAAAGAAGGGTTACTTTTTATCTTTTCTAAAGTTTTAATTAAAGTAAAATCAAAACTTTACTTATCTCTATTATTTTCATTTTTTGCAGCACTACTTTCGGCTTTTTTAGATGCTTTAACTGTTATGGCAGTTATCATAGCGGTTATATACGGATTTTATCAAATTTATCACAAAGTAGTATCAGAAAGTCATACGGATAAGGAATTTGATTTATCAGATGATAGTCAGTTTAAAGATAATCTCAAAAAAGATTTAGAAAATTTCAGAGGGTTTTTAAGAAACTTATTAATGCATGGAGCTATTGGGACTGCTCTTGGTGGAGCCACCACACTAGTTGGTGAACCACAAAATTTACTTATTGGAAAGATTGTAGGCTGGGACTTTTTAGATTTTTTCATCCATACTGCCCCAGTCTCAATTCCCGTATTAATCACAGGTCTAATTACATGTATCATATTAGAAAAATTTAAAATTTTCGGTTATCACTATGAGATACCACAAAGCGTTAGAACTATTTTGGAAAAATATAAAGAAGAACAAAACCTAATGTCAGATAATAAATATAAAGCAAGACTACTGACTCAAGGATTTATAGGGATAATTCTTATTATCTCCCTAGCTTTCCATATTGCAGAAATTGGCCTTATTGGTCTAATGATAATTGTATTACTTACAGCATTTACAGGAATAATTGATGAACACAAAATAGGTAACGCATTTACAGAAGCATTACCTTTTACTGCACTCTTAGTAGTTTTCTTTGCCATTGTTGCTATTATTCATGATCAAAATCTTTTTACACCTATAACCAAACTTGTAATAGGTCTTGACGGAAATACCCAAAAAGTTGCCTATTTTACAGCAAATGGGATATTATCTATGATAAGTGATAATGTCTTTGTTGCAACTGTTTACGCAAGCGAAACATTAGAAGCGTTTAAAGCTGGACTTATTTCCAAAGCTCAATTTGAAAAGTTGGCAGTTGCTATAAATATGGGAACAAATATCCCCTCGATAGCAACACCTAATGGACAAGCAGCATTCCTGTTTTTATTAACTTCTGCTGTTGCACCACTAATCAGATTATCCTATTTTGAAATGATAAAGTTAGCCATTCCATATTTTTTCACAATGACAACTGCGGGCTTAATTGGGATGTATTTCTTGTAATTCAAAAAAAATTTTCAAGTATTTGCTTCAAGCTGTCACTTCTTTAGTGACAGCTGTTTATATACTCTTTCAATTTTGTAATCACACTTTTGACAGTCGGTAACCCTTTATCAGGAAGTAAATGTTCTAAAAATCTCACACTATCACCCAGTGTAATAAGGTACGGTTCTCTATATCCATTTTTATATACATTTCCATAACCAATATTTGCTAACAAGGCATTGCAAAGACATTTCCTACCTTCGGTATTTTTCACATCTCCGCCTTTTTTCACATATTCATCAACTGGCTCAGCTGGGCACCTATAACCTATATTACCTTCTTTATCTTTGTAAAGCTCTGCTAAATATCTAAAATTACATATTCTTTTTCTTTCTAAGTAAATCTTCTCATCAGATAAAGTGCCTTCAACTTGTGCAACTTTAAAAGGAAAACCTGTAGGAGAAGCTAGTGGATCAGTAAATACTTTTATTGTACCATCTTTTATCATTTCTATTAATTTAAGTTTAATATCTTCATTAAAACCGGATTCTTTTGTCAAAGCAAAGATAGTTCCTACCTGAACACCTGTAGCGCCAATTTTTGATAACGCTTCTGATATTTTTTCTTGAGTTACATAGTTTCCTGCTAAGTAAAAAGGTACCTCAAGCTTTTTAATTTTTTCAAAATCAATTTTATCCTTTTCACCATAAACAGGAGCTCCATTCACATCAAAAACCCCTTTTACTCTTGGAGGAGCATTGTGCCCCCCAGCCATATAATTTTCAATTACCAACCCGTCCACTTTTCCTGTGGATTTTTTAACAAGAGTTGTTGCCAATACATTTGAAGAAACAATGGCAAAGAAATATGGACGTTTTAATTCCACTGCTTTATTCTGCATAAAACTTCTGGGACTAAAAAGCATTTTAAATTTTTCATCTTTTGAAGCTCCGGTCACATTCAAAGTAAGTTCAGCATCTAATCCTCTTGCAAATTTATCGAGAATTCCTGGAATTTCCCGTGGAATCCCAGCACCCATAATTACATAATCTACACCGGCTAACATTGCCCCATATAGTGAGTAAAGGGTTGTTAGCTGAATTTTTTCGAGCAAATTTATACCAACGGGGTAATTGTGCCCCTTTTTTGCAAGAAAAACTTCTACAAAGTTTGCAGCAACTGTGAGCTCAATCAATTCATCTGAGGGATTCAATGAGAAAAAAGGCACGGGTAAATAGCTTCCATCCTCTCTTTTCTTGCCAAAATATTTTTTATAAATTCTCTCAGCAATCTCTTTTATTGGGAAATGTGACAATGCATTAACGGTATCTTCATCTTTTTCCTGTAACCTTCTCGCTACAATTGTATCAAGTGCAGTTGCTGAAACAACACCCAATCCACCTAACAAAGATACTGCTCTAGCTAATTTCCAATGGGAAACTCCAGCTCCCATCCCCCCTTGAATTAAATCTGGATAACTCATACTCCACCCCATGTTCTTTTTCATAATAATAATATAACTTAACTCAGTTTGACACAACAATAAAAGGTGAATAAATAGTCAATCCGTTTAATTGTTCTTTAATTCTGTAATAGAAACAAGAAAACCATCATTTTTGTCAAAGATAGCATTTTTAAAAGAATTTTTAACAAATATAGCTTTTATTTACACTTGTTTTTGCAAAAATTTTAAACCAAAACCAACTTTTTTCCTCCAAAGTTAACATTGCGAATAGATGAAGAGTTAATTAGTTGCCACTGAAAAAGTGGCAACTAATTAATAGTTAATATGTTTTTCCTTATTATACTGATTGTTATCCATCAATTACTAAAATCTATTGTCTTATATAATTTATTGTAAACTCTAAATCTTTTTGGGGGTTTTAAAGGGGGTTTACACCCTTTATGTATCATTATTGCAAATATCACAAATGAATAATTTTTTAATTATTAATAAAATACACTTTTTCAGCAGGAACTAATTAAAGCTGCAAAACAATATTCCGCTAAAAAAGGAAAGTCAGTTTCTCGCCTGGTTGCTGATTTTTTTTAAATAATTAAAAATGAAAAATTACAAAAAGATTATGAAATAACTCCTACAGTCCGTTCTTTAAAGGGTATATTAAAAGAAAAAGAACTATCTGAAAAAGATTATAAAAAATACCTCGAAGATAAATATTTATGAAAATATTATTTGATACAAATATTAAGGGTATTGCACGGTAATGGATAGCCAACTCCATAATTGTTTGATGAACAATAGATTGCTTCGCTTCGCTCGCAATGACGAAACTACTTGCCGTCATCGTATATTGCAAATTATTAAAAGATATTAACGAGCAGTAAAAATTAATTTAATATTATAGAGAGTACCTAATGTGGAGAAGGATATGATTGTCATTGGTCTAAAAAGACCGTTCGCAATGTTATCCCCACATTAGGCTCCCTTTACTCAGAACAGAACATTAGGCATAAAGCCTGTATTTACGATGATAGAGTAAAAAGGGAGCAAGCTCAATAAAAAATTTGAGGTGAGTAAATGTATAAGTATCAAAAGGTGGTAGGTATTGATGTATCGAAGTTGAATTTATCCATAAGCGTATATGATGGTAAGAAGTATAGTTTTTACGAAGTTTCTAATAATACTAACTTATTTAAAAAAGATTTTTTTGACAAAGAGAGATTAGATTTATCAACCACACTTTTCATAATGGAAAACACAGGAGTATATCACTTAAAGTTAGCAACCTATTTAGTAAAAGAATTAGGATGTATAGTATCAGTAGTAAATCCGCTTGCAATAAAAAACTTTATAGGTATTGATTTAAACAGATTAAAAACAGATAAGGCAGACTCTAAAAAGATAGCAGAGTTTGGTTATATTTATGGTGATAAATACTTATTTAGTCCTACAGATGAACTCTCAGAAAAGATAGAATTAACGTTAAACATGATAGATGATTTTTATAATCAAATAAACACGCTAAGTAATCAATTGGAAAGTTTAATGCAAAGATACTATAAATTTCCTGAAATAATAAAAAGTTACAAAAGCATGATAAAAACATATCAAAGAAAGATTAGAGAAGCGGAGAAGGAACTAGAGAGATTAATAAAGAAAAATTTTAAAGTGGAATATGAGCTTTTACGTAGTATTCCAGGTGCTGGATTAAAGTTTTGTTCACTTGTAATAGGTAAACTTAAATGTTTTAAAAATTTCGATAAGGCTAAGCAAGTAAGTTCATATATTGGGATTTGTCCTAGTCCTTATGAGTCAGGGAGTTCAATTAAAGGCAGAGGTAAAATATCCAAGAGGGGTAACACGTATATGAGAAAAATATTATTTATGTGTTCATTAAGTGCTTGTAAGCATAACAGGAGCTGTAGGACTTTGTATTATAGGTTGATTGCATCTGGGAAACCTAAAAAGCTAGCGTTAATTGCTGTTGCAAATAAATTAATAAGACAAGCTTTTGGGATATTGAAAAGTGGAAAACCTTATGATCCTGATTATCATGCAGGATTAACACATAGTGCAAAAAATGCTTGACTTTTAACACAGAACATTGCGAGGAGCATTTGCGACGAAGCAATCTATTGGATATCAATAAGTTACAGATCTATGATATCTTTTTATGCAATATCCTCAAATATTATACTAGATGTTTTATTAGATAGACAACCATTTTCGAAGCCTGCGGCATATTTGATGTCCAAAGTTGAACGATCCGAACTTCTGGGATATGTTTATGCAACTACCATTACGACAATACATTATCTTATATCGAAAAATCTTGGAGATGCTGCCGCAAAACAACATATTGGGTCGTTATTGACATTATTTGAAATAGCTCCGGTAACCCGGACAGTTCTTGAAAGTGCTTTATCCAGTAAATTTAAAGATTTCGAAGATGCTGTATTACATGAATCTACAATTCATGTAGGAGCGAAATATATTGTAACCCGAAATGTATGTGACTTCAAATGTTCCATGATACCAGTATTTGAGCCAGTTGAATTAACAAATATAATAGAAAATTAAAAAAATAATGCCTAACAATTAATTGCATCTGACTGCTCACGTTCTTATATAATGAAAATTTTAGATATTTGAGCACTCAGGCCAATGACGCTATTTGTGTAAATTTTACACAGTATTGTATATTTTTTTCTCACAAAAAAAAATCTCTCAACTCATTAAAAATATAATTGATTACATATTTTCTTAAAATGCATTATAATTAAATATATTTGGCACAGTTTTTGATTATCAAACTTAAAAAAATGTGGAGGTTACATTATGTTCTCTTTAAGAAAAATTACTTCTTTAGTTCTTTTACTATCTTTTTTAATGCTAGTTTATACTGGGGTAATGCTTTATATTGCACCTCAAGGAAGAGTAGCCTATTGGGCAATATGGAAATTTGCCGGTTTAACAAAAACCGAATATACAAACATTCATATTATGTTTTCAATTATTTTTCTAATTTCTGGGATTCTTCATATCTATTATAATTGGAAAGCTATATTACATTACCTAAAAAACAAAAGTCAACAACTTGTCATTTTCACACCAAATTTTGTAATAGCATTATTATTAACGCTAATCACATTTCTAGGGACATATTACAATTTAAAACCTTTTAGCTCAGTCATAACTTTTAGCGATAACATTAAAACCTACTGGGAAAAAGTGCTTGGAACCCCACCAATTTCCCACGGAGAACTTTTATCTTTAGAAAACTTCTGTAAAAAATTCAATATTGACTTACAAAAAGCAGAATCAATTTTAAAAGAAAATGGTATTAAAATCACCAGTGTTAAAGATACATTAAAAACAATTGCAATAACTAATAATACCACACCACAAAAAATCTACGACTTAATTAAAGATGCTAAAAAACTTTCTCCAACCAAAATCAAAAACAACATGGAAGAGGAAACACCAACAGGTCTTGGTAGGCTCACTTTAAAAGAAATGTGTGATCAATATAATATTAATTTTGAAATGGCGAAAAACATTTTAAAAGAGAAGGGATTCGAGTTTGATGATAAAACAAAAATTAAAGATATAAGTGTTCAAAAGGGTATGTTACCTGTTGACATTTACAAAATGCTCAAAAAATAAAGGAGGGAGTACCCCTCCTTTAAATATAGAGCATTTCAAACACTTTTATCTCTTTTTTTAAAGTTTGATTTACTATATTTTTTATAAAATTCATATAGAGTCTTTCTATTTTTCTATCAACCATTGTAACTTTATATTTCTTCACATCTTGCAATAATTCAAACAAATTCACCAACTCATTTTCAATTGCTATACCAGTCCCACTACAGCAGTTTTTACACTTTATCGTTCCATCATCTTCAAGAAAGAGATTTTTCTTTTTACCGCATTCATGGCAATTCATTTCAGGCAAAAATCCGGAATGTTTTAAAATAAAATATGTTATAAAGATCGTGGACTTATAAATATTATTCTCTCTTATACTCAAAATCATTTTCCACAACATCTCATTATGTTCAGAATCTAAACCAAATTCATCAAGTAAGCTAAAGATTAAATTGAGCCTCATAAGTATATATGGATTTTCAATAAAAAAATAATACTTAACATTTTGCTCAAATCCATAAAATTTGTGTAGCTCTGAATTCTCTTTCAAAAGTAAATCAACTGTACCAGGCAAAAATTTAAAAATTCCACCCTTTTTTCCAAAAGCCCTCGATATAAAAGCCTTTATAAGGCCAAATTCTTTTGAAAAAAGAAACCCAACAGCTGATCTATCAGAATAATTTAGCAGCTTGTATATTATTGCCTCAGTTTTTACTCTACCCATCAAAGAATAGATAATAATACTATTGAGACGGTGAAATAGATTGTGAGGCCAGTAATATCATTCAAAGTTGATATGAAAGGACTTGAAGCAACGGCAGGATCAAAATTAAACCTTATTAGTGTAGCAGGAACAAAAGTCCCAGTAAAAGTAGAAAACGTTACAGCAGCAAACATTGCACATCCTACCACAATGCCTAGTTTTGGATCTCCATGCCATATCGGAGCCACCAAAGCAAGCAGTATCCCCATAATCAAACCCATAATCATACCAACCCTAATCTCTTTAAAAATAACCTTACTAAGATCTTTACTATCAATTTTACCGAGCGCCATTCCACGAATTAGTATAGTGGCCGATTGGCTTCCCACATTACCACCCATAGCCATAATAAGTGGCATAAAACTAGCCAAAATGGCAAATTCATGAACCCTTCCCTGAAAAAAAGTAATAACAAAACCTGAAATTAATTCACCCACAAAAGTAATTAATAGCCAAGGAAGTCTAACTCTTGCAATTTTAATAGATTTATTACCCATTAATACTTCATCATCCGTAGTACCGGCCATTTTATAAATATCTTCAGTGGCTTCTTCACGAATAATGTCAATAATGTCATCCACTGTAATAATACCCACAAGCCTGTTCTGCTCGTCAACTACAGGTATCGCAAGTAAATCGTATTTCTCAACAATCTTTGCAACATCCTCCCTGTCCATATCAACAGTTACACGAATAACATCTTTTGTCATAATCTCTTTCAATTTCTTCTCTGGAGGATTCAAAATAAGCTGTCTAAGAGAAATTACTCCAACAAGCCTCCCTTCATCATCAACCACATAAAGATAAAAAACCATCTCCACATCTTCAGCTTTATGCAAAACCTTGGTAGCTTCCTTAATAGTTGTATCCTCATGTAGGGCAAAAAAGTTTGGATTCATCACAGCCCCTGCACTATCTTCAGGATAGTGAAGGAGCTCTTCTACTGCTTCAACCTCATCTTTTTTCATGTATTTGAGAATTTCATTTACCTTATCCTGATCAAGCAATCTCAAAATATTTGCAGCATCATCACTTTCCATTTCATTCAAGATAAGTGCTATTTCATTTGGCTGCATAGCGTCAAAAAATTCGATTATTTGAGAGTCTTCCAGCTCAAGTATGATACTTGCGATTTTGCTTTTATCAGAAATAGATTCCCATATCTTTTTTCTATCCAGATCGCTCAAGTTCTTTATAATTAATGCAATATCAGCAGGGTGCAATTTAGCTAAAACCTTTTCAAGGCTCGTTCTTGCATTTTTTCTAACTAGTTTTTTTACAGTTTCAATTTTTACCCTTAATGCAGGAGTAATCATCTACAACAACCTTTGAATTTTTAAATATTCATCTTTTTCCTGCCAATTATTAACTACTTTCACCCATAAATCAAGATATACCTTAACGCCGAAAAATTTTTCTAAATTTTCCCTAGCCCTTTTTCCAATCTCTTTAATTGTTCTTCCACGCTTCCCCAAAAGAATGGGTTTTTGGGATTCTCTCGAAATAATTATTGAACAAGCTGTATAAAGTAAGTTTTCACTTCTATCTTCCACCATCTCACACTCAACAACTGTATCATAAGGTACTTCTTCCTTTAAAAGTCTGAAAATTTGCTCTCTCACAAATTCAGCTATTAAAAATTTTTCAGGTATATCCGTAATATAGTCATTATCAAATATTTTATAATTTTCAGGTAAGTCTTTCACAGTCAAATCAATCAATTTATCAATATTTATTCCTTTGAGAGCTGAAATAGGTAATACATAATCAAATTCCAAATATTTGAAAATTTCATTTGCTGTATTTATCGCTTTCGTTTTTGTGGATTTATCCACTTTATTTATCAGAAGATATTTCTTTCCTTCGTACTTTTTCAAAACTTCAAGGATAAATTTAATTTCTTTACCAATAAATTCACCAGGTTCTACCATAAAATATACAATATCCACCATTTCAAGACTGTCCAATGCATTTTGAACCATTAGTCTGTTTATTTTATCCTTTGCAATATGAATCCCAGGTGTATCAATCAAAATTAATTGATAATTTTCACCAGTTTTAACCCCTTTAATATTTGTTCTTGTGGTATTTGGTTTGCTTGATACTATTGTAACTTTCTCATCTAAAATTCTATTTAATAACGTAGACTTACCTACATTAGGTCTTCCGATAATTGAAACAAAACCACACTTAAAACCCATTACTCTTCAACCTCTGTATCTCCAAGGATTGTAAGTTGGAGCTTTTCCAACTTTTTACCATCCTTTTCTAATATTTTAAACAGAAAATTTTTATATCTGTATTCTTCTCCAACTTCTGGGATTTTCCCAGCTAAGAAGTAAATAAGTCCACCCACTGTTTCGTAATCATCCATACTTTCATCCCTTTCAAGTTTAAAATACTCACAAAAATCATCAATATCTAAAAGTGGATCAATTATAAATGTGTTATCATCTACCGGAATGATTCTATCCTCTTCCTTATCAAACTCATCTCTTATTTCTCCCACAATTTCCTCAATTATATCCTCAAGTGTCACAAGACCAGCTACCCCTCCATACTCATCAATAACAATGGCAAGATGAATATGGTTTATCTGAAATTCTCTCAGCAAATCATCAATTTTTTTTGTCTCAGGAACAAAATATGGTTTCCTCAAAATCTTCTTCAATTCAAAATGTTCAAAACCGTTCTTTAATTCTTTTATCAAATCTTTTGTATATAAAATACCTACTATGTTGTCCATTTTTCCTTCATATACAGGGATTCTAGAATATTCAGTCTCAATAACTACTTTTAATACTTCTTCAATGGGTAAATCAACTCTTACGGCTACCATATCAGTTCGTGGAACCATAATTTCCTTTACAAGAGTCTCACTAATCTCAAAAATGTTATGCAACATCTCTTTTTTCTGATTCTCCAAAATCCCTTCTTCACCACCAATGTTTATTAAAAATTCTAATTCATCTTCAGTAATTTTTGGTTGGCTATTTTCCAACTTACCACCCATTATCCTTATCAAAAGTTTAACAAGGATATTAAGTGAAAAGGTAAAAGGATAAAAAGCCTTATAAAAAATCTTAAGTATTTTAATAAAAATTCTTGATATTGTTTCAGCATTATATTTGGCAAATGTCTTTGGCATCACTTCACCAAAAACAAGCACAAGAAATGTCATTACACCCGTTGTAAGAGCTATCTGAGCATTACCAAAATACTTTTCTGCAATATCCGCAGCCACTATAGAACCAAATATATTTACAATATTATTACCAATTAATATCGTGTTCAATACCTTGTTAGGATGCAAAAGCCACAATTCCAAATCTTTTACACGGCTGCCATACTCTTCCAGCATATGTTTAACTTTCAACTCATTCAACGCTGTAAGCGCAGTTTCACTCGCTGAGAAAAATCCCGACAAAATTAGACAACCAATTACTATAAAAATCTCAGCCATTATACTTATTTCCAACTTTTAACCCCCTATAAAAAAAATTTATACATTAAAAAGGTCACCGAAGTACCTAATATTGCACCAAAAATTACTTCTGTGGTGTTATGTATCTTCAGTTGAACCCTTGATTGACAAACAAGAATAGCAAGTAAAAAAACCATTATAATCACCATAACATCCTTAGTTAAATATGTTATGGAAACAAGAATTGAAAACGCTGTTGCAGCATGCCCAGATGGCATCCCACCATGTAACGGTTCACCTCTACCAAAAATTGCCTTTAACACTACCACTAATAATATCGTGATAAATAAAGAGATGACAGCTAAGTGGGACGGTAAACCAGGCAATCTTTTTAAAGCAAAACCTGCATATTCTTTAATCCTATCAAATAGTACAAAATATCCGACAAAAATAGCTCCAAATGCAGTAGTCAATACGGCACCGGCCGCTACATCTTTTATATGCTTTGCCTCTTCACTCTCTTCTTTGCATATATAATCAACAATATACTCTATCGCAGTATTAAAAAGCTCAGCAGCAATAACCAAAGTAATGGTAATGGCAAGTATAATATATTCTAAAAATTTTAATTTAAAAAATAGAGCAAAAAACAGAATTAGAATCGCCAAAATAGTATGAATTTTTAAATTTCGTTCATGCCTTACTGCGTAAATTATCCCTTCAATAGCAAAACCTAAGGATTTCCACCAACTATCAGATTTCATATACTAACTGCATATTTTTTCATTTATTAAACTCTTTAATATACCTTCCTGTAAATCAAACATTTCTTCTTCACTTTGCTTGCTCCTCTCATGGTCAAAACCTAACAAGTGGAGCAATCCATGTATATATAAAAATGAAACTTCCCTATCTAATGGAAAACCGTGTTCACTGCTAAATTCTTTAGCTTTATCAATACTTATCACAATATCACCCAACATTCCATCAGAAATTTCATCCTCATTCATCGGAAAAGATAAAACATCAGTGGGATTATCCATTCCTCTAAACTGTTTATTTATTTCCCTTATTTCATCATTATCACACAAAACAATTGAAATTTCAGCAAAATCTAATGAATATCCAACCATTTCGAGAACCTTACGTGTGATTTTTTCAAAAAAATCCTCAGAAAAACCGGAATCAACACGGTCATCAATTAGTAAGTTTATCTCATTTCTCACTTTCTGACTCATATTTTTCATAAGCTTTAATTATCCTCTGAACAAGAGGGTGTCTTACCACATCTTTTTCCGTAAAATTGATAAATTTTATCCCTTCCACATTCTTCAATATATTTTTAACCATCACAAGACCAGACTGTTTATCTTTTGGTAAATCTATCTGTGTAATATCACCTGTTATAACTGCCTTTGAATTAAAACCAAGCCTTGTCAAAAACATTTTCATCTGCTCAACCGTAGTATTCTGTGCTTCATCAAGGATAATAAACGAATCATCCAAAGTCCTTCCACGCATAAAAGCAAGGGGTGCAAGCTCGATTACACCTTTTTCTATTAACTTTGCAGCTTTATCAATACTTAACATACTGTAAAGAGCATCATATAATGGCCTCAAATAAGGGGTTATTTTATCTGCTATATCCCCTGGCAAAAATCCTAACCTTTCACCCGCTTCCACTGCAGGACGTGTCAAAATTATTCTATTAACCATCTTATTTAAATAAAGATTTATGGCCATAGCCATAGCAAGATATGTTTTACCCGTCCCTGCAGGACCAATACCAAAAACCACATCAAAATCTCTTATAGCATTTATATATTCATGTTGCTTCTTTGTTTTAGGTGTAACTCGTTTTACAAATCCTGCCACTTTTATATGATCAGTAAGTATTGATGATATTTTTTCATCTTTATCATCCTTAATCATATTTATTGCATCAGAA
Organism: Deferribacter autotrophicus; assembly: GCF_008362905.1. NCBI lineage: Bacteria > Pseudomonadati > Deferribacterota > Deferribacteres > Deferribacterales > Deferribacteraceae > Deferribacter > Deferribacter autotrophicus. The sequence continues at coordinate 209,637 of NZ_VFJB01000001.1, forward strand.
ACATCTTCAGCACTGACATCCCTAACAAGAGCCACATGTTTTAAGTGGTCCAAAAGCTTAACTGTTTTTTCCACATTATCATAGTCACCTTTTATAATAAACTCTGAACCTCTTACTACTATTTTTACATCCATTCGATCTTTTATTGTCCTTAAGTTATCATCATTTGCACCTAAAATAATAGGAATAATCGGTTCTTGAATTGTGACTACCTTTTTAATCTCAACAATCTCTTTCACAAGAAAGCTCCTCAAAAATCTTTTTTGCCATCATTTTTTCGTCCTCCATAGTTTTTATAATACCATCAAGTTTCATATCCAACAACTTTTCAAGCACAACCTTGAATTTTTTAGATGGTTTATACCCTAAAGATATCAGAGTATCACCATTAATTTCAAGACTAACATGTTTAATCCTAAGAAAATAATCTTTTATATACTCCTCATATTTTTCCCCAATAATAGCTGCAGTATAAAAAACGAATTCATCTTCAACCTCTTTAAACTGATTATATACAAAAGAAGGTTGTATCACCTTCTGTTTTTTAAACTTGATGGCAGCATTTCTTGCTTTTAAAATTTGCGTTAAAAAATGCTTTTTATAGCTTTTTGTAAATTCGAATCTCGTCATTAATTTTTGCAAACCAGCCACTTTTAGAGGATGGAAAAGTAGAGAAAATCTCGTCTTCCAAACTTCAAGCTCTTTTTTAAATTGAATATTAAACCAATTTAGTAGTTTTTCTAGATACTCAAAATCTTCCAATCTGTCCTTTGATAAATATATATTTTCATGAAAAAATTTCAATACTTCATAATCCTGCAGCATTTTTAAGGCTTTTATATAATCTTTTTCACTTAAAATATATTTCATTTCTAAAAACAACCGTTGTCCAACAATTCTATCAATAAGCTTTAAATTCACTGCATGTTTCAACAATCTTTCAGTATGGGGACCAATTTCAAAATTAAAACGAACTGCAAACCTGATTGCCCTAAAAATTCTCGATGGGTCATCCACAAAACTCAAGTTGTGCAACACCCTGATTTTTTTATCCCTTATATCAGACTGCGCTCCAAAATAATCAATCAACTGACCAAATTCATCTTTGTTAAGTTTTATTGCCATAGTATTTATTGTGAAATCTCTTCGATATAGATCAGTTTTAATGGATGAATCTTCCACAACTGGAGCTGCAGCAGGAAAATCGTAATACTCTATTCTAGCAGTAGCAAAATCAATTCTGAAATCATCTTTCATTATAACCACAGCAGTTTTGAATTTATAATGAGCCGATACCTTTGCTCCTTTTATTTTCGCGTACTTTTTAGCCAAAATAACAGCATCACCCTCCACCACAATATCTATATCGTAATTTTCTATCTTCATTATAAGATCTCTTACAAATCCCCCCACAACATAAGCATTCATACCCAACTCTTGTGCCATCTCACCAATTTCCTGTAAAATATTGAAAATCTTTTCAGGCAATCTATCTTTCATCAAATTTTTTACATTTTTAAACCTTCTACTATCCATCTGAGAAATTCGACCCATTATATATTTGGGTGTCTTACTCAACTCAGACATTGCCCTAATAAAATCAGTTCTAGTAATGACCCCCACAAGCTTTCCATCTTCTTCCACAGGCACAAGTTTTTGTCTTTTTTCAAGAATAATATCTTCTACCAAATGAAAGGGAGTTTCAGGATTCACAGTATAAAATTCTGTCTGCATAATAGAATTTACAGGTTCATTTGATAAACCATGTTTAATCCCTTGTAAAATATCTTTTCTTGAAATTAGCCCCACTGTCTTTCCATTTTTTACCACAGGCATAGTGTTAAGATTATATTTCATAAAAAGTTCTAAAGCTTCTTTAAACTTTTTATCATGCTCAATATACTTAACCGGAAAAGTCATAAATTCTTTTGCAATCTTAACAGGCTTAATGTTTTCTTTTATCAGATATTTCAGCTTTTCAAGCGATTCATGCAACGTCATGTCTTTAATTATGGCACTTGCAGCATAAGGATGCCCACCACCTTTAAATCCCTCTGCAATCTTACTTACATCAATCTCATCAGCATTGCTTCTGCCAATAAAAAGGACTCTATCTTCCACTCTAACAAGTATAAAAAGAGCATCAAGCCCCTCAATGTACATAATTTTATGTGCAAGGATAGAAACCTCACTTACATATTCATCATGACTAGCATAAGAAACACCAACAGAAAAATTTGCAATTTTTAAAACAGTTAGGTTTTGCAACAACTGATTTAAAATAAAAACTTGAGCCTTGTTTAATTCTCTATTTATATAAATTGGCACCGCTGATAACTCTCCACCATTTTCAATCAAATATGCAGCCGCATATAAATCCCTTGGAGTTGTATTACTAAATGTTAATAATCCTGTATCTTCATAAATCCCTAAAAGAAGAAATGTGGCAAGTTCACTATCCATTTCCAAGTTTTTCACTTTTATTCTTTCAGTGATGATGGTAGAAGTTGAACCAAAATTAAAAATAAACTCTTCATCTGCCTCAATATCTTTACCACTAATAGGATGATGATCATAAATAATAACTCTCTTTGCTCTATCAAGCAGTAAAGCAGCCTCTCCCAAACGTTCTTTAATTTTGCAATCCGTTATAATTATTAATTCTATATCTTCATCAACTATCTCATTCACATGTTTTAGAGGAATATTAATATCATAATTCCTTATAAACTTTTTAATATTTTCATCAAAACCTGTAGTATAAACTATAAAGTCACATGCATGCACTTTGAGAGCAGCATAAGCACTAGCAATTGCATCGAAGTCAGGATTTACATGCGTCAAGACTATCTTCAAAGTTACCTCTTAAACCTTGGATGATAATTTAGAAGACTTTCACGCATTTTATCATCTGCAACTTGTGTGTAAATTTCAGTTGTAGAAATGGATGCATGTCCAAGTAATAGTTGAATTATTCTCAAATCTGCACCATTTGCTAATAAATGGGTAGCAAATGAATGACGAAAACTATGGGGAGAAATATTCTTTTTAATATCAGCTTTTTCTGCATACTTTTTCACAATATTCCAGCAATAAACTCTGCTCAATTTTTTCCCATTTTTATTCAAAAAAAGATAACCTTCATCCCTTCCTTTAACTAAGTAATTATGTCTTATATGCAAATAATTTTCTAATATTTCAATAAGATTTTTATGAATAGGTACAAAACGCTCTTTATTCCCTTTCCCTTTTACCTTAATTACACCCCTCTTAAAATCACAATCTGATACTTTTATATTTATAAGTTCCGAAACTCTAACTCCAGAAGAATATAACAACTTCAGAATCACTTTATCCCTTAAACCAACTGCGGTACTTGTATCAACCGTGTCAAAAATCCTTTTGACTTCATCTTCTGTTAAAAATTCAGGCAATTTAAACCACTTTTTAGGTTTATCCAATAAAACAATAGGATTCTTATCAATCTTTTTTTCCTTGATCAAAAAATCAAAAAAAGATGATAAACTTGATAATTTTCTTAAAACAGTTTCTACTGCATATTTTTTACTTAAAAGCTCTTTTATATATGAAAGAATAGACTCTACACTATCATACTTGATTTTATTTCTTTTAACAAATTCAACATACCCTTTTAAGTCTCTAACATAGGCCTCAACACTGTTTTTAGATAATGATTCCTCATTAATCAAATAATGTCTGTAAAAATCAATTTCTTTCATATTGAACTATGATATCCTCCACATTACTCATTCCTAACCTGTCAGCTCCTGCTTTTAAAAACAAGACAGCTTGTTCATATGTTTTAATTCCGCCAGATGCTTTTATTTTAATTTTATCACCAAACTTATCTTTAATCAATGCAACATCAGATAGCCTTGCCCCAGAACTTCCAAACCCAGTACTGGTTTTAACATAATCAACATTCGCATCAATTAAAAGTTTCACTGCATCAATTATTTGTTTTTCTGATAAATAACATGTTTCTATAATAACTTTCATTATTTTATTTTTAATTAACTTTCTAATACCTGTTAACTCCTGCAAAACCGTTTTATAGTCATTTTCAAGAAATTTTGAGATGTTCATAACCACATCATATTCATCAATCCCTATATTTTTTCCATAGCTTATTTCAATTGATTTATTATCCATAAAATCATACCCAAACGGGAAACCTATTACAGTTATGGTTTTAAAACTTCTCTGACTAAATAATTCTTTATTTTCATATAGTTTGCTTATAGGCAAACATAATCCATAAAAATTATACCTTTCACAATATGCTATATATTTTTTTATTATTTCATTAGTAATATCACCCTTCAAATAAGTTATATCGATTTTTTCTATAACATCTCTTGGTTCAATATAAATTTTCATAATATTGAATTCCTCCTCACGAAAAATTTCATTTTTTTGTTTACATATCAATTCAGTTGATTTATAGTTTACATGAAACATTACTTATGGTCAATAACAACATATCGGAGGTCTTTTATGGAAAAGAAAGGAAAAATAACCAGAGAGGAAGCTCTTGAATATCACGCAGGAGCGAGACCAGGTAAAATCGAAGTAGTACCAACAAAACCATGTTATACTCAAAGAGAACTATCTCTTGCCTACACTCCAGGAGTGGCAATACCATGTAAAGAGATTGAAAAAGATCCTAACTTAGCTTTTGAATATACTGCTAAAGGTAATCTTGTTGCCGTAGTATCAAACGGTACAGCTGTTTTGGGACTTGGAAATATTGGTGCCCTTGCTGGCAAACCTGTTATGGAAGGAAAAGGGGTTTTATTTAAAAGATTTGCTGATGTCGATGTTTTCGATATAGAAGTAAATTCACAGAATCCTGATGATGTAATAAAAGTATGTGAACTTTTAGAGCCAACCTTCGGTGGTATAAACCTTGAAGATATAAAAGCACCTGACTGCTTCTACATTGAAGAAGAATTAAAAAAGAGATTATCAATACCTGTCTTTCATGACGACCAACATGGAACTGCTATTATTGCAGCAGCTGCCCTTTTAAACGCTCTTGAACTTGTTGATAAAAAAATAGATGAAATAAAAATTGTAATTAATGGTGCTGGGGCTGCAGGAATTGCCATTGGGAAGTTACTCCTTTCTCTTGGTGCTAAAAAAGAAAACATAATCATGTGTGATACAAAAGGTGTTATTTATAAAGGTCGTAAAGAAGGAATGAATAAATACAAAGAAGAATTTGCCATAGAAACGGATAAAAGAACACTTGAAGAGGCAATGGATGGTGCTGACGTTTTTATGGGTCTTTCTGTAAAAGGTGCTGTTACTAAAAAAATGGTAAAAATGATGTCTAGAAACCCTATCATTATGGCAATGGCTAATCCTGATCCTGAAATCACCCCTGAAGAAGTGGCTGAAGTTAGAGGCGATGCAATTATGGCAACTGGTAGATCAGACTATCCAAACCAGGTAAATAATGTTCTTGGTTTTCCATTTATTTTCCGCGGGGCCCTTGATGTAAGAGCAAAAGCCATCAATGAAGAAATGAAACTTGCTGCTGTAAAAGCCCTTGCTGCTTTAGCAAAAGAGGATGTACCTGAAAATGTATGTAAAGCATATGGAGTTGAAAGAATCGAGTTTGGTAAAGATTATATTATTCCAAAACCTTTTGATCCAAGAGTATTAACTTGGGTTGCTCCTGCTGTAGCTAAAGCTGCTATGGATTCTGGTGTTGCAAGAAAACCAATTGAAGATTTTGAAAAATATAAAGACTATCTTGAATCAAGACTTTCCTTTGCAAAAGAATTTACTAGAGAAATTATTCATATTGCTAAACAAACTCCAAAAAGAATTGTTATGCCAGAAGGTGATTTTGAAAAAGTGCTTCGTGCTGCTCAAAAAATTGTTGAAGAAGGATTTGGGACACCTATTCTACTCGGAGACAAATCAAATATTCTTTCCATTGCAGAAAAATACAATATCAATTTAAATGGTTGTGAAATTATTGAGCCTGCTAAATCTGAAAAACTGGATGAATATGCTAAGCAACTCTTTGAAATGAGACAAAGAAAAGGGATGACATTGGTAGAAGCAAAAAGAAAACTATCAAAAGTTTATAACTATTATGCAGCATTAATGGTTTTAAACGGTGAAGCTGACTGCTTACTTACAGGCTATTCAAGGAGCTATGGCGACTCTATAAAACCACTTCTTGAGACATTATCTCTTCAAAAAGGTTACACTGTTCCTTCAGGCTCATACTTCATGGTATTTAAAAATAGATTAGTGCTCTGTGCTGACACAACTGTAAATATTGATCCTGATGCTGAACAACTTGCCCAAATAGCAATTCAATCAGCTGAAACTTTAGAAAAATTTGGAATCGAGCCTAAAATAGCTATGCTCAGTTTTTCAAACTTTGGTAGTGTAAGAATTCCTAGAACAATAAAGGTAGCAGAAGCGATAAAAATTGTAAAAGAAAAATATCCTGAACTCATTATTGATGGAGATATGCAAGCTGATACTGCTACTTATCCACCTATTGCAGAAGAAGCATTCCCATTCTCAGAAATAAAAGGGGACGCAAATATACTTATCTTCCCTAACCTGGAAGCTGGTAACATTGCATACAAATTGCTTTACAGACTTGGTAATGGCATTGCAATTGGACCAATTCTTCAGGGATTCTGCAAATCTGTTCACGTTTTACAAAGAGGTAGTGATGTAAATGAAATCGTTAACATGGCTGCAATTGCAGTGGTTGACGCAGAATGGAAAGAAAATAACAAGGATAAAATCTGCTTATAAATTATCCAATTAAACAAACAGCTACATCAAAGGGCGCTTATTAAGCGCCCTTTTCTATTTCCAAACCAATTCTTCTACTATTCTGCTTGAAATTATAATTATTTTAATTTATAGAAATATTATCTTCAAATTTTTAAGGAGTATTCAGATTGAAAAAGATTGTAATAATAGGTGCGGGTTTTGGAGGGCTTAATGCAGCTAAGATTCTGTGCAAAAATAAAAAGCTAAATATTACCATCATTGATAAAAAAAACCATCATTTATTTCAACCGCTTCTATATCAGGTTGCCACTGCAGGACTCAATGAGTCGGATATAGCCTATCCTATTCGCAGCATCTTTCGAAATAAAAAAAATGTCACTGTATATAAAGAAACTGTAATCGATTTTGATTTCAATACCAAGACTGTAATCACAGATTCAAATAAACACAGTTACGACTATCTCATCATCGCATGTGGTGCTGTAGAAAATTATTTCGGAAAAGATAAATGGGCTAAATATGCTCCAACCTTAAAAAATCTTAACCATGCACAGCAACTTAGGAATAAAATTTTAAATGCTTTTGAAATGGCAGAAAAAACAAAAGATGATAATGAAAAAAGAAAATATTTAACATTTGTAGTAATCGGTGGCGGTCCCACAGGGGTAGAACTTGCTGGTGCTATTGGTGAAATGACAAGATTTACCCTAGCAAAAGACTTCAGAAATATTGATCCACGCCTTTCAAGAATTATTCTTATTGAAGCAGCCGATAAAATCCTTGCAACCTTTGATGATAAACTGATTAATAAAGCAGTAAGAAATCTTGAGTCTTTAGGTGTCCAGGTATGGACAAAAAGTATGGTCACGGATATCGATGAAAAAGGCGTTACAATAGGCAATGAGAGATTAGAATCTGCTACAATAATCTGGGCTGCAGGAATTAAAGCCAATCCATTGTCTGAAAAATTGCCTGGCAATAAGGATAAAATGGGGCGAATCATCGTAAATAAAGATCTCTCCATTGAAAATTATCCGGATGTTTTTGTGGTAGGTGATCTTGCCCATTTTGAGCAAAATGGAAAAATATTGCCTGGTATTGCCCCGGTTGCCATGCAACAAGGGAAATTCGTAGCAAAATTAATTTTAGCCGAACTTAAAGGCAAAAAAAGAACACAATTTAAATATTTTGACAAAGGTCAGATGGCCACAATAGGTAGAAGTAAAGCTATTGCTGAAATTAAAAATTTAAAATTATCAGGTTTCATAGCCTGGATTACCTGGATTTTGGTACACATTATGTACTTAACCGGATTCAAAAATAGAATATTTGTAATGCTTCAGTGGGCCTGGTCCTACCTCACATTGAAAAAAGGAGCAAGGCTGATAATAGACGATTAACAAACTAAAACTCTTTCTTCTCTCCTCGCTTTCTATAATTAACAATTAGCGGAACACCTCTAAATCCAAAACTTTCACGAAGCTGATTAACTATAAATCTTCTATAAGAAAAGTGAACGGCATCAGGATAATTAACGAAAACAACAAACTCAGGCGGTTTCACCCCTACCTGTGTCATATAATAAAATTTAACCCTTCTGTTTCTAACAACAGGTGGTTGATGTTTCATTTGCACTTCTTCAAGTAATTTATTCAATTTTGAAGTTTGAATCCGTTTTGTATATTCTTTATATAGTTCATTAACCGCATCAAAAATCTTATAAATGTTTTTACCGGTTACAGCAGAAATAAACAAAACAGGCGGATTATTTAAAAACTTAAACTTCTCTGCAATTTCTCTTCTAAATTTATTACCGAGTTTTTCATCCTTTTCCACAGCATCCCATTTGTTTACCGCAATCACCACTGGCCTGCCAGCCTCATAAGCATCTGCAATAACTTTTACATCCCTTTCGGTAACACCCTGTGTAGCATCAATAAGCCCTACAGCAATATCGGCTCTTTCTATGGCATCGTAACTTCTGTAATATCCATATTTCTCTATCCTATCTTTAAACATTACAGACTTTTTGCGAAGTCCGGCTGTATCAATAAGAATATATTTCTCATCATTATACTCAAAAAAAGTATCTACACTATCTCGCGTAGTACCTGGAATAGGAGTAACAATTAATCTTTCTTCTTTTAACCATTTATTTATCAAACTTGATTTACCAACATTCGGCCTTCCCACCACCACAATTTTTATCCTACTTTCCGCATCAATTTCATCGTCTTCCACAACATTTTCAGCAATCTTATCCAACAATTCATCTATATTTTTACCATGAGTGGCGCTTATAGGTATAATCTCATCAACACCTAAAGCATAAAACTCCAAAACATTAGCTTCGCTCTTTTCATTATCAATCTTATTAACCGCCAAAATAAACGGCTTCTCTTTCTCTCTCAAAATATTGCAAACAATTTCATCAAGAGGGTGTACTCCCTCTTTTCCATCCACCAAAAAAATGAAGAAATCAGACTCATCAAGGGAAGCGTAAAACTGCTTTAACATCTCTTTTTTTAAAAGATCTTCCCTCAAATCATAACCGCATGTATCCAGAATTTTAAACTTCTTCCCCTGCCATTCGGCAATATACTCGATCCTATCTCTGGTAACACCGGGCATATCATCCACAATGGCAATACGCCTGCCGGCTATCCTGTTAAACAGCGTGGATTTCCCCACATTTGGTCTTCCTATAATCCCAACAGTAAACATCAAAACTCCTAAATCTCAAACTTTTTATAAATCATTGTTTTTCAATTAATTCTAAAACTTCTTTAACCCTCTTTATAACTTCATCCTTACCAAGATTGATTACCAGTTTATCAAGCTCAGGCCCTTTTGTTAACCCAGAGACACCGATTCTTATAACCATAAAAAGGCTTTTACCTTTAGCACCAGTAGATTTTTGCACATTTTTCACAATAGATTTATAAATCTGTTCATCCAATTTATCAACCTTTTCAATTTCAGATAAAAAGGTTTTCAAAACAGGGATTGATGTTTCCAGTGCAAGTAACTCTTTAGCCTTTTCATCAAACACAGTATTGAGTTTAAAATAAACTTCTATATATTGCGAAATGTCAGACAACAACTCAAGATTATCCTTAACGGATTCAATCATATCTGCTAACAAATCAAAATTTTCCTCAACATAAGCCTCATTCACCAAGCCACTTGAAACAAGATATGGTACACACAATTTTGCAAGCTCTTCTTTACTCTTATTTCTGATATATATGCCATTCATCCATTTCAATTTTTCAAAATCAAAAACCGCAGCACTTTTTGACACCCTATCAAGTGAAAAGGCCTCTATCAGCTCTTCCTTTGATAAAACTTCTTTTTCTTCAGGATGAGACCAGGATAAAAGTGCCAAATAATTAAACAACGCCTCTGGCAAATACCCCTTTTCCCTAAACTGATTTACACTAGTATCACCATGTCTTTTACTGAGCTTGGAGTGATCAGGCCCCAATATCATTGGAATATGTGCAAATTTAGGAACTTCAAAACCTAAAGCTCTATAAATTAAAACCTGTTTAGGAGTATTGCTTAAATGGTCATCACCTCTAATAACATGAGTAATCTTCATCAACGCATCATCTATCACCACAACAAAATTATATACTGGCGTTCCATCAGGTCTTACAATAATAAAATCACCAAATGCATCGGTTTTAAAAGTAATTTCGCCTTTGATAATATCGTATATAGTAACTTCCTCATCCTCTACTTTGAAACGAATAGATGCCTTCTTACCCTCCTTTTCAAGAGCTTCAATTTCTTGAGGGGTTAAATTGCGACATTTACCATTATATCTCGGTGGTTTCCCTTCTTTAAGCGCTTTTTCCTTCATCTCTTCAAGTTCTTCTTTAGAACAAAAACATTTGTACGCTTTACCTTCATCAAGTAACTTTTGTACATATTTTTTATATATATCAAAGCGCTCAGTCTGTTTATAAGGACCATAATCACCACCTTTGATTGGTCCTTCATCCCAATCAAGCCCTAACCATTGTAAGTCTTCATAGATTAGTTTTTCACTCTCTAAAGTCGACCTTTCAAGGTCAGTATCCTCTATTCTTAAAATAAAACTTCCTTTTTGATTTCTTGCAAATAAATAATTGAACAATGCCGTTCTCACATTACCTACATGTATATGACCAGTAGGACTTGGTGCGAATCTCACTCTAACAGCCATAATCCCTCCAACTAAATATTGAATATTTATTTTTTTTATAGTAAACTTTTTTTAAAGCTTAAGGTTTATTTATCATGAGAAAACACATACTTATAGCAGACACCTCTAAAGTGTCAAGATATGTTTTAGAAAACTACCTATCTGAAAAATTTAATGTGGCTTCTGTTTCATCTATATCCGAGGCTCTTGATATATCAAATGAGATTAAACCAGATTTAGTAATAATGAGTTATGAATTAAAAGACGGTAACGCTTTCCAGTTTTGTGAATCGTTAAAGGAAAAAAATCTGAATATTCCTCTCGTAATTATCACTTCTAACAAAGAAGAAATTTCAAAATATGATGCTTATGAGTATGGTATAATTGAATTTTTAGATAGAGATAAAATAGATGAATCCATTGTCGATATTGTTGACGAGATAATTAACTTATATTCAAATATTAATCTCTCAGATTCTTATATTGTGGCTGTGGATGATAGTATTACTCAATTAAAATTCATTGAAAATGTTTTACAACAAACTAATGCAAAATATAAGCTATTTTCTGATCCAAAAAAATTTTTAATGGAAATTGAAAAACAAATTCCAGACATATGTATTATCGACATTTTTATGGATGAAATTGACGGTATAGAGCTTACAAAGGCTATAAGAAAAAATAAAAAACTAGTAAACACAAGAATAGTAATACAAACAGGTTCAAGAGAAAGTAGCTTAATTAGAACACTCATTGTTTTTGGTGCTGATGACTACTTATTAAAACCATATTCACCAGAAGAGTTGCTTCTTAAAATCATAAATAATGTGAAAATAAAAAAAATTAATGATGAGCTTGATGAAATAAATAAAGAACTATTTTTAAAAGCAACAACTGACCCATTAACAAAACTTTACAACAGAAGATTTATTTTAGAACAACTAAATATTTTAATAGCAAATTTCAATAGATACCTCACCCCTTTTGCAGTAATAATTTTAGATCTAGATCACTTTAAACATATTAATGATACATATGGACATGATGTAGGAGATGACGTTCTTGTTCATTTTTCAAGCATTTTAAGGGCAACACTAAGAAAAACAGATATAATAGGAAGGTTTGGTGGTGAAGAATTTTTATGTTTAATCCCAAACATTTCAAATGAATCTATAGCTACAGTTGTAAGCAAGATATTATCAAACGTTCGAAGCTACAAAATAAAATCCAATAATGAGACAATAACTTTTACTGTGAGTATAGGTTGTTGTATTTTCAATAAAAACTACAAAACTAGTAATGAAATCATAAAATGTGCTGATGAAATGCTGTACATGGCTAAAAACAATGGTAGAAACAGAGCTTATTTAAAAATTGATGATGATATAATAGAAATTACATAACATTTAATTTTTTTTATCGAATAAAATTTTATAAATTTTTTGTCCATATTAAATATTATGCACAAATCAATCATTTGAAACTTCTAAAATATCTTTCCGTAACAGATATTTTAAATCTATTATGCTGAATTTTTTGCTCATCATAAAATTCATAACCACACTCTTTCACGGATCTGCCTTCGGCTAAAAATTATATTTTTTTGGATACACTTAAGAAAAGTTATGATTTGAGGATGTTGCATAATATAAAAATTGAAAAGCTGCAAAATTTCAATTTAATCTGTAACATATTTATAACAAAAAGATTGCTTCGCTTACGCTCGCTGGTGAGGATTCGGCTGTTCTGTCACCATTGAGGAGCGGCAGCGACGAAGCAATCTCTTATTTACTAAAAAGTTACAAGATTAGTCTTTTGTTATTGTGCAACATCCTCGATTTCTTATATTTATCTTATTTCATCAAAAAACACTTTATACCTTATGAAACAATTATGGTGCTTTATGCTAATTATTTAATTCTTATTTTCTATAAAGCTAGACTTTTCGGAGCTAGAAGTGCATAGCTTAAAAAGGAGTTTTAATCTAAGAGGGTAATAAAATGAGAAAAAAAGATGGTGCCCAGGGGCGGAATCGAACCACCGACACGAGGATTTTCAGTCCTCTGCTCTACCGACTGAGCTACCTGGGCTCCTCATCGAAGGCAAGAAGCTTTTACATAATTTATTCTATAATGTCAAGCACTTTTTAAAAATTTATCACCCTTGATAACCAAGCCTTTTTGATATCTCTCTTGCATACTTCTTTGCTACAGGATATATTTCATTAAAAATTTTATCATCAGTCATTCTGCAAGCAGGTCCAGTCACACTAAGAGCTGCAACAGGTACCCCTAAATAATCCTTTACAGGTACAGCAATACATCTAACTCTTTCTTCATACTCTTCATTATCTAAGGCATAATCATTTGCTAATACTTCTTTCAGATGTTTTTTCAATTCAGGCAAGGAAGTAATTGTATTTTCTGTATATCTTTTTAATCTAGCACCCATATAAATACTGTTAATTTCCTCTTCGGAAGCATAAGCAAGCTGGATTTTACCAATAGCAGTACAATACGCTGGCACATCTTTTCCTACTCTTGAAACTACCCTTACATTTTGATTTGCTTCCACAATATCTAAATATACAACAAACCCTTTTCTCAAAATACCAATATATACGGATTCATTTACCTCAGATACTATTTTTTCCATAAACGGTTTTGCAAGTTTTAAAATACCTAGCTTATTGATAAATTGTTGCCCCAAATTGAAAATTTCAATTCCAAGCCTGTAATTTTCTGTCTCGGGATTTTGCTCAATATACCCTCTAGACTCAAGGGTAGCCAATAATCTGAATACATTGTTCTTATGTAGCCCTAATGATTTACTCAATTCAGTAACACCAAATTCATCCTTATTTTCAGTTGTTCTAAACACTTCAAACAACTGCAATGCATGAAGCACTGATTGAACTAATTTTACATTTGCCTTATAAGTCACAACACACCTCTCAATTTTAATAAATATGTCATAAATCTAAATTAGCATACATAACCATTATTAAAAATATAACACTGTTAAATAAAAAATCAACACAATCAAACAATTTATGTAAATTTCTTATAACCAATTTTTTGAAATTTTTCAACACTACTTGTTTCAGGAGTCACCCCATTTTTTGCAAAAGGTTGTTTTATAGGTTTATGGGAAAACAGTTTGCGGGTTTAAGTTCCCATAAAACCGCCATGGATGGCGGTTTTAGAGGAACTTACCTCGGAGCCAAACTGGACGTTTGGCGAGAATGAGCAAAATGTTTTCCCATAAACAATTCCACATAACTTATTGACATATAAGCATAATTCAAAATAGTCTTAGTAAAAATGGGGTGACCCCAGTACTTGTTTTATTTACCTAAACAAAAAGCCTCTTTAGGATCAAAACCAATTCTGATGGCACCCCAATGATTTCCATCTATAAATATTGGAAAAGAAAGATCACAAAGAATTTCACCTGTATCTCTCATATATGTTTGCAATAAAAATTTTTCTCTATTTTTTGCAGCACTTATCCCCGTTGGATCATTATAAATCCTCTTATCTCTACTATTAATCAAATCTGCTTCATAATTACCTGTAAGTTGTTTTGAGTACTTCGAATTATGTGTAGGTGCATACCCATTTTTATCAACACACAACATAAAAATCCCCCCAGGCACCTCCTCTACACCTTTGTCATATATTGGCTGCAGTTCTTTTTCAAAATAAGAATCATAGCTTGTTTTATATTTTTGAGGATTTGTATCAGGTATGGGAATATAATTTATATCAAATACATTAATACCTCTATCTTTAAGTGACTTTATTCTTTCATAACAAAGGTCTCTGTATTTCATCCCAATATTTAATATTGACTCAAACTTACATTCTCCAGCACCAGTTTTAAATTTGGATACTAATACCTGCATAAGCTGTGTTTCTTTATTCAATTCATCTGTAGCAATATTTGCCTCATTCATTTTATCTAAAACATCTTTACTCAAAGAATGTATCTCCTCAACATTCTTATGGATTTCATCATTTGTTATTGACAACTCTTCAATTGCCGAAGCTATTTTCAATAATTGATCACTATTATTCTCAAAATCATTAATCATTTTTTCAAATTGTTTTGCTGTTTTATCAATAACCACTGTAGCTTCTTTAACATCTTTTACAATATGCTCACTTTCACCTTTGGTAGCATTAACATTATCTATCATATTTTTAATATTCTGATTAATTTCATCAGTAGCATCTTTAACTTTTTCAGCAAGTTTTCTCACTTCATCAGCAACAACTGCAAACCCCCTTCCATGTTCACCTGCTCTTGCAGCTTCAATAGCAGCATTTAATGCCAATAAATTAGTTTGATCCGCAATATCCTGAATTAAACCTAAAACTCCCTTAATCTTTTCAGAACTTAGACTTAACATATCTACAACACTTACAAAATGTTGAAACTGCTCATTTATCTTATTCACTTTATCTGCAATACTGTTCATCTTCACCAAAGAATCTTTGGCAGAATCTAAATTTTCCTTTGTCGTTTCTGTCACATATTGTGTATTTTTAGTGACTTCACAAATTGCAATATTTGCTTCATTACTTGCGTTAAATATAAACTGAGCAAGTTCATTTTGTTTTTCAGCATTAATAGTAGCCTGGCCTATTTTAGCCTTTACCTTTGCAGAACTTATCGCTATAAGTATTCCATGAGATCTTACATTATCAATGATTTCTCTAAGTTTTCTTATAAATTCATTATAACTATCTGAAAGACCTCTAAACTCATCATATGTAATAACAGGTAAATCTTGAGATAAATCCCCCTCACCTCTCCCAATTTCGTTAAAAATCTTAATAACTTTCTTTAATGGAACAAGTATTAGAAATCTTAAAAAATAAATAAGAAAAAAAGCTACAAATATAGATACTACTGAAATCACAATAAAATATAACGAGCCATCCTGTAATACTTTTCTTATCAGAGCTATATTCCCTTCTTCTGCATAAGATAAAAGTTTTGATTTTATATTAAAAAAAACTGCTATATTTATTAATTGAAGCAGAACTAAAACAGAAATATTACCAACCAGTTTCTTAGTCACAGAGTTAAATAGGTTCTTTTCTAAAAATAAATAAAGGTTCTTCAATATGTTTCTCCCTTACAAAAAATACTTTACCTCTTTAATGGCTTTAATCTTTTCATAATATGCAATTAATTCATCTTCATTCGATATCTCAACAATAACAGTAGCTGATATGTACTTATTCAACCTACTTTTTTCCCATTTAAGAGATAAAATTTCTTTTTGGCTAAAAATACCCTCAACATCTAAAATAAAACTATCACTATTTACACCAATAATTTTGAAAGTATATATTACCGGAAAATCAATTAAATCCTTTATTTTTTGTTTATCTATACCTTTCATACCGCCCCCGCATGTATAATTATAATCATACTTTGTTTTATATTTCAACAAGTTTTTTAGAATAGTCCATCTGCCTTACCCACTGACCAAATATTTTTCCTTCTCCTTCCAGCGATTTAAGCTTCAATAATGATCTTTCGCTCAATTGTGACGGCATTTCATTTTCAAACTCAGTACCTGGTAAGGGCATAAAATAATGAGCATGGATTCTCACCCTATCATTCCATTTTTCAATCCACTTTATACTCTCAATTACATCTTTTTCCTCTTCAAAAGGGAGTCCAAAAATAAAATCCACATCCACACCAAAACCAAATTGCAAAAAATCATTTATAACAGATTCTACCTTTGCCAAATCAGTCGGTCTATTTATAATAGATAATAATCTTTCACTTGCCGTCTGTAGACCTATAACTACCCTTGTGTTTGAACAATAACTTTTCATTAGTTCAATCAACTCCCTACTTACATGATAGGGATTTATCTCTGAAGGAAAAGATCCAAAAAATATCCTACCATCATATTTTGTTATTTTTTTTATCCCCTCAAAAAGTTCTTTTATAGCTTCTAAATTTACTCCTTTGTTATACTGATAAATAGCAGCATCAGGAGTAATAAACCTAAAATCCGTTTTATTATTTTTATATGCATACTCAACATCTTCAAAAATTCGACTCAAATCTTTATGCCTTACCTTTCTATCAAAAAGATTTGGAGTCTGACAATATTTACACCTAAAAAAGCATCCTCTTGTAATCTCAATAGGCCCAAACATCTTCTCTTTTTTAGGAAAAGACGGATAATCATCAATATTGACTAAACCAAAATTTTCATAAATTTTCTTTAGAGCACCATCTAAAAAATCCTCCACAACATCTTTAATTATCTCCTCACCTTCCCCTATACAAACAGCATCAAAATATTTTATGCATTCAGAGGGTTTAGCAGTGGGATGAGGTCCTCCGCAAACTGTGATGGCACCTTTATCTTTTATTTTTTTTGACAAAAAATAATATTTCTCTTTATTGAAAGTGTTAAACGAAAAAAATATGAGTTTACCTTTAACATTATAATTCTCTATTTCTTCAATGTTTAATAATTTGTAATCAAAATGAAAATGTCTTTCAAAAGATGAAATTAATGCTCTTATGGAATACTTATTAAATTTATCCTTAACGAAAATAAAATCACTCATCCTTGATCTTTTCCACTAATAGGATTAGCCCTTTTACTTCTTTTATCTTAACCTTATCACCTTTTTTAAATTTTTGATCACTCACTGCATCCCAATACTCACCATTGACAAAAACTTTCCCCTTACCCTTATCCCAATAAACTATTTCCCCTTCAAGATCTTTAAATTTCTCAGCTCCTGTAACTGGATTTTTTCTATAATCTTTTATAATAACCTTGCCAATTACCAACACTAATATAACTATAATTAAAACAATCGATGCTATAACATACCAAGCCACTTTTATCCCCAAATTTCCATTAACTCTAAAAAGTAAATTAAGGCCTAAGATTATTAATACAATAGAAGAAAGTGCAAGAAGCCCAAAACTTGGGATAAAAATCTCCATAATAAGTAACACAATCCCAGCCAAAAACAGCAATAAAGCAAAATAATTGACAGGAATAATATTAAGCCCGATTAAAAAAAGAATAAAAGATATTATTGATATTCCGGCAAAAATAAACGTCCCACCAAATTTTATCTCAAGATAAAGAGAAAGCAAAGTTATTAAAAGTAAAAACACAAGAACATTCGGATCACTCAAAAAAAATTTTATTGTTTCAAAAGTAGTAGGCTTCAAAAACGTATAGTTAATACTTTTAAAGTTAAAGGTATCCATTAAAAACTTATCGATTTCATCATCAGAATTAACTATTCCATCAATTAATCCATTTTCATAAGCTTCTTTAGCTGTAAAACTTTTTGATTCAGTTACCATTAAAACAGCATTATTTACATTTCTTTTACGCTTTTCTGCAATGGCCTTCATAAAAGCTACAGTATCATTTTCAACCTTCTTTCGCATATCCCCTTCAATGTTCTTTCCTGTTATTGATACTGGATGAGCCGCACCGATAACAGAACCTTCATACATTAAAGCATAATCTGATGCCATTACTATGAAAGAACCTGCAGAACCAGCCCTTGCACCAGCAGGATAAACCACAGAAACAACAGGCACACTGCTTTTAAACATAAGCTGTATTATATTTCTTGTGGAAGAAAGAAGACCTCCTGGAGTATCAATTCTTAACAGTAATATCCCATTCACTTTTTCCGCTGATACAATTCCTTTTTTCACAAAATTGGTAGTCGCAGAAGTTATAATCCCTTTAATATCAATTACAACTACATCTTTTGCATATAAATTTAAGGTTATGAAAAATAAGAAAATTATGAAAATATATACTGATCTATTTTTCATTTTTCAGATGGAAGAAATAAACACCGGTCTTAGAAGCAAATTTTCGATAATATTTCGTGGGATAATAATCGCGCAACTCATTAATATACCAGCTATCAAAAACTGATTTGAATTTACCAGATGTAATCAAATTAGTTACAATCTCCTCTTTATATCCTACATGATCAGTGGCGATAAAAAGTTCACCATCATCTACTAATTTTTCTGACATCAAATTAAGAAACTCAGGCTTTAATAATCTTCTTTTATGATGCTTTTTTTTAGGCCATGGATCAGGGAAATTTATATAAAACCTTCTTACTGAGTTATTTGGAAAAAGGTTTACAAAAAATTTTGCATCAAAATGTATAAGTCTTACATTTTCAAGCCCTTTTCTTTCTACTCTACTGATTGCTTTTCTTATAACCTTTTTAACCACTTCAAAACCAAGATAATTCTCATCGCTATTCAATTCAGCGTAATGAGTAATAAATTCACCATTTCCTATTCCAATCTCTACATTCACAGGATTATTGTTATTAAAAATTTCCGTAAAATTGATTTCCTCATAGACAACGAAAGGTTTTACCTGCGGTTTAATCTCTTCGGAAAAAACATAACATTTATCAGAAAAATCCAAAATTATTTTTTCTCTTTCCATTAAACTCTTTTCCATCTTATCCCTTTATCATAATAAGGTTTTATCTTTTCATCCTTTTCTAGCCAATATAAATAACCTTTTACGGTAGAATTTATCAAATTTATTAAATCCATATTCAGCTTAATATCAAATTTTTCAAAAAGCCTATCACTTATCTCTTCGGCCGTTAGCCCATCACAAAGTTCATAAAGAGTGTTATACATCTTGTCAAGATGATTAATATTCACATCAATTAAACTTTTCAGTTCTTCCTTATCTATCATGCCCTTATGGCAGAAAATTACATTTTCACATTCAATTTCCATAATCTTGTTTAAAGACTGATAATATGCAAACGGATTAAAAAGATACAAAATCTTGTACTTTTCTATTATGGCAGGTGAAAATAAAGCATCACCAACAAACAGATATTCATCAACGAGATACCCAGTAAGTCCTGGTGAATGACCGCTTAGATCAAAAACAGTTATATCGTTCTTATTCAAAAAATGAACCCCTTTTTCAAGTTTTTCCACCTTTTCCACAGAATTAGCCGATAAAAACTTCCCTGTAATTTCAATATAAGCAGCTCCACCATAAAGTAGTGAAGGCTCCAAAAAGGTATCCGCTACAAAAGATAATTCCCTTTTATCTATATAAACTTGGCAATCATACTTGTTTACAAAGAAGAAATCTCCTCCCATGTGATCAGCATGCGAATGGGTGTGAAAAATGGCTTTTACATCTTTTTGTAAAATTTTATCAATTTTTTTAGCATTTGAGCCATCAAGTGATGTATCAAAAAGAATTACTCCATCCTCTGTATTTACCCCACAGGTATATGTTGGGCCATGGTCAATCAGAAAAAACCGATCTGTTAAATCAGTAATTTTCACTTATATAATCCTCCAAGGCCCTGATAAGTTCATTTACATTTATTCCATGCATCATACACCCTTTTTCAAGAGTCTCATTTTGCACACCTAAACAGCTTACACAACCCATATTAAACTTTTCAAACACCTCCACAGCCTTAGGATATTTCCTTAAAACATCAGCTATTACCATATCCTTACTAACTTGCATAACTCACCCCCATTTTTTTAAAATTTAACACCAAATGAAATGAAAAGCAATAGACACTTAACCTGGCATCACCTCAATTTTCATAAATAATCCAATTAATAAGGGTTGTAATAGTAGTAGAGGTTTTAGGGGTTTTAGGGGTATTAAGGGTTGTAAAGGTTATAAGAAACTTAGTGAATGTTACCCATTCTACAAATCTATCTTCCTATTTCTCTTTTTCCCCCTAATACCTTTACTACCTTTACAACATCCCATCAATTAGTTAGCTTCTTTTTAAATACTAACCAATTATTTGTAAGCTGATAAAATATTACTTATATCTCTAACCCTTACCTCTCTTTCCACCAATGCCTTGTCTTTCAAAACCGAATGCTGCTCTTCATAAGATGGCTTCGAAATATCTTTGTAGATAATCCCTAATGCAAATCTATCTTCTTCATAAGCTATTTTATATGCATTTTCTTTAGAGGTAAAATCATAATTATCATCCAACTTATACACTCTATTATCATAAAAATCATAAGAAAATTCTTTAGCAAACGATACACATGGCTGTAAAACATCTATAAGTGCAAAACCTTTATGATTAATTCCTTCCTTTATTAATTCTTTTAACAACTCGCTTTCCCCTGAATACCCTCTTGCAATAAATGTAGCCCCAGCACTCAAAGCATAAACAATAGGATTAACCGGCTCATCAATCACACCTTCCGGAGTTGACTTGGTAACAACTCCTTTTAATGTTGTTGGAGATGCTTGGCCTGTTGTAAGGCCATACGTCCTGTTATTATGAACAATGTAAGTTATATCCACATTTCTTCTCATTGCATGTATAAAATGACCTAGCCCCATTCCATAGCCGTCCCCATCTCCACCATTAGCAATAACAGTGAGATTTTTATTTGCTAACTTCACACCTGTAGCAACAGGTATCACTCTACCATGTAGAGAATGGAAACCATAACATTTGATATAATTTACCATTTTTCCAGAACAACCAATCCCTGAAACAGTTACTACTTCCCAAGGATTTAAACCAAGCTCTGCAATAGCCCCCTTTAAAGCATTCCAAATAGCATAATTACCACATCCTGGACACCATACTGGTTTTTTATTTGTATTAAGCTCCATTGGCTTCATTATGAAACCCTCTTTAATATATTTAAAACTTCTTCCACAAAAAACGGTCTTCCATCATATTTTAGAAATTTATCTTCAATAAATACTCCGGTGTTTTCAGCAATGATACCCCCTAGTTGCCCGGTAAAATTATTTTCTATAAGAATTAATTTTTTCCTGGTTTCAAGTAACCCCTTAGTACTCTTCCAATCAATTGGATATATTGAAGGAAAGTGAATAAAATTAAAATTCTTTTCATATTTCATCGCTTCAAAAAGAACTGTTTTTGTAGAACCCCAGGATACAAAGGTAATATCAGCAGTCTCGTCCCCATAAAGCAGAGGAGTTGGCATTTCTTTAACTAAATTTTCCAGTTTTCTAAATCGTCTTTCTTGCTGCTCTTTTCTGATGAAAGCATCATCACTTACAAAACCGTATTCATCATGCTCATTGCTAGGAGTTTTATGAATCCCCCCTGGGGTACCAGGAAACGCTCTCTTGGGAATACCATCTTTATACTCTTTATACCTTGGAAACAGATTCATAGGATCTGATTTGTCACCTTCAAAAATATACCCCCTATCTATTTTCAAACCTTCCGTTTTAAAACCATCTTCCATAAATATTGATTCTGATAGATATTTGTCCGATAAAACAAAGACAGGAATCTGGTATTTTTCAGCAATATTAAACGCATCAAACACTGCATAAAAAAGTTCTTTCAAATCCCCTGGTGTAAAAACTGCTCTTACAAATTCATCTTGAGATGCATGGAGTACAAACCTCAAATCAGCCTGCTCCTGCCAAGTGGGCATTCCAGTAGCCGGGCCGGGCCTTTGACTAATAAATAATACAAGCGGAGTCTCGGTTATAGCAGCAAGTCCTAACCCCTCTACCATTAAGGAAAATCCACCACCTGATGTTCCAGTCATAGCCCTTGCACCTGCATAAGCAGCACCAATTGCCATTGTAATCCCAGCAATTTCATCCTCTGTATGCTTTACAATGATATTGTAATCCTTAGCATACTTTGCCAAAAAATGAAGAACAGTGGAAGCAGGCGTCATAGGATACGTACTGTAAAAATTTACACCTGCAGTTATTGCAGAAGTTGCAGCCACTTCGTTCCCAGTCATTATTATATGTTCATTCAAATCCCTCTTTTCCCACTCCACATTAACAAAATGTTCTGTACACAGCCTGTAACCACACTCAGCGGCTTTATAGTTAACCTCTAACACTTTATCAGATAATGCTCCCTTTAAAACTTCCTTTAAAACGGAGATATCTATCCCCATACCCTTACAAAGATAGGCTATACCAATAATATTTTGAACTATATCTGGTAATCCTTCTTCTTTAACAGTCTTTGCAAAGGGGATGTCATAAACTTTGCAATTTAAATTTGATTTATCAACTCTAAGTTTTTCAAAATCAGCAATTACAATAGTATCTGATTTCAAATCTTCTTTATCAAATGACAATTTACTGTAAGTTAATAAAATATCTGTTTTTTCATAAGGGCTATAAACTGGCTCATCCGATATCATAAGCAGGTAACTATTATAGCCACCTCGAATAAGTGATGGATATTCTGGATAACCCATCACATAAAATCCATACCTTTTTAATACTTTAGCAAGCAAAGGCCCCATACTCATAATACCAAAACCAGCAGGAGCCGCTATTTTAATTTTCAGCATACTCATAAATTACCTCAATAAAAACCACTACTTTTATTTTAAACTAATTCTAAATTTTTTCAACAATATGTCTGGATAATAAGATGATTTTGCTTTTCTTAGAGCCATCTGTCCTAGATCCTGCTCAAAGTTTAAAAATTTATATCTTTTAGGTAATCTCTTTGCAAAATCATTATAAATAAACTGATAAATACCTTTATATCTTTTTAACCCTTTAGCAAAATGAATAACAAACATATCTTCATTATGCTCCTCACCTATAATAAAACCTGCAGGTTTTCCGTTTACATAATAAATGAGGCCACACAAAACGAGCTCATCTAGTAAATTAAGAGCCTCCTGACATGCATAATAATCTGTATCATCTTTTTTAAAGTTGTTTTCTTCTATCCATAAATCAAGAATTTCCCTCGCATCATTTACAAAATCATCTGTTAATGGTTTACACTCATGTTCATAAAGTTTATAAAACTGTTTCAATAGATTTCTCTTTTTATGCAATTTTCTCCCTTTATAGGTACTAATTTTTTCAACTGTATATATGTAATCTGAATCTCCATCTTTATAATCAAAAACAAACTGATCCTTTAAATAATCAAGCCATTTCTCATCCACTGGAAAAATAGCATCCACATAACTCAAAACATCTCTAAGTATATCTTTTGGGACTTCTTCAAGATTCATAGTAGGCATAACATAGCGCAATCCATCGTATGTAATACCTTTAATAAATAAATATTCCGAATTATTTTTCCCATTATACCAGCACAATTCATAGTCGTGTTTATCTCGAAAAAGATAAATATTTGCAAAATTATATTCAGATATCATAGTATCAACTTTTTTAAACCTCTCAAATAAAATATTCTTATGCTGAAGACCTATTTTTTCACAAAACATATTCCATCCACCTCTTCTTCCAATATTGTCTTGTCATCAAAAAACATTGAATTAAAATCGATATATTCATGCTCCACCATATAAATGAAGCACCAAACCCCAACACACTCACAAAAATAAATGCTAAAGGTATTCTTATAAACCATAATGAAAAAAGTACATTCTTCATAACTGTTTTTGTATCACCAGCTCCTGACATTGCTCCTCCTAAAATAACTCCCCAGGCCATAAAAGGTTCACTTATCATACTAATATACAAATATCTTATAGTTTCATTTATAACAACACTGTTATGTGAAAGAAATTCTGCAATACTTTTAGCATAAATTATAATAAAAATTGTCATAATTGTTACAACAATTGTCCCCATAATTGCGGTAACAAGACCATTTTTAAAAGCATCCTTTTTTTTATTTTCTCCAAGTAAATTACCTATAATCACAGCATTTGCCATATTAAAAGCAAATGCTGGCAAATAAATAGCAGCTTCGATTCTGATACCATTAGTAAAAGCAGCCATAACTTCTACACGATTTTCTTTTAAAGAATTTATTATTAGAAATAAAACTGTTGAACCAAGTTGCCACCCTATCTGCAAAATTCCACTTGGAATACCTATCTTCAATACTTTTTTAATAACATAGATTTTCAAAACTAATCTATTAACCAACGTTTTCAAATTTAAATAATTTATTAAAGCCCCAATAAATACACTTACTGCAGTGGAAAGAGCCACTCCCCTAAAACCAATAGGTGTAGCAAATACAAAGAAAAAATTGAGAGCAACATTACTAACAGCTACAATAAACATAGTAAGAAGAGATTTTTTTACGCTCTTAATTGATCTTAATACACCATTACTTAAAATCAGTAAGTAATGAAAAACAATTCCAAATGAATAAAAAAAAGCAAATTCTGCTGCAATTTTTCTAACATGAATCTCAATAGGGATTTTAAGAGTTATATTTTTTGCAAAAAAAACTCCCAAAGTTGATAAAATAATTCCTGCAACCACAGCCAATGTAAAAACCGATGAAATAGTTGTTTCCAATTCCTCTCTGTTTTTTTCACCCCATTTTCTTGAAACTACAGCTACAGTCCCCATAGTTATAGCGTTAACTACCACGATAAAAATAAAATAAACTTGAGACACAAAACCGACAGCTGCTTGATATTCTTTACCCAACTTTCCGGCAATGTATACATCTGTAAGACTTATTATAAACTCAAAAAACATAATCAAAATCATTGGCCAACTTATAGACCAACTTTTTTTAATTAAACTTTTCACCGAATTTCCCATCATATTTTTATGGACAACCATACTAAATAAGTATAAATTAAACAATAAATTTTTTGACAAATTTATTTTAGATATATAAACTTTATGCTTGTAATAATAAATAATTTATGGTTATTTTGATTGTAGTATTTGGAGGAGAATATGTTATTTGATATTGCTTTCCTTTTCTATTTACTCGCCTTTTTGCATATAATGCTCTATTTCTTTTTAGGATATAAAAACCTCTTTAAAATAACAAACCTTTTTATATTAATCGGGTTACTCTTTAATATTACGTTCACTATCAATCTTTTTTATATTGAAAGCAACTCCCCCTTTGATACAATAGGTGAAATTTTTACTTTTATGGCGCTATCCATGAATATTATTTATATAATTCTTTATCTAACGTACAAAAGACCTTTACTTTATCTTCTCATATCTCCTGTTGTCATTATTTGCTCAATAATAGCTATATTAAAATTGAAAACTGTTGGTATTCCTACAGCAAATAAAGATTTTTGGCTTTATATTCATCTTCCTTTCATAATATTTGGTACTTCTTTGTTTTTTTTATCAGCAATAACAGGTCTAATTTACTTCCTTCAAGAAAGACAAATCAAAAGGAAACATTTTGGTTTGATTTTTAATAGATTCCCACCTTTAGAAACAATTAATAAATTAAACAACATAACTCTACTTTCCGGATTTGCCTTTTATACAATTGGTGTAATCAGTGGTTTTCTGTGGGCTCTAAGTTTGCAAAATATATCTATTACCACACATCCCAAAATAATTTTTGCTTTAATTTCATGGATTATTTTTGGCATCATTATTTTGCTAAAGTTTATAAGGGGATTAAGCCCAAAAAGTGGTGCATTATGGAGCATAATTGGATTTATATCACTAATTATCACTTATTTTACTGTAATAACATTTTTAAAAGGATAATCTGATGCAGTTAGCCATAGTAGGATTAAATCACAATACAGCACCAGTAGAAATTAGAGAAAAACTAAGTCTTAAAGAAGACGAACTTCAAAAAGAATATTCGCTTTTACTATCAACTGAAAGAATTTATGAAACATTAATTATATCAACATGCAATAGAGTAGAATATTACATTATTACTGATGATTTCCTATGTAATGTTGAAGCAATTATCAACAGACTATCTGAACGCAGCGGTATTGATATAATGGAATTAAAAAATTACACATATGTTTACTGCGGAACTGAAGCATTAAAACATTTATTTAAGGTAGCGTGTGGACTTGATTCTCTAGTTCTTGGTGAACCACAAATTCTTGGACAGGTAAAAGATTCATTCAATCAAGCAAGACTGTACGGTAAGTTTGGAACCTATTTAAAACAACTTGAACAATTTACTTTAAAAACAGCTAAAAAAGTGCGTACTCATACTGCTATTTCAGAAAATCCTGTATCAGTTAGTTATGCTGCCGTTGAGCTTGCAAAAAAAATATTTGGTGATTTAAAAAATAACACAGCACTAATAATTGGTGCTGGTGAAATGTGTGAACTTGCTGCTAAGCATTTGCAAACTTCAAATATCAATAAAATATATGTGACAAATCGAACCTTTGAGAGAGCAGTAACTCTTGCAAATGAAGTGAATGGTGAACCTATTCCTTTCGACAGTTTTATCAATTATTTACCAAAGGTCGATATCGTCATAAGTTCTACAGGAGCTCCAAACTACATTGTAACATATCAACACATTAAAGATATAATGAAAAAAAGAAAATATTCTCCAATGTTTTTCATTGATATTGCGGTCCCAAGAGATATCGATCCAGACATTTCAAATTTGGACAATATTTACGTGTATGATATTGATGATTTGAAAGATGTAGTTGAAGCAAATAAAAGAGAAAGAGAAAAAGAAGCACAAAAGGCACTGAAATTTATTGAGTATTATGTTGAAGAATTTAACAAGTGGCTTGAATCTCTAAAAATTGTTCCAACCATAAAATTAATTAGACAAAATTTTGAAAAAATAAAAGAAACAGAACTTGAAAAATTCTTTTCAAAAAACCAAATTGAAGATGCAGATTTGAAAAAACAGATAGATTATCTTCTCACATCTTATATGAATAAAATCTTGCACAACCCTCTCACAGTACTTAAAAACAAAAGTATTGAAAAAGAAAAATATACTATATCAGAAGCAGCACAAATTTTATTTAACATAAAGGAGTGACGATGGAAAAAATTGTAATTGGCACAAGAGGTAGTAAGCTTGCTCTCTGGCAGGCAAACTATATTAAATCGAGGATTGAAGAGAAACACGGTATCAAAGTGGAATTAAAAATCATTAAAACCACCGGAGATAAAATTCTTGATACTCCTCTAGCCAAAATAGGTGGTAAAGGGCTTTTTGTAAAAGAAATAGAGCAGGAGCTACTTAAAGGTACAATTGACCTTGCAGTACACTCAATGAAAGATGTCCCTGTAGAGCTTCCTGAAGGACTTGATATTTTTATTCATCCTGAAAGAGAAGAACCTTTTGACGCTTTTCTCTCAGTAAAATATGACAGTATTGATAGTTTACCTGATGGGGCAGTGGTTGGAACAAGTAGTCTGAGAAGAAAGGTTCAACTTCTTAGAAAATATCCTCATTTAAAGATAAAAGATTTAAGAGGTAACGTTGATACAAGGATTAGAAAACTTGTAAGCGGTGAATTTGATGCTATCATTCTTGCAAAAGCAGGTTTAAAAAGACTTGGACTTACAGAACATATCAAACAAACCTTGACCGATGATTTCATGATACCCGCAGTTTGCCAAGGTACTCTCGGTATCGAAGTTAGAGAAAAAGATAAAGAAACTATCGATATCCTCTCCTTTCTAAATGATGAAGAAACAAATATTTGCTCAAAAGCTGAAAGAGCTTTCCTTAAAACTCTCGAAGGTGGATGTCAGGTACCAATAGGCTGCTATGCTAAGCTTGATAAAGATAAGCTTTTTATAAAAGGGTTTCTTGCAAATTTAGACGGCTCAAAATTTTTATACGAAGAGATAACCGGTCAAAAAGAGGATGCTGAAAAACTCGGAATAAAACTAGCACAAACAATTCTTGATAAAGGTGGAGACAAAATAATTCAAGAGATCTATGAAACAGAGAATTAAAAATGTATTAATAACAAGACAGCCTAATCAGTCGGTAGAATTTATAAATGAATTGTCCAAATCCGGTTTTCACCCTTTTTTACTACCTATGATAAAAACTATCCCTTTGGATTATTCGGTTTCTTCAAACAACTACGACTTTATCGTTTTTACAAGCACAAATGCCGTAACTTATTTCGCAAACAATTTAAAAAAAATAAAATTCAAAAATATAATTGCCGTTGGTGAAAAAACGGCTTCTTTATTAAAACAATTTGATATCATTCCCAATATAATACCTGATGAATTTTCTGCCGAAGGCTTAATAAAAGTTTTAGACAATATGGACATAAAAAATAATTTTTTCCTCATCCCCACAACCCCTGCTAGAAGTGACCTCTTAGAAAATTATCTAAAGCAAAGAAAAGCTCTAGTAG
Source organism: Deferribacter autotrophicus (assembly GCF_008362905.1). Taxonomy (NCBI): domain Bacteria; kingdom Pseudomonadati; phylum Deferribacterota; class Deferribacteres; order Deferribacterales; family Deferribacteraceae; genus Deferribacter; species Deferribacter autotrophicus. The sequence continues at coordinate 238,756 of NZ_VFJB01000001.1, forward strand.
AAATTTGCTATATTTACAAAACTGTGGAAGAAAATTATCCAGAAGGATATATTGATAACTTTGTTATAAATAACAATATTGATACTGTAACCTTCGCTTCGCCGTCGGCTGCAAGAAGTTTTTTAAAGCAAGCAAAAAATATAAATTTAAATTTACTCACTATTATCTCAATAGGAAAAACCACCGCAAAGTTTCTGGAAAAAGAAGGGATAAAATCATACTACCCTGAAAAATATACTGTTAAGGAGATGGTAAAATTGATTTCATCTCTTTCAAAAAATAACTAAAACTAGGAGGATATTATGAGTTTTCCGACAATTAGAGGAAGAAGATTAAGAAGAAATGAAACTATTAGAAGAATGATTAGGGAAACAAACCTAAGTGTAGATGATTTAATATATCCTCTTTTTGTAGTTGAAGAAGAAAATGTAAAAAATGAAGTCCCATCAATGCCAGGTGTATTTCAGATGAGCATTGATAATATCGTTAAAGAATGTATTGAAGCGGAAAAACTTGGAATCCCTGGAGTAATCCTATTCGGCATTCCTGAACACAAAGATGAATTGGGTAGTGAAGCCTACAACGATGAAGGGATTATTCAAAGAACAATCAAAGCTATTAAAGAAAATACTAAAACTTTGCAGGTAATTACAGATGTCTGCATGTGCGAATACACCAGTCACGGACATTGTGGTATCATAAAGGATGGGGATGTGGATAACGATGAAACTCTGAAATACTTAGCTCTTGAAGCTTTAAGCCATGCCAAAGCTGGAGCAGATATGGTTGCTCCAAGTGATATGATGGATGGAAGAGTGGCTGCAATCAGAGACATTCTTGATGAAAACGGCTTTTATAACATTCCTATTATGAGTTATGCTGTTAAATATGCATCAGCTTTTTACGGACCGTTCAGAGACGCTGCCGAAAGCACACCAGCTTTTGGGGATAGAAGAACTTATCAAATGGATCCTCCCAATAGGCTAGAAGCATTAAGGGAAGCAGAACTTGATCTGATGGAAGGGGCTGACATAATTATGGTAAAACCAGCTCTTCCTTACCTTGATATCATCAGAGAAATAAAGGATAATTTCAACGTACCTGTGGCTGCTTATAACGTCAGCGGTGAGTATTCCATGCTTAAAGCTGCTATAGAAAAAGGATGGCTAGATGAAAAAGTTATATATGAGTCCCTAATTTCAATAAAAAGAGCTGGGGCTGATTTAATCCTTACTTATTTTGCAAAAGAAATTGCAATGAGGCTATAAGCGTGGAGAATATTTTCAAAAACTGCCCAGCCTTTAGATGGGACGGTCAACAACTTGAAGAAATACACTTTATAGAAAGTGTAAGAAGAAAAGATTTAATAGGAATCGATAATCAGATACATTTTGCAACAAAAAATATAGAATCTTTTATTGAAAAAGGTATTTCTTTAAATATGCTTCTTTGGGGTGAAAGAGGATGTGGCAAGTCCTCATTAATAAATATGCTTTTAACCGAATACAGTGAAAGAGGATTGAGAGTTATAGAGTTTCCGCAAGAAAAAATTGAAACAATTTTCAAGCTATTTAAAACGCTTCGTCCATTCAAAGAATTTAGATTTATCCTGTTTTTTGATGATATTTCCTTTGATGAACAAGACATCTATTACAGAAAATTCAAATCAATTATGGAGGGTGGACTCGAATCCACCCCTCCAAATGTTATGTTTGTAGCTACGTCTAACAGGAGGCATCTCATTGAAGATAAAACTTACGATTCTGATACTCCGTATAACAGAGATGAAATAAATGAAGCAATGTCTCTTTATGCAAGATTTGGGCTCGTAATTGGTTTTTATCCAATCAGCAGAAAAACATATCTTGATATATGTAAATATTACATGGATAAATATTCAATACCATTTTTTGAAGATTGGGAAAAAGAAGCTGAAAACTTTGCAATAAACAGAGGTAGGAGAACAGCAAGAGTGGCAAAGCAGTTTGCCATCTACCAAAAAATTTTTAGATAAAAAAAAGTTACTACAATTCCCTTATAAGAGTATAAAACCACTTATAACTTTTCAGTTTTGCATCAGTAATCTGTTCTAACGTCAAACCTAAATTATTTTCAATCTCAGTTATGTCTTCTTCTTTATCACTTTGTTCGACAATTTTTAAGAGCTCACCTATAAACCCTTCATAATGTAAAACACCACGTTTTATCTCTTCTGAAACAGAAATTTCATTCAACAACCTCTCTTTAGGCATAGAAAAAAGAACATCTATATTTGAAAGTAAGCCAGCTAAAAAAGCGCTATCGCAATCACTTCTCTTAAGGTAATCGCTACATAAGATTTCCATTGTTTTTGCCTTTACAGCCACCATCTGAAAAAGAGGTGAATCAAGTCCAAAGTTATTTTTACTAACATAACTTAGCATTATCAACCAGTTTAAAAGTTTTTTCATACCTATTAGACTTATCGCATGCTGAATAGATTTTACTTCATTTCTTAAATAAAAAGCTGCAGAATTAATAAACTTTAATAAATTTACACTAAGATCTGGATACAAATTGAATGTATCTACAATTTTTTTTATATTCGAATCTCTATTAATCAAGTTAATTAATCTAAGAATTCCCATTCTCTGTGGGTCAATTTTTCTTGCTTCCAAAGTCTCAGGTTTTTCAAAGTAAAACCCTTGAAAATAATCATAACCAAGGAATTTACAGAGTTCGTATTGTTCTCTATTTTCCACCTTTTCTGCCAAAAGAAAGCAGTTTGTTTTCTTTAAATATTTTGTATTCCTTATTATTTCTTCTTCACTAATATTTAAAAGATCCACTTTAATAATATCAATAAAAGGCTCCACATTTTTCAAAGCATTAATATTGAATTGTTTAAAAATAAAATCATCTAAAGCAAATAGATATCCATTCGACCTTAAGTCCTCTAATCTTTCAATCAACTCTTTATCAATTGTAACATCTTCAAGAATTTCAAGAATAAAACGCTTTGAAGGTAAAAGCTCAATAATTGGCGACATTAAAACTCTTTTATTAACATTTATAAAGCCATATCCATTTCCAACTAGTACATCTATTCCAAAGTAATCAAGTGCATTAACAAGGGTTTCAATAATAGCCGTAAAGGGGTCATTTATCTCAGCTTTTGTTGCATCTCCAGATTTTCTGAACAATAATTCATACCCAACAAGTTTACTATTTTCATCTAATATAGGTTGGCGACCTATAAATGTTTTATTTAAATCCATTTAACGATATACCTCTTTTAAAAGATATTTTTAAAAAGAGTAAAATTTAATCATTTTTCCCAAGATATTCATCTACATTTATACCTTGAGCACGATATTCATTTAATTTATTCCTCAATGTTCTAACTGTTATACCAAGTATTTCAGCAGCTTTTGTCCTATTTCCACCAACATCTTTTAGAGTATTTAAAATTAGTTCCCTTTCCACATCTGCAATACTTCTCCCTTTTAGTTCAAATGAGATTTTTTTATCTTCATCATCTTCTACACAATTAACAATCTCTTCCTCAATAATTTCATTATTCGACTTCTTTTTATCAACACAAATATCATTATTAAAAACAAGGCCATGTAAAAATAAATCCTTTGGCTCAATCCTTTCTCCTTTACTCAAAATAACCGCACGCTCAATAGTATGTTCTAACTCCCTTACATTACCAGGCCAGTCATAATCTAAAAGAACTCTTTTTGCCTCATCACTCAAAGCTTTAAACTTTTTCCCATTTATCTTTGAATATTTTTCTAAAAAGAATTCAGCAAGATGAAGCACATCCTCTTTTCTATCCCTAAGTGGAGGAATATGAATATTTATTACATTCAATCTATAGTACAAATCCTCTCGAAAGTTACCCTTATTCACCTCTTCTTTTAAATCTCTATTTGTAGTCGCAATAATCCTTACATCTACAGAAACAGGCTTTATTCCACCAAGTCTCTCAATCTCCTTTTCCTGCAAAACTCGTAGTAGTTTTGCCTGCAAATGTAATGGCACTTCCCCTATTTCATCAAGAAGAATAGTCCCTCCATCTGCAAGCTCAAACTTGCCAGGCTTTCTTTTCTCTGCACCGGTAAAAGCCCCTTTTTCATATCCAAAAAACTCACTTTCAACAAGATTTTCAGGAACAGCCGCACAGTTAATAGCTACAAATGACTTGTTTTTCCTCCTGCTGTTTTCATGAATGAATCTTGCAAGCACTTCTTTACCAGTACCTGATTCTCCAGTAATTAACACAGTTGCTTCACTTTTTGCCACATCCATTGCAATGGAAAAAAGTTCAGCCATATACTTGCTTTTATAAATTACCTTACGCTCATTGTCATTCTTTGAAACCTTTTGCTTTCCAAGATTTAACCCTCTTATAATGAGTTCTTCAACCACTTCAGGAGGAAAAGGTTTTACAATATAATCAAATGCCCCCATTTTTAAGGCTTCAACAGCCGTTTCTACTGTTGCATAAGCTGTAATAAAACAAACTGGTACATCTATACCAGCATTCTTTAACATTTTAAAAAAAGATAAGCCGTCAATTTTTGGCATTTTCAAATCTGAAATAATAAAATCATATCTTCTTTTCATTGCTTTCTCAAAACCATCAGCAGCATCCATTGCAGTATCAACATTAATCCCCATCCGCTTAATAGTTACTTCCAAGCCTTTTCTCATATTTTCATCGTCATCTACCACTAATACATGTTTTTCACCAAACATTTTCCCCTCTTTTTAATTTAATTAATATTTTAGTATAGCTCTTACCATCACTTTCGACAAAAATATTTCCTTTATGAGCTTTTATAATTTTATAAACAATGGATAAACCTAGCCCCGTCCCTTTGGTTTTTGTAGTATGAAAAGGTATAAATATTTTATCTAAAAACTCTTTCTCAATACCACAACCATTATCTTCAACCACAATGACATCAAATTCTTTATCACAAAAATTATACAACTCAATCTTACCATTCTCATCTACAGCATCAATAGCATTATGAATTAGATTCATAAAAACTTGCTTCATCAATTCCTTGTCACAGTAAATCATACTGTCTTCATCTATTCTGTTTATAAAATTAATATTTTTATCAATCATAAGATGTCTGAGATATAACACCACATCATCAATAATATCAGCAAGATAATGCTTCTCTATTTTTACAACAACATCTTTAGAAAACAGTAGTATATTTGAAATAGTAGAATTAATGCTTTTTACCCCTTTTAAAATTGAATCAGCCAGTGACCGTTTTTCTAGATTATTTTTTAAATCCCTAGAAAGAAGTGAAGCAAACAGTTCTATGCTACCCAAGGGGTTTCTTATTTCATGGGCTATATTGGCTGCCATCACCCCCATTGCTTTTAAATGTTCATCTCTTCTATGCTCCTTCTCCATCTCCTTAAATTCCGTAATATCATCAATGGAAAATGTCCAGCCATCTAAACCATTATGATTAAATTTACCCACACTGATTCTAAACACACTTTTTTCAAAATCTTTCTCATAAATTCCTTTAGACATATTTTTCATCAAAAAATCTAAGAATTTATCCCCATAAAAATTATATAATTCATCAAACTTTCTATTTGATATTATTATTTTCCCATTATCATCCAATGCAACAATGGCACTGTTTGCACTCATCAAAACCGAAGATAATAATGAAGACATTTCTTCAAGCTGCTTGTTTTTCTCTTCAATCTCTTTCCTCAATTTTTCAGTTTCCTCTTTAAGTGCAGCATAACTATTTTGAAGTTTTTCAGTAGCAATATTGAAAGCTTGGAAAGCTTCACTTAAGAGCTCTATTTCGTTTCTTCTACTCTCTTTAGCCAATTTAACTCCTTCAACTCTTTTTCTGCTAATTTAGTATAAAAACTGGTAGGGTAATTTTGTATGAGTTTATTATAAAACTTTTTAGCTTTATCATCCCCCATTTTTAAATACGATTTTCCAAGAAAATAATATACTTTATCCATTTCGCTATAATCCTTATTTTGAAAAATAAATTTTTCAAAAAGTTTAATAGCTAACTTATAATCACCTTCTTCAAAAGCAATCATCCCTCTATCTAATAATATTTCCTTGAATTCCTTTATTAAATTCAAATTCTCAAGGTTTTTATAAATATTCTTAAGCTCAGCTCTTTTCCTTTCTTTTTCGAAGGTATTTACAAGCTCATACATTAATCTGTATTTCAAAATAGGATTTTTCCTAAACAATTTCAAAATTTTATAAGCATCATCTTTCTTTGAAATCTTAAGTTCATCAAATATTATTTTCAGGTCCTCATCACTCAGTTTGTTTACATTTTCATCCGTGATCTTTTCACCAAAAAGTATTCCCAGCACATTAACAATAGAAAAATTATAATTTTTTATTTCGTCATACAGATGTTTCGCTTCCTCAAAATCACCCAGTTTAAAATAACAAAATGCCAAATACCCTTTTATAATGGCAACATTATTTTTATTTTCTAATAGCTTAATCCAACTATTATTTTTAATATAAAATGTTATGCCACTAGCATAATTACCTTTTTTAATATATTGTAAAATTTCATTAATAAAATAATCTGTAAGAAATGATAAAAACTCATTCTTATATTTTCCTTTAGGAAAATATATCAAATACTCCTTACACAATGTTGCAGCTTTTTCGTTAACATTTTGTTCAATTAGCTTTTTTATATAATGATAATATGAGTTCTCAAGTATATCATCCCAACTCTTTTTAAAATAAATTTTCTTATGATTTACCATATATTCTTGTATCTTTTTCATAACATTTTCATAATTACCCTTTTCATATAACTCTCTTACCTTAATAAGCGAAATACTTTCAGCCAACTTTTCAGCTTCATCCAAATATTTTGTCTCAGGAAACTCTGTAATCAACTTGTTTATATAATCAATGCTTTGTTGATATTTGCCCTCTTTTAAATAATTTTTTGCAAAATTAAGAAAAATTTTCTGTTTTATATCATATACATTATTAAGCTCAGGTGTATCAAAATATTTTGATTCAAACTCACTTATTTTTTCCAAAGCTTCATCATATCTCTTTTCCCTAAAATATGACTGAATTATTAATCTATTAGCCTTTGCAGTAAGATTTACGTCAAGGGAAGAATCTAACACATCCATTAAAAAATCTATCCAATACTCAGTAGCATTCTCGTCTAAATATTTTTCGACATAATGTATTGCAGCCTTCTGTCCACCAATGCGTTTTGAATATTTTTTTCTACATTCTAACAACAAACTATTTGCAAGTTTTTCCTTCCCTATTTTTTCTAATAAAAGTGCTGAATTATACATCGCAATATCTGCATATTTACTGTCCGGATAAATATTATAAACCTTAGCGTATATTGATAGGGCATAATCTTCATCCCCTTTTATTTCAAAAGTTTTTGCTATTGCAAACAAAGTGTCCGCACCAAGCTTTAACAGATCATCTTTAGTATTTATTACTTTTAAAAAGTACTCTCTAGCTAATTCATAGTCTTTTAACATCGCATAAAGCTTACCAATTCTTGCTAGCACATTTATAGATTTATCTTTAAATTTATCAGAATATTCTTTCAGGGCATTAATAGCTTTATCATACTGCCCAATATTTTCATAAATAGAGACAATTCTCATATAACTTTTTTTAGCAAAAAGAGTCTCAGGATATGCTACGATTATAGCTTTATAATCAAAAATTGCTTCAAAATACATACCAGCTTTTTCTTTACTGAGTGCAGAATAATAAAGTGCATCAGAAGCTCTATAATTATCAGGGAATTTTGAGGCAAAATCTGAAAGATAATCGGCAGCCCGTAGATAATTTTTGGGATCATTTTCTCCTAATTTGTAATAGAGCATCCCTAACTTGTAATAAGCTTCTTGCGCATAAAAATCATTCTCATGTTTTGCAATCAAATCAAGAAGTTTGTTTATAGCACTATCGTACAACCCATTATCAATTTCACTTTCCACTTCAGCTAATATTTTTTCAGCCACATCATCTTTTATTTTTTTACTTTTTGTTTTTAATATAGGTTTTTCAATTGGAGATTTTAAATTTAGGTCAGCAATTTTTTTCTTTGGTGTAATAAAAAGATAAATATCCTTATCATCTTTTTTTAAAAAGTAATCCACCTCTGTTTTTAACGTAATAATAATTTTATTATCAACACCTTTAATATCCTTTAACAATTTATTTTTTGGTTTTTCAATAGGTTCAAATGAAATATTTCTCTTCAAAATCAAAATTATTTTATCATCAGTTTTTTCAACAACTTCAAAATACTCTTTTAACGATGTAAATTTTATTATTACAGAAAATTCCGTTTCATTAATATAAACACCTAATGCATAAACAAAAGAAACATAAAAAATTAGAATAAAAAACACACGTTTAATCATAAACTAATTTTAAAATGATAAAAAAGTTTTTACAAGAAAAATTTAGAAAAGAAAAAGGGGAACTCAATCCCCTAAAATTTTAATGCATGTATCTACCTACAGCTAAAGCCACACTTTTTAATTCTCCCATCAACCTCAAAAAAATGTCCGGTTTTAAAGATTGGGCCCCATCACTTAATGCGTTTTCTGGATCTGGATGAACTTCAATTATCAAGCCATCAGCTCCCACCGCAATGGCAGCCTTTGACAATGCAGGAACATAATGCCAGTGTCCAGATGCATGAGAAGGATCAATTATAATAGGTAAATGAGACTTCTCTTTAACCACAGGAACACAGCTTATATCAAGTGTATTTCTTGTTGCTGTTTCAAACGTTCTTATCCCCCTTTCACAAAGTACAACGTTTTTATTCCCCTCAGATAAAATATATTCTGCTGACATCAAAAACTCTTCAATTGTAGTGGCCATTCCTCTTTTTAAAAGAACCGGTTTATCAGTCTGTCCAAGAAGCTTTAATAATGCAAAGTTTTGAACATTTCTTGCACCAACCTGAAACATGTCAGTGTATTTGTATACCACGTCAACATCTCTGGGATTAACTACTTCGGTTACAATTGGCAATCCTGTAACTTCTCTTGCTTTTGCTAAATATTTTAAACCAGTTTCTCCTAAACCCTGAAATGAATATGGACTTGTCCTCGGTTTAAAAGCACCACCCCGAAGTATTTTAGCTCCAGCAGCTTTCACATATTCTGCTGTTTTAATTATCTGTTCTTCACTCTCAACTGAGCATGGACCAGCAATCACCACAATCTCTTCTCCACCAATCCCAACACCTTTTACGTCTACAATGGTTGTCTCCTGTTTTACCTCCTTGCTAGCAAGCTTGTATGGCTTTGTAATAGGTACAACCCTATCAACTCCTGGCAAATCCTCTACAATTCCAATTTCATCCCTTTTACCCCCAATCCCCACTAAACCAACTACATTTCTCTCTTTACCATAAATTACATGTGGAGAAAAACCTAGCTCCTCAGCTTTTTTACAAACATCTTCAAGCTGCTCCTTTGTTGCTCCAATCTTCATAACCACTATCATAACAACCTCCAAAATTTTCTAAAAAAAAAGGCCACAAGCGGTTTTGCCGCCTGTGGCCTTTATATACAATTACACCTTCACTGGCCTCAACAGGCGGCACTCCTCCACTTGCTATAAAAAAAGTAAAAGAAAAAGCTGTTAGATAGATCAAAGAAGGTTTTATTAGAAATATTGGTTAATAATTCGCAATTCATAGTTTCCCTTTATCAAAATTAAACATCAATGTCAAACATTATTTTACCTGGAGTCACCCCATTTTTTACAAATAACCCTATTCACACAAAATTGAGGAAATACATTTTTTGGGTTCAAATGCCCATAAAACCGCCACGGACGGCGGTTTTAGAGGTATTTGCCTCGGAGCTTCTACTGGATGTAGAGCGAGAATGAGAAAAATGTTTTTCCTCAATTTATTTCAGATTAACTAATTAATAACCATAAAAATATTTCTACTGCTTTTAAAAAAATGGGGTGACGCCAGTTATTTTACTTTTGAGGTTACGCTTCATTTTTTTATTTTACACATCTGCCAAAAACAGATATACTCTGCTCAACCCGGACAAACCCGCTAATGGCAGGGAAAATTTTCATGTATAACAAATTACCCCGCAAGATCGGTAGCATTAAAAGTCCTCTGAGCCAAATCTTTATCAATCATGAATAACCCATTACCAGAATTTTGAACAAGTTTAAGTTGATCAAGAATTTCACTAGCACTTGCTTCCTCTTCAACTTGTTCTGTAATAAACCACTGGAGAAAAGTATGAGTCGCATAATCTTTTTCCTGAATCGCAATATCTACAAGTTCATTTATACATTTTGTAATAAATCTTTCATGCTCTAAAGTTTTCTCAAACATATCTAAAGGAGATTCAAACTCCTGTTCTGGTTGTTCAATCTGCATAAGTCTTACCATTTCACCCTGGTCAAGGATATATTTATAAAATTTCATAGCATGAACCATCTCTTCTTGATATTGAACATAAAACCAGTTCGCAAACCCTTTTAATCCAATATGCTCACTATAAGCTGACATTGAAAGATAAAGATATGCAGAAAACATTTCATTGTTGAGCTGTTTGTTTAAAGCTTCTGCCATTCTTTTTGAAATCATAACAACCTCCTTATTTATAGCCACTCTAAATCAGATGCTTTCTATGCAAAATTAAAATCTACTTTTTAAAATAAAATAACTCACCATCATGCTCTTTTTCAACAATCATATCTTTCTCTATAAGTCTCTCAACTACTTCTTTAATTTTAGCAGTCCCAAACAATAAAATCAAATCTTCTTCAGTGCATGGACGCATCTTTAAAAGCTCCACAACATCTTCAACAATATTCTCTCCTTCATTATTTAATTTTTTTACATAATTCCCCACAGGCTCAACTCTAACACCATTTTTGCTTAAAAATAGAGCCTTTTCCAAAAGCTCCTTTTCACTAAGACCAACAACACCTTTATACGCAGTCGGTCTAAACACTGTATTTAACTGAACTTTTGTATATTCTATATCCTTTAAAACCTCAGTTAGCCGTTGCAAATCTTCATTTGAATCATTGACACCTTTTACTAACAACACTTCTATATAAACTTCACCCTTAAATTCAGTACAAAACTGTTTTAAGCCTGCAATAATATCATTAATTTTTATACCTTCTACAGGCTTATTAACTTCTGCAAAAGTTTTATCAGTTACAGCATCTAAGCTTGGCACAACAATATCAAAATTCATCAACTCACGCCTTACATCATCCCTCATAATCAAACTGCTATTCGTCAAAATTGCTAGCGGTTTATCAATTATTTCCTTAATTTTTTCAGCAAGATAACCCAAATCAATATTCAAAGTGGGCTCACCTGCCCCAGTGAAAGTGACAACATCAACTTTATCTTTTCTTTTTTCATATTTAATTTTAAATTCTTTTAACAAGTCCTCCGGCTTAAAAAAACGTCTTCTTTCAGATGTTAATTCAGTTGTTTTGCCAACTTCACAATAAATACAATCAAAGGAACAGATTTTATGGGGAACAAGATTAACACCAAGAGAAGCACCCAATCTCCTGGAAGGAACAGGGCCAAAAACAAATTTCATTTCATCTCCTTTTCAAACAAAATTGCTTCAGCTATATATCCTTTTTCCACATTGCCCACACCTTGCGGTATTCTTACTAAACCGTTACAGTTTACAAAATTTATAAAATGAGAAGTTTTTTGCGAATCCAAATCATAAGCTATATATTTTCCATTTTCCAACATAATATTTGCTCTGTTAAAATAATCACTCTTTTCCCTTGAATGCATGTCTGAGCCCAACTCCACCTTTACAAAATTATGATCATAATCCTTTTTACCGGTAACCTTTTTTATGTAAGGTAAAAAATAAAGAACTAAATTAGTAAAAAATGCAGCAGGATAACCAGGCATACCAAAAATTACACATTTTTTATTTTTTGCCACCATCAACGGACTACCAGGCTTTATCCTCGTTTTATTAACCAAAATTTCATAACTCTCCTCATTCAATATCTTCTTAATATAATCATATTTACCCATTGAAATTCCACCTGAGCTAATCAACACATCGTATTTTTCACTCATCTCTTTTAAAGCGCGTGAAACGGCAATTTCATCATCTTTAACGTTCCCATAATACTCAAACGGAATATTTAATTTTCTCAAAACTGATTCCACAATATATCTGTTCGTATTGAATACAAACCCTTTTTTATACTCACTCCCGATATCAAGTAGTTCATCACCTGTAGTAAAAATTCCCACTTTAGGCTTTTTAAACACTTTTACCTTTTTTAATCCAAGATAGAAAAGAACAGGATAAACTCTTTCATCTATTATACTACCCTTCTCTATAACTTTTTCACCTGCCCTTTTCTCTTCACCTACCTGATTTATATTATCACCAATTCTTACAGAACAATGAACAGTAAGCCAATCACCTTTAACCTCGCAATCCTCCACTCTTACAACGGCATCCGCATCATCAGGTACAACAGCTCCCGTCATTACGAAAACAGTCTCCCCTTTTTCAAGTCTTAGTTCAACCAATTCTCCAGGAGCAATGGTTCTCACAATCTTATACTGATTTCCATCAGAAAGTTTAACTGCAAAACCATCCACCGCACTCTTTTTTGTATCCGGAAAATCCCTATCCGTTATAATATCTTCAGACAAAACAAAACCAAAACTTTCGTTCACACTGATAGTCATTTCAGGTAAAGTTTCTGCATTACTTAAAATAATCTCTTTTGCTACCTCAAAATTAAGCATCATTCCACCTTCTATATCTAAATATTGTTTTTACAACCATAATAACAAAATACGCAAGAATAATTGTCAACATACTGGCTGCAATACCCTTTTGAAAATTCCCCTCTGTCATATTCAAATAAATATTAATGGGGACATTTTCAGTTTTCCCAGGGATACCACCGGCTACCATTAAAGTAGCACCAAACTCTCCAAAACTCCTAAGCCAACTAAGCATAACCCCGGCAAGAATACTCTTCAATGCAAGCTTAAATGTTGTATCATAAAATGATCTAAAATATCCAGCCCCTAAAGTCATTGCAATCCTCTCATAAATGGGAGGCACTAATTCAAAAGCACTCTTTGCTGATTTTAAAGTAAAAGGGAAAGAGATAAAAAATTGTGCTATTACGGCACCTTTAAAGGTAAAAATTACATTAAAAAATTTATTCAACAGCGCTGAATTAAAAAAATTGAGTATTAATACCCCAACCACTAATGGTGGAATTATCAGAGGTACATCAAAAAAAATATCAAAAAAATTAGCAACCCCTTTTCTATGTCTTGCAAGATAGTATCCGGCAGGTATTCCAAAAAAAGATGAAAACAGCGTTGCAACAGAAGCTGTTAAAAAGCCAAAAGTTACTGCATTCAAAAACTCTTTATCAGCAATTATTTCTTTTAATTGCAAAAGTGAAATTTCTTTTAAAGAAAAAAGTATCAATACCAAAATTAACAAAAACAAAATAAATGTAATTAAACCAGCTATCCTAGTAAACTTCATTTTTCTATTACTTCAAACCCATATTTTTTAAAAATATCTTTATTCTTTATTAAAAAACTAATAAAGGATTTAGTTTTATCCACATTTTTGCTAAATTTTAACAAATTGATACTTGCCACATCTTTTACTGCATAACCATCTGGAAAATTTATATACTTAAAATCATTTACCCTGGCTACAGAATCAAAAATTATCCCTGCATCAACACTGTTTGTTTTCAAATAATTTACTATTTGTGATACATTTACAGCTAAAACCGCCATATTCTTATCAATACCGCTAACCAAATTTTCAGGCATTTTAGCCTTGATATTTTCATAAATTCTGCCCAAAGCCATTGTTTTAGGATTACCCAACGCAATTCTTACTTTTTTAAATGCCAGATCTTCAAATGACTTGATTTTATTTTCTCCTGACTTTGATAAACCGAACACAGGAGTTTGATAAAGAAAATTGGTCGTTTCCAGTACGATTCCTGCTTTTTCTGCTTTCTCTTTAAAAGATTTTGATGCTGGCAAATAAATATCACCTTTTTTAGAAAAAACTATTTTATTCAATAGTTGCCCCGAACCACCTGTTATTAAAATAACTTGATCATCTTTTGATTGAATATTGAACTTTTGAACAACCTCTTTGGCAGGTTTTGTCATCGATGCAGCAACATAAAAATAAATATCATATGAAAATACTAAACTTGGTAAAACTAAAATCATGAAAATAATCTTTTTTATCATGACTCATACCTCCTCATAAGAATTAATGATTCCTTTTTCAATGAAATTTTTACATCTTTTCCCAATGTAGGTTCCAGTTTCTTAAAAGCATGCTCAGGTAGCTTTATAACTATTTCTGGTAACTTACAATGTGTTACTAAAATTTCGTAATAACCACTCATCTTCTTGATACTCTTTACAGTAACATCCAAAATATTCTCTTTTCTGTTATTATCCCCTTTTCTTAAAATCATCACATTTTCAGGTCTAATGCCTAAAAATGTGGCATTCTCTAAAACATTACTTATCTCTAATTTGACGCCTTTGATGGTAGCTAGATTTTCCTCCAGTTGATCCACTTCCCAGATATTTTTAAAATTCACCAAACCGGCAGTCTCAACATAGCTTGGATTATCAAATATCACATTTTTACTGCCATATTCTATTACCCTGCCATCCTTGATAATAACTACATCTTCCCCTAAAAGATAAGAATCATCAATATCATGAGTAATAAAAATGGCTGGTATCTCTATGATATCCAACAAATAATTTATTACATCAATCAACCTTTCTTTTATGGGCTTATCCAAAGAGGAAAATGGCTCGTCAAATATAAATATTTTAGGTTTAACCATGAACGCACGAGCTATTGCCACCCTCTGTTTTTGACCTCCGGATAGTACATCGGGATAATAATCAAGGTATTCTCCAATTTCTAATGTATCTACTAAAAAAGAAAATAAATTTTTATCAAACTCTGCGTTGCATACTTTCACACCGTATAAAATATTTTCCTTTACTGTTAGGTGAGGGAAAAGTGTATATTCCTGCGGCAAATAACCCACTTTTCTTTTATTAACAGCTAAATCTGTTTCACCTTTTTTAAAGAAAACGGTTTTGTTTACAACAATAATTCCTTCATCAGGTGGGTAAAATCCTGCTATCATTTTAACCAAATTGGATTTACCGGCACCACTTGGACCGAAAACAACAATTTTATTTTTGTCAGACTTAAAATCATAATAAAAAGATTTTTTTCTAAATCTTTTATTTATCTTAACTTCTATCATCACACCTTTCCAAAAGGACAAACTGGAAAAACACAAACTTTACAAAAATGACATAACCCACCAACACTGTACTCTGCGATTTCGTCTGCTGTAATTTGTTCTCCAGCTAACAATCTAGGCAGAAAAATATCCAATGCTGTAGCTCTATAATATAAAGCTGCCGCAGGAACTGCACATACAGGTATGTCATCAAAATAACCAATAGTAAAGTTATTTCCAGGTTGTATAGGATTTCCTTCCTGTACGATATTCACACCGGCTTCTTTTATAGCCAGTTTCGTGTTATCATCAGGATCAACTGATGTTCCACCTGTAATAAAGAGAATATCAACTTTTTTTAGAAATATCTTAATCTCTGCCGTTATAATTTCTTTATCATCAGGTAAAATAGATGTATCGGTTATCTTCAAACCATATTCTTTTAATTTTGATTCCATCAAGGGATAAAATTTATCTTTTATCTTTCCATTATAAATTTCATTTCCTGTCACTATTATTCCGGCACTTTTAAGCTTATATGGAACTACTTTAATAGCAGGTGAACTAAGTATCTTTTTTACCTCTGCAACTAGTTCCTTTTCACAATAAAGCGGAATAATACGAAAAGCAGCAACTGTATCCCCTTTCTTAACCGGGATATTGGAATGCTTAGTGGGCAATGAGGGTATTTTTAATTTGTTTATCGAAATAACTCTTTGTTTGTCAATTTTTAACAACCCGTGAGTAGTTGCATAAAAATTAATTTTACCTTCCGATGGTTGCTCATCGTAGAAAATATTTTCACCTGCTATATAAGGAGCTAGCTCAGTGGCAGCATCATCTTCATGAACAAAATCAGTAGCATTTATTTCATCCAATACAAATACATAGTATTTACCCAGTGATTTTAAGCGCTCAATATCCTCCTTTTTTATCAAATATCCTCTTTTAAATGCCACCCCTTTAAACTTTTTTTCCAAATTAACTTCCGTAATATCATGGGCTAATCTAAAACCCACAGCATCTTCTACTTTTACCTTTCTAAACACCATAACCTCCTTGACAATAAAAAAGCCGGTTACCCCCACCCAGGATAACCGGCTTTATTTTCACACCAGTATCTCCTTTCCAAGTCGGGAGGCATAAGTGTTTCCACTTATACCCTGGGGGCAACTGCCCAGCCGGCGTATAAACCATAGCCTAAGCCTTAGGTTTATACACTCGGAGATATCAATCTAATTTTCAAACAACTAATAATTATATACTACTTAATTATTTACCATCAAAAAGAGACCAAGGGCCTCTATTTTTAGCAAAATTTATTGCTTTATCTTTCTCATTATTTGCAATATCTTTTCTAATTTTAAAAACTTGTCCAGGATAAATTAAATCAGGATCTTTAATCATATCTTTGTTTGTCCAGTAAATAAGAGGCCACATAAAAGGATTCATATATTTAAGCTCTGAAATTTTCCAAAGACAATCACCTTTAACTACTGTATATTTTTCAATTTTAGCCATTTCTTTTTGTTTCATAGCTTTTTTCATCTCTTCTGCCTTAGCAATAGCAATATTTTCTTTTATCTTATCCAACTTCCCTTCAATCTGAGCTCTCAACATATTAGCTTTCCCAGGCTCACAATCATCTACAGCTTTTTGAGCTTTTTCATATAAATCTTCCACTTCAGCAAATGTTACAGGATCATATTTTTTTGCATCATCTTTAATAGCGTCAATTTCATCTCTCAATTCATCCAACTCTTTACCAACTTTATCAGCAGCCTCTCTTCTCTTCTGAGCAACTTTCTTTGCTTTTTCAGCCTTTGCTTTTGCTTCCTCTAATTTTGCTTCAGCTCTGTCATAATACTTACCTTTAAATGTGTGATTTTTAGCTTCCTCCAGCTCTTTTTGTGCCTCTTCAAAAGCTTTCTGAGCTGCTTTATATTCTTTAGGTGCACACTTATCAGCATCAACAGCCCAAGCTTCATTTACAGATTTTTGGGCATCATTATATTTTTTCATTGGTGGTTTTGCACAAGCAAAAAGAAACGCAGTTGCCAACACAAGCAGTAAAAACAACTTAGCATATCTCATAATAAATTCCTCCTGAGTTTTTTCTTAATACTATCATATAAGTTAACAAATGTCAAACCTACAAAACATTATTTCTTTTATTTTAACATATCCTCTGGTAAATCCACTTTAATAAATAGCTCTTTTAACTGCTTTTCATCCACAAAGCTTGGAGCCTCACACATCAAATCCGTAGCCTTTTGAGTCTTAGGAAATGCTATAACATCCCTTATAGAGTCAGCCTTTGCAAAAATTGATGCTATTCTATCAATTCCAAAAGCTATACCACCATGTGGTGGGGTCCCATATTTCAAAGCTTCTATGAAAAATCCAAATTTATATTCTCTCTCCTCTGGAGTTAACCCTAATACTGAAAACATCTTTTCCTGAACATCACTTCTGTGAATCCTTATACTACCTCCGCCAATTTCAGAACCGTTTAATACCAAATCATAGGCCTTTGCCCTGATTTTACCGGGATCAGTATCAAAAAGCGGAATATCTTCATCCACAGGAGATGTAAATGGGTGATGCATAGCCACATATCTTTTTTCTTCTTCATCCCATTCAAGAAGAGGAAAATCAAGCACCCATACAAAACTGTATTTCTCTTCATCAATTAACCCCAGCTTTTTACCAAGAAGTAAACGCAATTTGGACATATATAAGTTAACAGTTTTCTCATCTCCGGCACCAAAGAAAATTATATCCCCTGGCTCTGCATCCATTTCTTTTAAAATCTTATTAGTAATTTCCTCGCCCAAAAACTTTATAATAGGTGATTGTAAGCCATCTTCGTTTACCTTGATGTATGCAAGACCTTTAGCTCCCAAACTACAAACAAAATCAGTAAGCTCATCAATCTCTTTTCTAGAAAACTTTGCCCCGCCTTTGGCATTAATAGCCTTTACAACTCCGCCGGCTTTTACAGCTTCAGCAAAAACTCTAAAATCACAATCTGAAATTATATCATTAATGGTTTTTAAAAACATCTCAAACCTTGTATCAGGTGCATCATGTCCGTATTTTTCCATTGCTTCCTTATAACTCATTTTCGGAAAAGGTCTTTCTAGCTTTAAACCTAAAACTTTATCAAATATTTCGACAAACATCTCTTCTATAAGATTCATCAAATCGTCTCTATCAATAAAAGACATCTCCATATCAAGCTGAGTAAATTCAGGTTGCCTGTCTGCCCTTAAATCTTCATCCCTAAAACATTTAACAATCTGAAAGTATTTATCAAAACCGGATACCATGAGTAACTGCTTAAACATCTGAGGAGATTGAGGAAGCGCGTAAAATTTGCCAGGATTAACTCTACTTGGTACAAGATAATCCCTTGCACCCTCAGGAGTACTTTTTGTCAAGAATGGTGTTTCAATATCAAGAAACCCTTTTTTATACAAAAATTCCCTAATGGTTCTAACCAAATTGTGTCTTAAAATTATATTTTTCTGTAACGGTTTTCTTCTTAAATCAAGATATCTGTACTTTAATCTTATATCTTCACCCACATTGGAGTATTCATCAATGGTAAAAGGAAGCACTTTTGATTCATTTAAAATTTTCAACTCCTTAACCATTACCTCGATTTCACCAGTTTTCAGCTTAAGGTTTTCTGTTCCCTCAGGACGTTTACTCACAATACCTTTCACAGCCAATACATACTCACTTCTTAAACTTTCCGCCTTTTCATGAGCCTCTTTATTGTACTCAGGGTTAAAAACCACTTGAGTGATACCTTCTCTATCCCTTAAATCTACAAATATAACACCACCGTGATCTCTTCTTCTTTGCACCCATCCCATTAAGATGACTTCTTCACCTAAGTTATCTAAATTTAACTCACCACAAGTATGGGTCCTTCTCCAACTACCAAGATTCTCAAGCACTCTATGCCTCCTTAATTTATTATTTTTTTCAATCTATTTAACAACTCATCATTTGTTACTTGCAATTGCTCTCCACTATCCATATTTTTGAGAGTAATCACACCATTTTTCACTTCATCTTCACCAATTATCAATACTGTCTTGGCACCTAAACGGTTAGCCTTTTTCATTTCTGACTTTATACTCCCCAAATCATATCCTAGAGTAACATTAAAACCTTCATTTCTAAGAAGATTTACCAACGAAACAGCTTGCTTAACATACTCATCAAAAGTGATTACATAACAATCGATCAACCTGTATTCCACATCCTGTTTAATTTTAATAAGTTCCACAAGTCTATCCACACCAATTGCAAACCCGATCCCTGGGATATCAGGTCCACCGAGTGCTTTTATTAAACCATCATACCTTCCACCAGCTCCTACTGCTGATGAAGCTCCCAGTTTATCCGTTACCATTTCAAATGCAGTCTTCACATAATAATCAAGGCCTCTAACGATCTTGGGATTTACTACAAATTCCACTCCAAAATCATCTAGATATTCTTTCAATTTTTCAAAATGCCCGGCACAATCATTGCATAAATAATCTAAAATCAAAGGTGCATCTTTTACAATATCCTTACAAGATTCCACTTTACAATCAAGAATTCTTAAAGGGTTTCTGCCCAATCTATTGTTACAATCTTTACACAAATCACTTTTATATTTTTCTAAATATTCTACAAGTTTCTCTCTATAATTTGGTCTACATTCAGGGCAACCGATAGAATTAATCTCCATTCTTAAATATTCATTGATTCCAAAGCTATTTAAAAAACTATAAAGGATATAAATAACTTCAGCATCAAGTAACGGAGAAACTGATCCAAATGCTTCTATCCCCACTTGATAAAATTGTCTAAATCTACCCTTTTGAGGCCTTTCTCTTCTAAACATCGGACCATAATAATAATATTTCCTAATTGAAGGTGGCTCATATAGCTTATTTTCAATAAAACTTCTCACTACAGGAGCAGTCCCTTCAGGTCTCAAAGATAGGTATGTGCCATCTCTATCTTGGAATGTAAACATCTCCTTTTCAACAATATCGGTGGTTTCTCCTATACCTCTCACAAACAAATCCGTACGTTCTAAAATCGGAATTTTAATCTCTTCATAACCAAACTTCGAAAAAAAACTTTTAAATCTATCTTCAACCATCTGCCAATAAAAGGTATCTTTGCCAAAAATATCTCTGAACCCTTTTACCTTTTTAAACAAAATTTGCCCCCATTTAAAAATTTTATGCTATAATATATCAAATATTTTGCTTTATATGACAGTTTAATAACTCTGTCAATAAATAGTAGTGAGGCATTTATGAGAAATTACAAAGTAAAAAATATATTCAGAACCAAGTTAAAAAAAGGTGATGATTTGTATTATTCTATAATGAATATTATTGATAAAAATTCAATAGAAACAGGTCTTATCATAGGTATTGGCGCTGTAAAAAAAGCTAACATTGCATACTTTAATCAGAAAAAAAAGGAATACGAAAATTTTCACTTCGATGAAGCTATGGAAATTGTCAGTTTAAAAGGTAATATTTCATTAAAAGAGAATAAACCTTTTGCTCACATTCACGTATCATTAGCAAGGAGCGATTATTCTGTTGTGGGAGGACATTTATTGCCAAATACCATTGTATATGCATGTGAAATAGACATTATTGAATACGAAGGTAAAACTATAAACAGAGTTTATGATGAAGAAACCAATCTTTACTTATGGGATTTATAGATAAATAACATGTTTCGATTTACACTTCTCACATTCAACAATCAGCTTTCTTCTATCACTATTTTTTTCACATTCACAATAAAGCTCTTTATGGAAAGTTTGCCCCTCACAAGTTTCGCAATAATATTTCCTACGACCAATATTACAGCCATTGATAAAACAAAATATCATAAACCCAAAAAAAAATATGAGAAATAAAATAAAATATATCATCTTCTACTCACATGTATGTATTTTTACTTAATATATGCCTTTTGTCCCAAAAAGAAAGAAAAAACTTAGACACGGGCGGTGGGAGACTCGAACTCCCACACCGGGTTCCGGAGACCCGTGCTCTATCCTGTTGAGCTAACCGCCCAAAAATAAGAATTTATTGGATTTTCAAGCATTTCTACTATTTTTCATCTGTCTAGTCAACTGTAAAAATCTGTCAAAAACTGTCAATTGAAATCAATTTTTGTTAGCAGTTTGTTAGATATTCTTTAAAAACTACTCACTGACTGACCACCACACCTTTCCTTCTCTCCATAGTAAAAAGCTCTAACTTCTGAAATATGTCTCTCTTTTTTCCATCACAACAAAAATACTCGCTATCAGAAATATATTCAAAATTATCAATTTTGTTCACCCTATCCATCTTACATCCTAAACATAATATTATAACTCTTTCAAAAAAGCAGTTTTACTAGTTATTAGTACCCATCTATCGTGGATAAATTTGTATTTTTCGGGAGCTGGTTTAGTTATTATATAACAAACTTTAATATTATTCTGTTTTACTAAAAGAGCTAAAATAAACTCGTTATCTTTCAATTCAAACCAATGAGATTTTTTTTGACTATCTTTTTCCATAAATTTAATTGCAGGGATATAAACTTTTTGTGGGTTAAATTTATTCCAATAGCCTTTCTTAATACTCTCAATTTTAGCCCAACCAGTGATTGGCAAATCAACTTTTAATTCTTCTTTTTCTTTTTCGTTTCTTAGCCCCCATAAAGCGATATCTTTCTCACCTGTTTCATTGATAAAGTGTATTTTTGCATAAGGACGAGGGAAAAATACATTGAATTCTGTCTTATTTAAACTTTCACGAAAAAGAAGGCCTGCACACATTTATAATATTTCATCATTGTTGAGTTTAAAATTCTCTCCACATCCAGACAACCCTGCCTACAACTTTAAAGCCAGGAGTTTCTCTTAAATTTATAGTTACAGGTTCATAATTCTTATTATCAGAAACTAAGACTACAGTATTTCTATCAATAACTTTTATATGCTTTAGTGTTAGTCCATATTCTCCATTTCCATCTGGCATTCTAACCAGGTACACATTTGAATATTTCAGAGAAAACAAATCAGGTTGAGAGGAATACGGTAGTATTGCCACTAAATCATTCTCTTGTAACATTGGTTCCATACTATCCCCTTTCACCCGAAAAGCAAAACACTTTTCACTGATATTTTTTGGTATTTTATCAGTACTTATGCAAACCCAGCCATCAATATCGTCGTTTGATATTTCAATAACATACGGTGTAGCTGCGGCTTTTGATCTCATTAAAGGTATTTTTAAGTATCCAGACAAATCCAATTCCTTTAAACTTTCAAGATCACCATACAAAATTCTTATATCCGGAATATTATCAAAATCGTTCAAAGCTTTATTTTGCATATCAGCCTCTCCGAAGAAATAACCTAACGGTAAGTTTAACGCTTTTGCAAGTTTTTGAAGGGTGTCAAGATTATTTAGATTTCTTTGACCATTTAAAATTCGGTACAAAGTAACTTCTGAAATACCAGCTAATTCAGCTATTTTTTTGGCTGGCTTACTACTGTTTTTAATTGCAACCCTGAGTTTATTTACAATTTCTTTATTAGTGAGCATACCAGACTATAACACATTGGTTATATTTATCAATATTATTTCCTTTACCATCATTCATACGATAAACTTTTTCTTTCCCACCTTTTTTATTTTTACCTCAAGAAGATCTATCATAAATTGCGAACTTAATTTTATACTATCTAAGACGATTAAAAGAATAAAATGGATTAATAATCTTTGAGAAAAACTAGTTGATCCAGGTGACAATTTCACACTATGGGATTTATACAAAAGTCTTAAAAATTGTATAAATCCAAACTACTAACAGACCAGATAATATTGTCAAAATTGTATTTTTATATCTTACTGCTATAAAAAGTGCAAAAAGGCTTGCATATATTTTAATATTTGAAACTTCAATGCTTTTAATACCTTTTTCAAAAACTCCTGCAAAAACCAATGCAGAAAGTATGCTTGCAGGCATAAAACTAAAAACTTCTTTTAATCTGTTTATAAGTTTTTCATTTGCAAACTGAATAAAAGAGAATCTGATTAAAAACGTTAATACTCCACAAATAAAAAAAGTAATCCAAATTTCAATATTGCTATACGGCATTTTTTAACCTTTTAAAAAATAATCCTGAAAATATTCCTGCAAAGACTGCAATAAAGAAACCAAAATTATAGGGGAGGTTTCTAAAAATAATCATAGTAAATCCTGATATTATAGCAGTTACTACAAAATATTTTTTATTCAAAAACGGTCTTAAAAGTGCAAGAAAAGTAAGGGGAATTGCAAACTCAAGGGACAATCCTTTAGGCAGAGTTTTACCTAAGAATACTCCTATAACAGTTGAGATTTGCCAGGAAATCCACATTGTAATTCCAGCTCCAAGAAAAAATTTTACTTTATTTATATTCTCATCCTCATTAAACTTAGCAATAGATACAGCATAGGCTTGGTCAGTTAACAGATAAGAAACAATTATCTTTGTAAAGATATTGTTGTCTTTAAAATATGGTGAAATTGAGGCACTATACATTGCCATTCTTAAGTTAATCATAAACACAGTTGCAACAGAAACAAATATGGAACTGTCAATAAACATTTGATTTACAAGGGCAATTTGTGATGCCCCTGCAAATATTATGTACGACATAGAGATCGTCTGTATTTCGTTAAGTCCATAATTTATGGCAGATACTCCATATATTAGACCAAAAGGAACAACTCCCGAGATAATTGGTGAAACTTCTTTGACCCCTTTTAGAAAATCTTTCATATTCTTTCCTTGCAAAAACAAAAAAAATATAATATAGCGTCTAACAGGATAATATAACGTATTTTTTGTACCATTAAGGCAATATATTGTCAAGGAGAATATTATATGAAACAAGAATTAGAGATTATTTCTGAAAATTTGAAAAGAATTCGGGAAACAAGAGGACTTACCCTTGAGCAACTGTCTGAAATTACAGGTGTCAGTAAAAGTATGCTCAGACAGATTGAAACAGGAAAGTCAATCCCTACCATAGCTACGATCTGGAAAATAGCAAATGGCTTAAAAGTATCTTTTACGTATTTGATGGTCAGGCAGAAAAAAGAAGTTATTGTTAAAAAACTTACCGAAGGAAAGATGCTTTCGGCTGAAAAGGGAAAATACAGAATTTATCCTGTCATCCCCTTTGATCCTAAAAGAGCATTTGAAATGTACTATATGGAGATTGATCCTGGCACAATCTATAAATCAGAACCACATGAAGGTGAAACAGAAGAGATTATCATTGTACAGGAAGGTAATCTGATAATAGAAATTGAAAATAAAGAGTATTCTATTAAAAAAGATGAATTATTAAAATTTAACGCTAATGTAAAACATATCTACAAAAACCCTGGGGATACACTCGTAAAGGCAATAATAGAAATAGTTTATCCATAAGCTATTTATTTTAATAAACTTCTTATAAAAAAAACACGAAACAAATTCGGGGTGATAGAAATGTCTCCAATTGTCAAAAGAAGATTGAGCCTGTATCGTTTTTTTGTGCAAATCCCCTCTGCAAACTTTTTATATTTACCATCTATCAGTTTTGCCCGTTGACTAACGGGCATTGATATAATCATTTCTCTATACCAGGTATATTTGTTTGACGCTTTAATTATGCAATCCATTATCTTATCGCTTATAGTTTTTGCTTGAACATTTACAGTCAAAATTAGTGCTAAAAAAATAATCAATTTTCTCATCCTTTGAACCTCAAACAGAAAAAATACTGTCGTTACCACCGTTACCAACAAATATTCCACAGGTGATCCAGTTTTAAACAACCCTATCTTGAAATCCTGTTTAAACAGATTTTAAAAGTACCCACGACTTCGTTAAACTGTTGAAAATTATGTGGAATAAAGCTTCCATATATGTAAGATATTGCTTGATTTATATAATCACTAAATAAACATTAAATGCAGCATATATCAAAAATGTTCATTAATAAAATCTATAAAATAAAAAAAATCCTTAAATAAGCGTACACCTATTAATGCATTTTGTCGATGCTTAAGGATAAAATAAACTCATAAAAATAACATTTTAAGTATCGTCGAGTCTCTCGCAAAATTCAATTCGATTTTTACCGTTTTCTTTTGCTCTATATAAGGCAGAATCAGCAAATTTGATTAATTCAATAGCTGTAATTTCCATATTAGCTTTTTTAGTGGCAACACCAATGCTTAAAGTTACAACATTATAAGGTGAATTTTTATGAGTTATTCTAAGTTTTTCAACATTATATCTAATTTTCTCAGCTAAATAAATCGCACCATCAGCTGACGTATCTGGAAGTAAAACAATAAACTCTTCTCCACCATACCTGGCACAAAAATCACCTGGTCTTCTTAGAGATGCCTTTATAGTTCGTGCAACTTTTTTTAAACATTTGTCTCCCTGTATATGCCCATAAGTATCATTATAAGATTTAAAATCATCTATATCACACAATATTATCGACAAAGGCTGCTTGTATCTTTTACATCTATTATATTCCATATATAATCTATCAAAAAAATATTTACGATTAGGAATTTCGGTTAAATTGTCATATAAGGCTTGTTTTCTTATTTTCTCATAGGCTATTACTAATTTCATACCGCTAAATAATATAATCAATAAACCAATGATTCCTATGATAACATGTCCTATCAATAAAGATGAAAGAGATATTTTTACATTATCAGGTACAGTTATGCTTATTCCACCTCTTATATCTCCAACTTTATATCCCTGTTCTTCATGACATTTCAAACATGATTCCTCTGTTATTAATGGAGCCATATAAAAAAAATATTTGTCTTCACCATTGTTAATAAATGTTCCTTTTTCTTTAATTCCTTTTTCAAAATCTTTTAAAAATTTTGTTTCCAATGGTGTTGGTTTATTTTGAGGCCGAATTGGATTAAGACTTGTTATATGAAATTTTATCCCGTTTTGCTCCTGTGCAATTTCTGATATTTGCCTGGTCATATAAGCAGGATTTATTTTCGTCAGCATTAACTTATCATTAACGATTATATCTCTCATTGGATCCTTAAGGTATGGATTAGGTTTTGTCTTTTCGTTGACAATAACATAAACTCCACCATGGCGAGCATTCCAATTACGAGTTATTACTATGAAATGGAACAAACTTCTTGCAGATTGTAAAATAATTCTTTTATGATTGTTTATTGCATTTAAATAATTACAATAAAACGATAAATATATTAGCAATAACCATAAAAAAATAAAATTAATTAAATAAATTAAATTTCTTTTCTTCCTCATCATTCTCTAATTAATTAAGATACAATAATGAACATAATTTCGCAATCCAATTCGCAATTATTGCATATAGGATATAAACTTATCTAACATGAAACTACGTCCTGTGCTTGTATCCCTTCTTTCAAAGAAAAAAGAGAAGTATCAAATTTGTTGTAAAAGCATGAACCACAATATTTAAACAATGCACTATTATATTTGATCTTTAAAGGACAGAGTTCTATAGAAAAGCCTGGTAAAATTATTAAACTATCTTATGATTTTTCAACTTGCTCGAATAATTGGACTTTAAGTTCTTCAATATGTAAAGGTTTAGAAAAATAAAATCCCTGAACATAATCAACCCCAAGTTCTTGCAAAATTTCAAATGTCTTTTTATCTTCAATGAATTCAGCGATAGTTTTTAATCCAAGCTTTCTAGCAATTGTTATTATCGCATCAATAACATTCCTTTTTTCATTATTTTTATCTATATCAGTTATAAGTGATCCATCTATTTTTAAATATGAAATTAACCCTTTTGACACCATATCAATTACTGTTTTCAAAGAAGAATAACCAATGCCAAAATCATCAACAACATAATTCCTATTGATTTTAGAGTGTATTTCCTGAAGTAGATGCAAATTTTCCACTGCAATTTGTTCAGTAATTTCTAATGTTAAATTAACTTTTGAATTCTTGAGTTTTACTATAATATCTTTATTCAAAAATGACTTATATGATAAATTTATAAATATATTTAGATCTCTTAATCTATCATGATTTTCGTTTAAATAATCCAACATCAAACTATCAATTTTTGTTATCAATCCAGACGTGATTGCTGTATTTAAAAACTGACCTATAGAGATATATTCTTTACCAATTTTTATCCTTGCTAGCGCTTCGTAAGCAACAATTTGGCCTGTTTTTGTACAGAGAATAGGATGGAAAAAACTTACTATTCTTTTATGTTTAATTGCTGTCATTAATATATTTTCTTCTTTAATGAGCTTTTTTACTCTTTCTTTACTGTCCAATCTTTCATCAAAAACTACAATGTTACCTTTACCAACTTCTTTACCCCTTATGATCGTTAATTTGAGATTTGACAACAATTCCTGATAATCTATTTTAAACTCATTATTATAACAAAACACAGCAACTGTTGCTGATGGAGAATATGTTATATTAGCATTATAAATTGGTATTTCCATGTTTTCTAATTTCGTTTTAATTTTGTATGCTTCTTTTAAAATAATTTCTTTATCATTGATGCCATCAAACAATATAGCAAATTCATCTCCACCCGTTTTACCAAGTATTTGGTCTGAAAATTCGTTTTCTAGTTCTTTAGCAATTACTTTCAACACATTATCACCTGCATCAAAACCATAACTTTGATTTATTCTCATAAAATTATCCAAATCAATTACTGCTATTGAAAAAGGGGTACCTTCTTTTATCCTATTCTTTATTTCATTTTTAAACTTCATTCTATTGTATAAACCTGTCAGCTGATCACATTCTGCCATAAAAATTAATTTTTTATTAAGTATCTGAAGATTTTCTTTTGCTTTTACTAGTTTAGTCACATCCCTTGCATGACCAACAATAGCAATCACTTCACCCATCTTGTTTTTTATGGGAATTTTTATGACATGAAGATAGTGGGTTTTATTACCTTTGATTGCTTTTTCTAAAGAATGATTAAATGTACCTTTTTTCCAAGCATTTTTATCAGATATTTCACACATTCTAGCTATATCGTATGGTAAAAATTCAAAGTTAGTTTTACCAATTATTTCTTCATCTTTTAACTCAAAAAAATTAGTAAACGCCCTATTTACAAATATAATCCTAAATTTATCATCTTTTTCCCTTTTTTTTATGAATACGAGGTCATCAGTAGAATCAATCAATTTCAACAATAAATACGTAATCTCACTATTCAATAAATTAATCATCTAACCTTGTAACTTATTGTATTTTATTATTTTTTAATTATCATATATGACACAAAATTAAAAGTCAAATATAAAAGCGTTTTAATTATCTTTACAAATTTCTATTCACATCTCTTTGAAACCAAAAAATGATATGCAATATTTTTTCATTATATGTTTAGACAATAACGATAGGTGAATATTAAAAGGCTTTATGAAGAAACTTTTAATATTCTCTGTATATATAATATTTTATTAATTTGATGTCATACTAATTTATCTATCATGGACCTCAAACCTTCTGTTTAAGTAAATTTCCTGATAGTATTGGAGTTAAAAGTAAGAAAAAATAAAATAATATTTTTATTATTGCTTTACTTGTTAGTGAGAAAACCTTTGCTGTCGTTAATTTGGTACAGAAATTATCCCAAAAGTCGTTAATATAGACTTCCACAAAAATTGACTTCCGTTAAACATTTGTTAAACCTATTCAAAAAAATGCATAAAATAAGTATTTTCTACAGATTCAGGATACCCGAGCTCTATCCTGTTGATCTAACCACCCTCTTTTATAAAATTTTTAGAAAGTTTAATTAGTTGCCACTGAAAAAGTGGCAACTAATTAATAGTTAATACGTTTTTCCTTATTATACTGATTGTTATCCATCAATTACTAAAATCTATTGTCTTATATAATTTATTGTAAACTCTAAATCTTTTTGGGGGTTTTAAAGGGGGCTTGCCCCCTTTAAGTATCATTTTTGCAAATATCACAAATGAATAATTTTTTAATTATCAATAAAATACACTTTTTCAGCAGGAACTAATTAGCAGAATCGTCTTCTGAAATGATCTCTTTCACTTTTTCAAGAACATAGTTCATATGATTTAACATCGCATTGTAAGCTTCTAAAGGATCTTGATTTTTAATGGCAACAAAGATGGCTTTGTGCTGTTTATATAACAAATCATGTTCGTAATAATCATTATAAAGTCTCTTTCTCACTTCAAAAGAAATTTTTTCAATCCATTGATATATTGTGTTCATAATATGTATAAGAAAAATATTTTTTGTGGCATAAGAAATTATAGAGTGAAAATCTGCATCAGAATCATAACCTATCTGCCCATCCTTTAAGGCCACTTCCATTTCATTCAGATATTGCTCAAGCTGTTTCAGCTCTTCTTCCGTAATTCGCTCTGCCGCTGTATAGGCAGCCCACGTTTCTAATATTTTTCTAACTTCCATAATCTCAAGAATAGCATCCTTCTTTTTTGCATACTCTTCAAAAGCATTATCCAGAGCAGTATCACCAAGGGATTTTACATAAGTGCCACCACCCTGCACCTGCTCAAGAAACCCTTTTGCTTCGAGTTTATTGATGGCCTCTCTTAATGTGGGCCTGCTCACCCCCATCTGAGCTGCTAGTTCCCTTTCAGGGGGGAGCTTATCCCCCGGTTTCAACATCCCTTCTATAATCAACTGTTTTATCTGCTCAAAAATTTCATCACTAATTCTTTTTGGCTTGATCCTTTGAAACATCTTCAGCAATCACCTCGTAAATTACTTCTACTGGGTGTAAAACCTTGCAATTTGCATTTACATGCATTACCCCATCCGTTAAATTAATAGCACAACCGGGACAAGGTGTAAACAGAATTTCAATCTCTTTACTCTCTACCTCTTTAGCTTTATCAACTGAAAAAACCACCGATTTATCATAATTTTTTAAATTAAAAGTACCACCAAAACCGCAGCAGCTTTGATTTTCCAGAGAAACAAAATCTGATGAGATACTAGCAACATACTCTGTCATATCATCCACAAAATCTTTATCATAATGACACGGGATATGAAGTGTAACCTTCTTATCAGTAATACTAGATAGCCTGATATCAAGCACCTTATCAAGAAAAATCAGAATATCCATAAATTTCTTATCAGGCACTTCTAACCCTAGATTCTCGCCTAAATCAGCCAGAGAATGATTGCAAGTTGGACAAGCCGTTATCACATATTCCGTATCATATTTTTCGAAATACTCATAATTTTTCTCAAGCAACGCTTTCATCATCTCCTGTTTACCCATGGTAGCAGCAGGAATTCCACAACAGTAATTTACTTCAGGAACAATAACCGTAACTCCCAACTTATTTAAAAGCTTAACTATTTTCTCTCCCCATTCGAAATAAATCATATTTATTGCGCAGCCAGGATAAAAAATCACTTTCATCTTTTCGTTTTCAGCTCTGTTCTCCCCACCATATTCGCCTGTAAAAAACCTCTTTTTTATCCCTTTGGTAAATCTCTCACCAATTCCTTTAAATA
Organism: Deferribacter autotrophicus; assembly: GCF_008362905.1. Classification (NCBI taxonomy): domain Bacteria; kingdom Pseudomonadati; phylum Deferribacterota; class Deferribacteres; order Deferribacterales; family Deferribacteraceae; genus Deferribacter; species Deferribacter autotrophicus. The sequence goes on from NZ_VFJB01000001.1 coordinate 269,769, forward strand.
TTGGTTTATAAATATCATCTTTGACTTTTTTCGTTCCAAGTTTAAACCCCATGTGAAAAAGAGGAGCAAATCTACTCATCAATTCAGGTTTACCAAGCAAAATCTCCAAAAGTACTTTTTGATAAACCGGCAAATCTTTAACTTCTCTCAGTATTGATTTCCCTTTTAGAAAAATTTCAACAGTCTTAACGCCACTTGGACAGTTAGTCTCACATCTTCCGCATAAAATACAATAATCAAGATACTTTAAAACAGTTTCCACATTTTCAATTTTTCCTTCATAAATAGACTCTAATAAAGAAATTTTCCCTCTTGCCACAGATCCTTCAAACAAATCTTTCTTATAAAGAGGGCAATGCGCCTGGCATGTACCACACTTCATACACCTTATGATCAAATCTTCTAACTGTTTCAAATCTTCCACTAACTTTTTCATTAAAGCCCCATCTTGTGTGGATTTAATAAATTTTTCGAATCAACTCCCATTTTTAAGTTTTTCATAAAATTAAGTGTACCTTTCCCCACTTCCATTTCCATATATTTTGCCTTTAATAAGCCAACTCCATGCTCTCCGCTCAGCGTACCTCCAAATAAAAGAGCTTTTTCAAATATTTCATCAATGGCCTTCTCTACCCTTCTAAATTCATCCTCATCCCTTTTATCTGTAAGAATTGTAGGGTGAAGATTACCATCACCTGCATGACCAAACGTTCCAATCGTTATATTATATTTAGAAGCAATCTCTTTGATAGCTTTCATCATATCAGGAATTTTGCTGCGAGGCACCGTAGCATCCTCTAAAATAAGAGTTGGCTTCAACCTTGCAAGGCAGCTTAAGGCTTTTCTCCTTGCAGTCCAGAGCTTATCCCTTTCCTCATTATTATCTGCAACCTTTACATTCCCTTTATTTTTCTCACAAATCTTCTTAACCATGATAAACTCATCTTCTACCACAGCAGGATGACCATCCACTTCTATTAACAATAAAGCATCAGCCTTCACCGGTAATCCGATTTTTTCCGACTCTTCCACTGCATTAATAGTAAAATTATCCATCAATTCCAGCGTACTTGGCAAAATTTTTGAAGCAATTATTTCTGAAACCGTATTACATGCATCTATCACCGATGAATACTCTACAAGCATAGATTTCGATGTCGCAGGCTTTGGAACAAGCTTTAGTATCACCTCATACATAATACCAAGCATCCCTTCAGAGCTAATCATCAAACCTGGGATATTAAAACCGGTTACGAGTTTTACCGTTTTTCCGCCCCCTATTACCTCATTGCCTGCCATATCAAATAGTTTCACACCCATCACATAATCTTTGGTGACACCGTATTTCAAACCTCTTAATCCACCAGCATTTTCCGCAACATTACCGCCAATGGTTGAAATATTCATACTTCCTGGATCCGGTGGGTAAAAAAGTCCATACTCTTCAACTTTATCCGCAAGCTGTTTTGTAACAACCCCAGCTTCCACAACTGCATAAAGATCTTTTTCATTTATCTCCAAAATTCTGTTCATTTTAGTAGTCACCAACACACAACCACCGGACACAGGAACAGTCCCACCACTTAAATTGGTACCTGCACCTCTTGTAATTATTGGAATCTCATTTTCACTCATCAGGTTAATAACAAACTGCAAATCATCTTTATTTTCAGGAAACACCACAATATCAGGCAACACCTTTTCGCCATAAGCAGCATCATAACTGAAAAGCGCTCTATCACCTTCATCTATCAAAACACTGCTTTTGCCCAACCTCTTTTCAAGCTCTTTGACCAAACTTTTCTTCATAAATACCTCTTTGTTATTGTTTAAACACAACAGATGGCAACCATGTAATAATCTCTGGGAAAATTAGGCATAATGCAAGCCCTATTAATTGGAGGATAACAAATGGTATAATACCTCTGTATATATGTCCCATTGTCATACCTTCTGGGGCAACCCCTTTTAAGTAAAACAGTGCATATCCGAAAGGAGGTGTTAAAAATGACATCTGCAAATTTACAGAAACAATCATTGCAAACCATAATGGATCAAACTTCAACTGATCAACAGCTATAGGAGTAAAAATAGGAACACACAAAAGCAATATACCGAGCCAATCCACAAACATACCAAGGATAAAAATAATAAACATCATAATACCTAAAATCACCCATTTATTCGAACTGATTGAAAAGAGTATACTTGTAAAGACGTCACCACCACCTAAACCCATAAAAATAGATGTATAAAAGTTAGCACCAACAAAGATAAGCATAACCATACAAGTAATTTTCAAAGTAGAATACCCAGCCTCTTTTAACATTTTCAAATCCAATCTCTTGTTTAAAGCAGCCAAAACCAAAGCTCCAATACAACCCAAACCAGCAGCCTCAGTAGGAGTAGCAATACCACCTGCAATACTACCAAGAACTGCAAAAATTAAAAATAGAGGTGGCACCATAGATTTCAGCGTCATTAATAATTTTTGACCTGTTGTATGAACACGCTCTTTTTCTGGAATAGGAGGTCCGGCTTCAGGATTTATAAATGTACAGTAAACCCATGTATATATTAAATACAGTGTAGATAATAATAGTCCCGGCATAAATGCAGCCATAAAAAGCTTTCCAACAGACATTCCAATCAACCCACCATAAACCACCAACATAATGGAAGGAGGAATTAATATACCAAGTGTTCCACCTGCTGTGATAACACCAGCCGTCAACTCCTTGGAATATCCTTTTTTTAACATTGAAGGAGCTGCCAAAAGTCCCATTGCCACCACGGAAGCACCTATAATACCTGTTGTAGCTGCAAAAACCGTACAAACTACAACAGTTGCAAGTGCAAGCCCTCCTTTTACAGGCCCTAAAACTATGTACATTGTTTCATAAAGTTCTTCAGCTACCCCTGATTTATCGAGAAACTGTGCCATTAAGATAAAAAGAGGTATTGCCACAAGCACATAATTCGTCATTAATCCGTATGTTTTATTTGCCAATATGAAAAAAGCACCTGGACCATAACCCAAAATACCAAAAATTATACCAAGACCACCAAGAGTAATTCCTAATGGATGACCTAAAAAAACAGCTATCAATAGAACAACAAACATTGCAACAGATAAAAATTCAGGACTCATTCTATCTCCTCACCTTTTATTTTGTAAAAAGATTTGATTGCTTCTGATATTCCTTGTAACAATAAGAAAAAGAATGCTATTGGCATAAAAGTTTTAAAAGGATATACAGGTGGAGCCCAAGGCGATTGGCTATGTTCTAACCCTTGCCAAGATTGCAGCATAAAAGTCCAGGTTGATTTTATAGCAACCAATGTAAAAGGAAGAAAAAATATAACAAAGGTTATTAATTCTAAGATACCTTGAGTTTTTTTGCTCAATCTTGAGTATATAACATCTATCCCTATATGCATTTTATGCTTTAGAGTATAACCAAACCCCATTAAAAACATAACTGCATAAAGCATATAGCTTAACTCAAAAGCCCACATTGTAGGGCTGTTAAATACTTTTCTTCTTACAACCTCAAAAACCACCACAAAAAGTAACACGAATACCAAAATACTCGTTATTTTACCTATAACTTCATTAATAGCATCAATAAATTTTACGATTTTTCTCATTAGAACCTCCGATTGAAAAAAAAGGGGAGTAAACTCCCCCCTTTAACTACTCGTAATGTTTACCATTAATGTATTCTTGATATGGATAAGCAGAAACACCGCTGCGTAAATCTTTCCATTTTGAGTATTCAGCGATGAAATCTTCTTGAGATTTAAGAACTTTATCAAGAAACGGACTTTGCTTTCTAAGATTATCCAAATAAGCCTTTGTAGTTTTTCTTAATTCATTTAAAGACTCGTCTGAAAGTTTATTAAATTTTACCCCTTCTTTCAAATATTTTTCTATTGCCTTTGCATTATTATATTCACTTCTTGCCAAATCCCAAAGTTGAGTCTCTCTTGAAGCAACCTCAAGAACCTTTTTGAGATGATCTGGAAGTTTATCATAAGCGCGTTTGTTTACTTCAAACATCAACTGAACTGCAGTTTGGTGCCATCCAGGTACCATAACATTCTTTGCAATCTCTTGAAAACCCATAGGATAAGTAATAAATGGAGTAGAAAATTCTGCAGAATCCAACACGCCTCTCTCAAAAGCAAGATATATTTCACCACCAGGAAGCGGTGTAACTGATACACCCATATTTTTAAGAATATCAGCAGCCCAACCCACTGTTCTTACTTTCATACCTTTTAGTTGAGACACTTCAGTAATAGGCTTTTTAGTAAAAAAGCCCATCTCTTGTCCGGAATTTCCTCCCAAAAGTGGTACAAGTCCGTATTTCCCATAAAGCTCTTTTGCAAGCTTCATTCCATCTCCAGCCATAAGCCAAATGGAATACTCAATATTGTTCATTCCGAAAGGAACAGAAGCAAATGCAACAAAAGCCTGATCTTTCCCCTTCCAATAACCTGGCCAATCATGCCCCATTTCAGCAACACCATTCCTTACTGCATCGAAAACCTGAAACGCAGGAACAATTGAACCAGCAGGAAAAACTTTAATTTTCAACTCACCATTAGACAGTTCCTCAACAGTTTTTGCAAAATGCAAAACTGTTTCATGCCAAGGAATCCCGGTAGGCCAAGTAGTTATAAGTTTCCAGCGGTAAGTTTTTGCATAAACCTGATTAAACATAAAAATTACAAACAGCGCAATAAGCAAGGTTTTCAAAAAACGTTTCATAAAATGACCTCCCATTTTTTATTACCAACAATTGGTAATACCATATAATAATATTACCTATATTTTGTCAAGCTCTTTTCTCCTTGATATTTAGAATATTTTTATAAATAAATAAAATATTGACAACCATTACAACATGTATTTATAATGGTCTTACCATTTCGGAGGGCTATATGGTTGAAACATTTATTCAATATTCAAAATTAGTGGGAAATAAAAATCATGTTTTAAATGAAGAAGACTTTTTAAAAATAGATTTAAAAAAAGAATACGATTTTATTTATTTACCTTCATACTCTATACATAAAACCCTAGAGATTGACAAAAACGGTATCGCTGCTGCTGTTATAGAAGCTGATTTTGGAATTGCAGAAACCGGAACTGCTGTAATTGATTCGAAGAATTACAATTTAAGGAAAGCAACTTGTCTTGCTGAAAAGCTGGATATTGTAATCTTCAAGTCAAAGATTTTGAAAAAACTTGAAGATATATCTACATTTCTAAAAGAAAAAACATCTGAAGACAGCTATATCGCATTCATTACAGGCGCCAGTAGAACGGCAGATATCGAACGAGTCCTCACAATCGGCGTACATGGTCCTTGTGAAACTAACATTTTTATAATTAATGACAGATAGGAGTAGCTACCATGTTGAAGCAATTAATTAAAGAAAAAATTAATGATAAAATTTTATCCGAAAATTTAAAAACCTTTGCTGAAAGCTATAAAATATCTAAAGAAAAAGCCTACCAGGGTCTAAACTTTGAAAAAATCAGAACGAAAATAAATAATATTAAAGATTTAAGTTATGAGGAAATTATAAATCTTTATAATAAATTTAAAGAAAATGCCTTAAAAAAAGGTTGTTATGTCTATGAAGCAGCCACAGCAGAAGATGCAAACAACTACATTTTGGAAGTCTGCAAAAAACACAATACCGATATCATTGTTAAATCAAAGTCCATGACTTCAGAAGAAATCAAATTAAACGAGTTTCTGGAAAAAAATGGTATTACCCCCATAGAAACGGATCTGGGAGAATGGATTTTACAGCTTGCCGGCGAAACGCCAAGCCATATGGTTATGCCCGCCATACATAAAAGCAGAAAACAGGTGGCAAAACTTTTTGAAAAGGTCACAGGGAATAAGATTGACGAAAATGATATAGAAGCAATGGTAAAAATTGCAAGAAAACAGCTTAGAGACTACTATTTTAATGCCAAAGTAGGAATAACCGGTGCCAATGTGGCCGTAGCAGAAACTGCAACAATAGGAATTGTAACAAACGAAGGTAACGCAAGACTCTCAACTACCATCCCAGATGTTCATATTATTATTCTTGGATATGAAAAACTTGTAAATACATTTAAAGATGCTTTACAGATAATTAGAGCACTGCCAAAGAGTGCCACAGGTCAGATTATAAGTACTTATGTCACATGGATATCAGGAAGTTATCCGGCAAAAAACGATAAAAATAAAGAAGTACATTTCGTTTTCCTTGACAATGGTAGACTCCCTCTATTCAAAAATAAAAATTTAAAAGAAGCTTTAAAATGTATCAGATGTGGAAGCTGTGCCAACGTATGCCCCGTATATGAAATAATTGGCGGACATGTTTTCGGTGATACTTATGTGGGTGCCATAGGATTGATTCTCACATCATTTTATGGAGACGAAAAGAAGGCAAATGAGATTTTAAAGCTATGTATCGGCTGTAAAACCTGTTCTGTAAATTGTCCAGCAGGAATAGATTTACAAAGCCTCATCTCAGATATCAACGCCACAATTACACCAAAATACGGCCTAAGTCTTCCCAAAAAAGCAGTTTATTCATATGTTATGCCAAACCCTGCATTATTCAAAACAATTACAAAGATAGGCAAATATCTTCAAAGGCCTCTCTTAAAAAATGAAAAAATCGAAAAGATCCCTTTTATGGGAAAAGAGAAAAACTTCAGGGCATTACCATCCATAGCACCAAAAAGTTTTACCGCACTTTATAAAGATTTTTACAGCTCAAAACCATCAAAGAAATATAAAAAATCAGTTACTTTCTATTCTGGTTGTGCCATTGAATATTTTTATCCGGAAATGGGACTAACTCTTTTGAAGCTCCTTGATAGAGCAAATATCAAAGTGAACATTCCTGAGAAAATGGTCTGCTGCGGACTTCCTGCCATTCATGCTGGAGATGGGGAAAATGGTAAAAAAACCATCATTAAAAATCTGAAATATTTTGATGAAAAAATTAATGAAGATATAATCACTCTCTGTCCAAGCTGTGGAATGGCAATCAAAGAAGAATTTCCTAAATACACCATTAACTCACCACAAGACTATAAAAAAAGTGAAAAAATGGCTAACAAAGTCAAATCTTTATCTCAATTTCTTGCAGAAAACCGGTTAGAGCTCAAATACACTGCAAAATACAAAGTCACATACCACACCCCTTGCCACCAAAAAAGAGGGTTGTGCTTTTCAACAGAAAACTTTTTACAAGAAATTTTAAAAGATTATTTTATACCACTTAAAGATAGCGATGTATGTTGTGGATTTGGTGGCTCATTCTCCTTTGACTTTGCAGAAATTTCATCAAAAATACTTGAGAATAAAATAAACAATATAAAGAATACTAACGCAGAAATCCTCCTAACAGATTGCCCGGGATGTATAATGCAAATTGAAGGTGGGCTCATCAAGAAAGGGGTTAATGTGAAAGTAATGCATGTCTCCGAGTTTCTTGAAAATTATACGAAAATTATAGAAAAAAAATAATTTGATAAACTCGATTTACTAGACAATCTCTAATTAGTTCTCACTTTTTCAGTGAGAACTCCTACGTTTTTTTGTTGTATAAGAAAATTATATTATGTAATGAATTAAGAATGGGACAGAGGACTACAGTGGGAATAAGCTTAAAAGCTTCATATTTAGTCTGTCCCCCGTCCCGAAAGTCCCTATTGGTTGATTTGGCTATCAAGCCACTGTCAAACGGGAGTTTGGATTCGGGACTAAAATATTTTAAGTGAGGTTTGACATGAAAAATGACAAATTTGCTTTCTTTATAGGTGTTGATGTTTCCAAAGATAAGTTTAATTGCGCTATTATTAACAATAAGCTTGAACTTCTCAAAGAAGCTGAATTTCAAATGGACATTGATGGTTTTAACAGCTTCTATGACTTGATTAAAAAGTATGACTCCTCTATCATTGCTCTTGAATCTACTGGCAGCTATCACATTAACCTCTTAGCATCCCTTGTATCCAAAAAGAAAGATGTCTGTCTTATTAATCCAGCTCTCATCAAAAAATTTGCCCAATCCGTTACTCTCAGAAAAACCAAAACCGATAAAATTGATGCTGTTATCATTGCTAAATTTATAGCTAAGAATATTGAACATTTCAATTATTTTGCTCTTCCTGAGTCCAATGATATTATCGCACTTGCCAGGATGAGAGAACATATTACTCAGCAGATTGCAAGAGTTAAGACTCAGCTTAAACAGCATCTTACTGTAGTATTTCCTGAACTTGTGGCAAATGCCAATGTATTTACTCAATCCATTTTGCATATCCTTAAACATATGCCTACAGCTGAAATCATCAGGAATGCTAATGAAGATGATATTCAAAAGATTCTTGATGAATTGAAGTTTGCACATAAGTCAAATATTACCCCTCAGAAGCTCATATCCCTTGCTAAATCCTCCATTGGTATTTCCTCTGATATCTGGGCTACTGTCATCAAAGAAGATGTTGAAATGCTCATATTTCTTAATAGCCGACTTGATAATATTACGAAGGAATTTATTGATAAAATAAAATCTTCCAAAAAAGATGATATGGAGATTATTACTTCTATCAAAGGAATTAATGATATTACCGCTGCCCATTTTCTTGCAGAAATTAAAGATATAAACAGATTTGCCAACAAAGGTAAACTTGCTGCCTATGCCGGGATAGATCCTGCTATTAAACAATCCGGAAGTATGTATAGTAACGGCAGAATAAGTAAAAAAGGATCCCGGTCCCTTAGGCGTATTCTTTATCTTATGGCAAGTGGTGTTATGAAGTTTAATGAGTATTTTAGAGCGTATTATTTGAAAAAGAAGGAGGAAGGTATGCCTCATAGAAAAGCTATGATTGCATTGTGTAACAAACTTGTGCGTGTACTTTATGCCATGCTTACAAAAAAAGAGGTTTTTCATATGCCTAAATTATCTTAATAATTTTTAATATTTATAGTTGACTAATTACTAAATAAAATCTTTATAACTTTTAAATTAGTTGCTAGCAAATATTTAAAGAAGAATGACACACATATGAAAACATGAAATATGGCACAATATTATAATTTTCATCCCCCAGCTTTTTTATAAAAAATATTCAAAGACTGGAGGAATTTTTATGGTAAAACTGAAATAAATCAATTATTAATAATTAGTTGCCACTTTTTCAGTGGCAACTAATTATTTTTTTGCTTGTAAATAAGATTCATCAATTTCAACTTTTAGCTCACCGCTAATGGTCTTCAATAAAATGAGTACCCTGTCTTTCGGTTTTATCTCTTCTAGGAAAATGGCTTCAAAACCTTTAAATGGACCATCGGTAATATAAACCTTTTCCCCTTTTTCGAAGCTTTTTTCCAACACCACAAAACCATCTTTCATCTGGTTCTTAATAGACAGTATGATCTCTTCAGGCACTTCAGCAGGCTCCCCATTCTCCCCCATAATTACCTTACTTACCCCTCTTGTGTATTTAACCAGTCTATAATCTTCAAGTTCAAATCTAACAAAAAGATAGTTAGGAAAAAGTTCACTTGTTACTTCATTTAATTTCCCAGCAACTCTTTTTTTCTCTTTGAATAGAGGATGAAATACTTCATATCCAGCTCTTTCTAAATGGAATTTTGCTATTTTCGCGGATTTCGGTTTACAATAAATACAGCGCCACCTCTTTTGCATACATAATCCTTTCAACTTATAAAAATATAAATTCCAAATACCAAAAATATTATCAAACACATAAAGGCACTTTTATAATCATTCTTTTTTAAAAAATCAATTAACATATAAAAACCAGCTAAAATCGGGGTAAAAATTATTACTAGAATAGCTAATAAAAAAAATGAAATGGCTTTCAAATTTAAAATACCAAAAAATATTTCCTTTATCCCAGCAAATTGATTATAAAGATCAAATCTTTCTCCTTTTAAAACAAAAATAACTAAGCCAACAACCATTAAAAAAATCGAAATTTTAACGCCGAGCCCATAAATTTTTGCAACCTTTTCTCTTAAAATCTTCAACGAATCCCCCTATAAAACATCTGAAATGCAATAACAATTAAAAAAGCTGTAAAAAGAATTTTTATTCTACTATCTTTTAATTTCGGGAAAAACCTGATTCCAATATTCGAACCTAAAAACACCCCCATCACCACAAAAGAAGCAATGACAGGATTAATAAGATTTGTTTTTAAATACACAATAGATGCTGCAGCCGCTGTGAGAGTCATCATAAAATTGCTGGTCGTTGTGGCTGCCTTAATAGGTATTTTAGAAATGAGATTCATAGCTGGTACTTTGAATACGCCTCCCCCTATCCCAAGCATCCCAGATAGTAAACCGGCAATCCCCGAAACCGTAGAAGTCAAAAATAAATTGATGGGTACATAATGAATTTCTTTATTTAATCTTTCATCATAATATTTTCCCGAGAAGAAACTTTTTGAATCTGGACGTAAATTAAGCAATTTCTCTTGATCTCCCCTTTTAATATTCCTTATATAAAAATAAGCCGTTATTAAAAGAACAGAACCAAAGGAAATAAACAGATATTTTTCACTAACTGAAACTGAAATAATACCACCTATAATGGCAAAAATTGTGGTAATTATCTCCAGAAACAATCCTAATCTTAAATTAGTCAACCCTTTTCTAATATAGGTTGCCGAAGCATTGCTACTTGCAAATATTACAGAGATTAGGCTTGTTGCAATAGCTACATGGATGGGAATGTGAAAAAGTAATGTTAAAACGGGCACAATGATAGAGCCACCCCCAATACCCAAAAAAGCGCTCAAAAGCCCTACCACAAAGCCGCTTACAAATAGCAATAAGAAGAACATGCCAAATTATTTACAACATTTCAGCTAATAAATCAAACAGTTGTATCTATTTAAATTCAGGTTTATGAGTTTCTATAAAAAGATAGTTCCTATCATATTCTCGTAATTTCTTCTTACCAATATCACTTTTCAAAACATCCCTTTGTAATCTAGCAACTATCATCCTTCTCTTGCCACTTGGATCATATTTTATAAGATTAAAAAAACCTTTCTCAACTGCATTCTTTGCTACAAAATAAGCCTGTTCACCAAAATAAGCGCACCTATCTTCAAACTTCTTTACACGAAGTCTTTTTATCTTTTCAGCAATTTTTGCAATCCCAAAAATTCTTTGATAAGTTACTCCTCTTTTCAAAAGATTTATCTGTTTTTCAAAGTATTTTTTGTCCACATTAAAAGTTCTCAAAAAAAGTTCGCCATTTTCAGAAGCATGATCAAGAAGATATCTCAAAGTATAATACACCTCATTACTGTTAATAGATTCTTCCGCATATTCTACTAAGAAATGGGAAAACAATTTCTTTTTACTTACTAACAGAATATTATGAGGAACAAAATAATTATGTGCCACAATATCAGCAGAAAGATGCGCAGCGTAGCCATGGACAAAAGATTTCTCATAATCTCTTTTTGCATTTTTAAAAAGTTTAGACACTGTATTCCAACTGTGAGTCTCAAGTTGCTTTTTAAACGTAGATAACTCTTTAAAAAGATTAAAAAAATCTGGAAATATATTCCCAAGCAAAAAATGAACCGGAAATTCTTTAATCAAGCTAAAACTTGTATTCTCAAGGATTTTTAAACCGATAGTGATATGCGTTTCAAAACCCCAGGCAAAAACAGACACAGGAAAAATTAAAAAAAGCAAAACTACTACTAACACCATAGTTACTAACTTATTCTTTTTAAAAAAATGTTCAATCTTTTTTAATAATACTTTTTTGGTCTTTTTTTACTTGAAATGACAAAAATTCTAATTTATAATGATTAAAAATTTGAAAGAGGAGTTTTATGAAAGAACGTTACCTTGAATTAAAAAAAATAGTAGTCGAAATGAATGATTCCTATGAATTTTTAAATGTGGAGGAAAGAGAAGATTTGGAAAATTACCAAAAAGAGATGAAATTACTTGAAAGCAAATTAAATGATGAAGATTTAGCATGGGTTGACGAACAATTTAAAGAGTGGTATGAAAAATATATCATGATGGAAACCCTTGTTTTCATCAAACCAAAAACAGGCTAATAACGCTATAAATAGCATTAACTAAATACCCAAAAGTATTAATTTTGTTGTTTGCAAGAATTGCTAATTTTGTCAGGAATTAGGGATACCCCCCACTTTTCGTGGGAAAAAACCTTTTAACGTTGACTAAATATTTTTTAATAAAAAACTTCTTTCAAATAAAGCCCATGGGCAGGAGCAGTCCTACCTGCCTGTTCTCTATCACGGCTTTCAAGTATTTTTTCAATATCATCAACACAACCATTATTAAAATAAATATCCACTACAGTTCCTACAATATTTCTTACCATGTTATGTAAAAAACCATTGGCATTTATCTCAATATTAATAAAGGTATCTTCTTTAGAAATATTAACAAAATTAATTTTCCTTACTGGATTTTCAGGCACACTTCTTTTAAGGCACATCGCACTAAAATCCTTTTCTCCAACAAAACAGTTTAACAATTCCTCAAATTTTTCTAATCTAATTTCTTCTCTAATCCACCAGGCCCTATTTCTGTAAATAGCCGAGCGTACCGGATGATTATAAATTTTGTATAGATAGGTTTTACTTTTTGCTGACTTTTGAGCATGAAAATTGTTGTCCACATCATCCACTTTTTTAATAACCACATCATCCGGTAATATACTGTTTAATCCCATCAAAACAGATCTGTTTTCAAGATATCTTGATGCTGTAAAATGAAATACTTGCCCCAATGCATGAACACCTGTATCTGTTCTACCTGACCCCACTATTTTTATCTCAGCTTTATAAATTTTTGATAATGCATCTTCTATGACCTTTTGCACTGTTCTTACGTTTTTCTGCCTTTGCCATCCATAAAAATTGGTTCCATCATATTCCACAACACATTTCTTCTTAACTTTCACAGAAAAACTCCTTTCTAAACAATAATTCTGGGGTATACCTGCTCTCCCAGCGCCCCTATTTCTGCAAAAATTCTATTCACACAAATTAAGTGAATTGGAGAAATAGGGAAATGGGGAGATATAAAATGTTCAAAATATTCAGCGTTCATTAGCACGTTCATTCACACCTACACTTACCTATTAATAACCATGAATAACTTCTTAATTACCAAATAATTCAACATTAAAATTGATCATTCATTATTTTCCTATTCCCCTCAACCTATTTTTAACCTTGAACCTTGAACTTTGAACCTTATACATTTTCTACTTATCCTTTGCTCTTACAACCCATACTACCCCTAATACCTTTAATACCTCTACAACCACAAATCAAACATATAGTACCCCAATAAAAATCAAACATTCAAAAAACAAAAAAAATAGAATATCTGTTTTGACAGGTTTTGATATTTTCAACACCTTCTCCCAATCTCGTTTATACATTAAAGTGATCGATAACTGCTCAGAATAATAAAAAATTCTATGAAACAGAGGAATCAAAAAATCATCCAAACTCATTAAATTTTTTAAAAAACTTTTTTCTTCACCTCTGATTTTTTGGGCAATGCGAATCTTTTCACTCTCCTCAAAAAGTAAAGGAATAAATCTTAAAGCAATAATACTCGAAATAGCTATATCATTCACATTTACCTTCAAAAACTTTAGTGGGCGCAAAAGAAAATAAATAATTTTGACAAAATCATAAGGCGGAGTAGTAACTGTCAAAAGAGATGAAACTAAAATGATTATGAAAAATCTCAATGTATAGACTATGCTAAACTGTAAGTTGTTTAGATTAAATTGAAAATCACCGGCACTTGTAAAAAAAAGCTGTATAAAAAAAGTAAACATAAGCAAAAAAATAAATGGCCTAACAGATTTCAGTAGTGAGGAAACCTGTATTTTTGCCGTCTTTGATATAATTAACAGCAAAATTATATTAAAAAGTAGGAAATAAATATTGCTAGATACCCCTATTAACAAAATCAAGCTCATACCAATCAAAAATTTCAAAAGAGGATGAAAATTATGAATTATGGAATTTTTAGGAAGGTATCTGCCAAAATAAAGATTATTCATACCAATGACTGTTGCATAAGTAATCCTACACAACCTGTAATCATTACATCACCAAAAGGGTTTGCAAACTTTACTCTATCATTTTCGCAAAACAGCTCTTCTCTCCTTGGACCTGTTACAAAAATATCTATTTTATCATAAGATATGTTTTCAATTTTGAAAAACGTATGTGCACCATGCCCTTTATCATCAAAAATTTCATTATGTGACAAGTTATAATCAACCATCTTTTTCAAAAAACTTATCAATTTTTCTGTCGTCAATTTCGATGTATGATGCTCCAAAAATGCAGAAACATTATAATTCTCATCCACAATAGCTGCAAAAGTATGTCCGTTTCCCACATCCACAGTTATTACTGGAAATTTCTTCGCACAAAAAGCGGCTCCAAGAGCAGCCACAACGGAAGTATCTGAAATGGCAAAATTTTTAATATCAAAATCATTAAACTGTTTTTTTAAGGAATTCCACCTTGTAAAATTTTCAGGAATTATATCTTCAGCCTCAAACTTAGCACTTTTCAATCCGTTTTTTAAAAAACTTTTCAGAAATTCGATACGTACTTCCCTATCAGACACCCCTTTGCGAAACCCGTGATCCTGCGCAGCAATCAACACTTTGTCAATATTACATTGACACCTACTTTCAATAAAATACAAAACTTCTTTATCCACCTCTTTTAGAAAGATATCAGGATGTAATACATCCTCCACCACCAAAAAACCATCAGCTTTTACTTCACTAATATCATCACTGATCGTTTTAGAGGCCTCTTTGGAAATAAATACTTTGTTGCCTTTCAAATGCCTCTTCAATGCTTTGTTTATTAAACCACCACCCACAGTGTATCCACCAACAAAGATATCACCTTTTAAACTTGAAACTTGCCTGGAAAAATATTTCGTAGGTGATGGTAAAATAAGTTTTAAATAATTCTCAGGATTTTTTTCTTTACTATCGTACAATAAAAGATCTGATGTACCTAAACCTATATCAATTGCTAAAACTTGCATTTATTATGCGTCTTTGTCTTCCTTTTTAGCTTCCACTTGTTTCTTTTCTTCTTCTGGAGTTATATCCACAGCATTTTCAGCTTCATGTGCGGCTTTTTTAAAGTTTTTGATAGCCTTACCAAGCCCCTCTCCAATCTGTGGAAGCTTACCAGCTCCAAAAATCACAAGCACTATCACAAGTATAATTAAAAGCTCTTGTGTTCCTAATCCAAACATACATTACCTCCTTGTTTTTAGCATTAGCATATTTACTCTTTTTATTAAAAATTATCAATATGTTTTCTTTGATTTTTTCCATTTAATTTCTATAATTATTCCTAAAACAATAAAAATTAACAACCACCAATACGTTATTTTATTAAATATTGTGCTTCCACTTATCAATGATATTTTACACTCTAATATCCCTTTTTCACCTACAGGTAATAACTTTATGTCATTATTTATTGGATTAATGCAAGCTGAAATCCCTGATTGTGTTCCTCTTATTACCGGTTTGTAAAACTCATAACTTCTTACAATATCGATGGCAAGATGCTGTTTTCTACCATTCGAATAACCAAACCAGCTATCATTTGTGAGAAATACCAAAACATTAGCTCCTCTTTTTAAAAACTTTCTTATAAGAAAAGTATAAGCTGACTCGTAACATAATGGCGTAGCATATTTTATGTTACCATCATTAAACACTACAAATTCATTTCCATGTGAAAAATCTTCAGCACCTTGGAAAAAGTAGTATTCAATAGGTTTTAATAAGCTCTTTAAAGGGAAATACTCACCAAAAGGGACAAGATGAATTTTATCATAAATAAAGAGCTCATTCCTATTTATGAAAAATACGCTGTTATAATATTTTTTCTTCACCTCACCTTCATACCTTAAACAACCAAAAATCAAAGACTTATCATGTAAGGAATTCGCTAAATAATCGATTAACTCCTTTTCATTGTTGCAAAACGTTGGAAAAACTGATTCAGGCATCACCACTATTTCTACATCTTCTATTTTGATTTGATTTAACAAATCCAACACATCATTTATAAGATCATCTTTTTTAAAAGGATTCCATTTCTCTTTCTGATCATATGCAGGTTGAATCACTGCAACATTTATTTCACTTGATTTTTTGAAATCTTTCACCCCAAAATTTCCCACAAAAATCAAACAAACTAAAAATAAAATAGTAAAAATTACCGGTAAATATTTCTTTTTAAAAAACAAGTTGAACAACGCTAAATTAAACAAAATTATAAGAAAAGAAACCCCATTTTCTCCAATAACAGAATATATATTTTTAAACAAATGATTATTATATTGAGTCAAGCCTAAATTTAGCCAAGGAAATCCAGTAAATAAATACCCCTTAACAATTTCTAAAATTACAAATATTGATGCTAATAAAATAATATTAAACTTTTTCTTAAAACATAAGAAAAAAAGATAATAATACAAAGATAGATAAATAGAAAAGGCAACAAGAATTAGTAGACCTACAATTTTTGGTGCATTACCAAAGTCACTAATCGTTATTATTATCCACTTCAAAGTAAATACATAAAAAAGAGTGCCAAATAAGATAGAAGGAAGAAAGATCTTATTACTTTTGCTTATTGTAAATAGGACAGGAACAAATGCGATAAAGGCAAAAGGATAAAAGTCATAACCTGGTGTAGAGAAAATAAGTAGAATGGCAGATAAAATGGGAAAAACTATTTTTCCAATCGATTGCATAGGTATGCACTTTGCTTCCGTTGTTCAAAGATTTTTTCACATTTTACATTAAATTTCTTTTGAAAGATATCGATTCTTTTGGGCCTTGTAACAAGGAAGAATTTATTATTTTTCTTAACAAACTCTTTGATCTCTTTATCATTTGTCAAATAAAACTGTTTATACTTTTCATCCTTTTCAAATTGAATCTCCCTTTCCTTGCCATATGCAATAACAACAAGCTTATTTCTATAAAATGAAATAGAAGGAATAAAATCATTATACACCAAGACGTTTAATTTTTTTTCAGGATCAAGTTCATTAATTTTAAAAGTCATCAATCTATAACCTTTTATACTGGGACCTATTGAGGGCAAAACCAGATATATAATAAAAGAAAGCGAAATTATCGAAAAAGCTACAGACTTGATAAATTTTTCATTATTTAAATTGATAATCACCGGCGCAAGCGTCAACATCACCAAAATACCGTATAAAACTATGGTCTTTTTATAAGGGATTAAAGGTTTATAAAAAAAGCCACTGAACATTACCGCAAATACAATTATCACTAGAAAAACAAGAGATAGGTATCTAATAATTTTATTATCATATTCCTTAATACCAATATAGGCAAAAATCGATGACACAGGAAACAACGGTAAAATATATGTGGCAAGTTTACTTTTCGCTATGCTGAAAATCACAAAAGGAACAAACATATAAATAAAAAGCACTTTATAATTTACACTCATTTTCTTTAAATTAAATAATCCTTTTAAAAAATAAAATGAATAAGGGATGAAGCCTCCGATAAATACAAGAATGAAGAAATAAAACGGCTTATAACGATGAAATCTATTGGTAGCCACTCTATCTATGGTTTGTACCTTTAAGAAATAATTAAGCAAATCAGGATTCTTGATTATCACAGCTACATACCACGGCAATGATATAACCATAAATATAAAAAAAGCTGTTAATATTTCAGATACTTTAAAAACTTTTCTATGATTCTTATCATAAATTTTAGCAATAAAAAAAGGAAGTAAAGTAAAGAGAAAAATTATGGGACCTTTTGTCAAAAATCCAAAGCCCAAAGCTAAACCATAAAAAACCGCATTTACAAATTGTTTTTCATAATAAATCTGTCGAAATAAAAAATATTGTGCAACTACCGTCCACATAGTCAAATAAATATCTGTGGAAACCACTCGTGAAATAGCAAGAAAAAGAAAACTCGAAGCATATATCAATGCAACATTATAACAGTCCTCATCTTGCTTGAGAAAAATCTTAGACATCTTGTATAAAAAGAAAATCGAGATAACAGCAGCTAATACTCCAAAAAATCTTGCACCAAGCCCGTTTATTCCAAAAAGTTTTAAACCTGCTGCTATCATCCAATAAGCAAAAGGAGGTTTATGAAAGTGCTTTATACCGTTAAATCTTGGCTCTATATAATCGCCTGAAACTACCATCTCCCTCGCAATCTCTGAATATCTTGCTTCCGTAGTTTCAAAAAGAGGGATGAGTTTTAGGGGGTAAATCAATATAAAAAAGTAAAATATCAAAAAGAGATAAACTCTTCTATTTTGATTCATTAAGTTTTCTATTCCTCTCTTTATAAATAAAATACAAGTTCCTTGTGTATATTAAAAATCCTGTTGATTGTCCCACAATAAACACAATATCTTTACGCATAATAGCGTATGTAAGAAGACATACACTTCCCACCAAACTGAAATACCAGAAAGCAATAGGAATGACACTTTTTTTCCTCTTCTCACTGTAAATCCACTGCACAAAGAAACGCATAAAAAAGAAAAATTGACCAGTAAAACCGATTGTTAACATTAACGCTTCTGTCTTAAACATTTTTTTCCTTCACTTTTATTTTTAAGTGTCTCTTAATCATCCATCTCACAGCAATCAAATCATATAGCCCTTCTTTTGCTCTCTTTAAATTTGTATATTTTGATTGCCCAAAAGCCCTAGGCCTGTGATTTACTTTCACTTCAATTACCTTTGCCCCTTCAAGTCTCATTAAAGTGGGGATAAAACGATGCAATCCCCTGTACATTTTAATTCTTCTTACCATATCTGCTCTCAAAATTTTTAAGGCACACCCTGTATCTTTAATCGTTTCATTTGTCAACCAATTTCTAACAAAATTACCAATCTTACTTCCTATCTTTTTAGCCCATGTATCTTGCCTGTTATATCTCCAACCATTTACCACATCATATTCTCCATAGTATTCAAGCATCTTTGGAATGTCTCTTGGATCATTTTGCAAATCTGCATCCATAGTAATTATTACATCACCTCTTGCATTCTGAAAACCGGCATACAAAGCTGCTGATTGACCACAATTCTTTTCAAAAGAAATATATTTTACACGGTCATCTAAATCTGCCAACTCTTTCATTATCGAAAGGCTGTTATCGGTACTTGCATCATCCACAAATAAGATTTCATAATCATATTTTAATGAATTTGCAACTTCAGTTATTTCATTATACAATCTTTTAAGATTTTCTTCTTCATTATAAACTGGTATTACAAAAGATATTTTATTGATCATTTTCCTCTCCTAAAAATCTTGGTAAATAAATTTTGAAAGTTGTACCAACACCTTCTTCACTTATTACTTCAATTTTTCCATTATTGGCATCAATAATCTCCCTTACAATGGAAAGCCCCATACCTGTACCTTCTTTCTTTGTAGTATAAAATTCATTGAATATTTTTTCCTGAACATCTTTAGGTATACCTACCCCATTATCTATAAATTGAAAAACTATCTCATTTTCTAAACAATCAACTACAAGCTTAATGCTAGCATCATCTTTGCCTTCAACAGCATCTATAGCATTTTTTATCAAATTTATAAATACTTGCTCAAGTTGTATTCTCGAAATTTTTATTTTACAATCACTCCAGTCACCAACTTTACTAATTTCAAATTTTATATAATCTTTATCAAACAAAATTCTTCTTGCATAGGTTT
The DNA here is from genome assembly GCF_008362905.1 of Deferribacter autotrophicus. Taxonomy (NCBI): domain Bacteria; kingdom Pseudomonadati; phylum Deferribacterota; class Deferribacteres; order Deferribacterales; family Deferribacteraceae; genus Deferribacter; species Deferribacter autotrophicus. Next base: position 289,662 of record NZ_VFJB01000001.1, read on the forward strand.
CAATATCTTTCATAAATTGTTCCAAATTTATAACCTCAACATTGTTTGGAGAATATTTAGAAAAACGAAGAGTTTGATCAATGATCCCCCTAATCCTTTCTGCATCAATGATTATCCCTTCCACTAATCTTTTCGTATGTCCATCTCCCATTTTTTCACAGTAATGCATTAGTAAATCTGTATTTATCATTATTGAATTCAGTGGATTTTTTATTTCATGACTTATAGAAGCCATAAGCTGCCCTATAGTTGTTAACCTATCAACATGCAACATATTCCTATGCATAGTATCTATCTTATAATTAGCCTTCCTCAATGAAGAAACCATAAAATTAAAATATTTTGCTAACCTTTCAATCTCGTCCCGAGTTTTCAGTTTTAGGCTTACATTTAAATTATTATGCGCAACTTCCTTCATCCCATTTTCTATCAGTTGTAACGGATGCACTATCAATCTATTAATCAAATAAGAAAGTAGTCCAGTAAGGATGATAGAAAATATTACTAATGTCACTATAACCTTTGTAGCTTCTTCACTCATAATCTTGGTAATTCTATTTACATCAACATTAATATTTAACACCCCAATAATATTCCCTTCATCCGTATGACATTTTTTACATGTCCCCACATTTTCGTAAGGTTTGTAGTAGGAATAAAATGTCAAATGTTTAGTTTTAACCAGCTTCAAACCTTCCTTTTCCAAAAAATTATCATAAATTGAACTTATATATTCCTGATTATATTTTGTAGCAAAACTAGAATAAGAACAATTAATATCCCTGTCTTTACCAAAAATATGTATCCCTAATATATTTTCATCTTTACTCAACCTGTGAACCAGTTCTTTTACAGCCCCCTTATCTCCATTTGCCATAAAATTATTTATTGCTCTATCAACCATTAAAGGTAATGTCTTGACATAATTTTTTACAATTAACATCGATTTCTTTTTTACATTAGACGCTAAATAAATACCTATTAATACATTTAGAGCTAAAAGGATAATAAAGATTATAAGGGTAATTTTTAATTGTAAATTTATATAACGTTTCTTATTCATTATTAATTCTAATTGAACTAAATACCTTTTCTCCTAATTCTATTATTTTGTCGTCAGTATTATCAAAGGTTACTATAAATTGATAAAATATATTACCATTTGTAATCAATTTTGCTCTAAATCCTACAACTCTTTCTAAATTTTTGTATTTCATTGTCCCCTTTACCACTCTAATACTTAAGTCGTCTGTATCCCTATTCTCTTGTGAATACTTTAATGTACCTTTAACACTAAACTTACTGAGCTGATCAATTAATCCTTTTTCCAATGCTTTTATATCAGGATTTTTATCAGCATATACAAATTTTGCTACGCTCACACCAAAAAAACCGTAATTGTATTCATATACTGCAGCATCTTTGATAATATCTTTCTTTTTTATATTTAAATCACGTTTTTTAAGCTCTCCCGGAGATAAAAGATTAACACCTATTTCATCTAATTTATAATTCTCAAGTTTTTTCGATAAAAGAGTTAAATTTCGTTCATGTATCTTTTCATCAGATACATTACTTAATTGTTTTTTTATATACACTCCAAAAATCGCTATTGCAAATACCACTAGTGAAATTATAATAATTTTTTTATTCATAACATTCTCCTACTATTCTCTCTAAATCACTACTATTTATTAATGAAATTATATCATCCCTATCACTTTTATTTACAACCACACATTTTGCCAAAATTTCAGCATTTGCCTGTTTACAGATATCTTCTATTGAATTTAATGTAGCACCTTGCGCAAAAAAATCATCCACAAAAACTATTTTATCCCCTTTTAACAAAACATCCTTTGATACAAAAAGTTCAGTTTCAGTTTGTTTAGTAAAAGAATAACTCTTACTATAATAAAAAGAATCCATAGTTATAGGACGTTTTTTCTTTGCGAAAATAAAGGGTTTTCCCATTAAATAAGATAAAATTGATGCAAAAGAAATTCCACTACTTTCAACTGTTAAAAATTTATCAAAAACTATACCTGATAAACTTTCTTTAAAAAAACCTGCGACCCATTCTAAAACTTCAGGCAAAACTTGATGATTTAAAAAACTCTGTACATTGATAATATCACCATTTATCTTAGCATTGTTTTTAAAATAGTTATAAAACTTCTTTTTGTAATCTATCAAAGCGTTACCTTCTATCCTCTCTATCATATGGAAGCCCCAACCCTTCAGGTTCTACCCTAGCTCCCTTTTCCAGTCTGATTGTTGCAATTACTAAGACTATAATAGTAAAAAAATAAGGTAACATCTGCAAAATATGAGCAGATACATTAGTACCCATAGCTTGCAATCTTAATTGGAGAGCATTAATTCCACCAAAAAGATATGCTCCAAACATGGCGCGATAACAATACCATGACGCAAATATCACTAGTGCCACAGCAATCCATCCACGACCAGCACTCATATTTTCAATCCAAAGAGGAGTATAAGCCAACGATAAATAAGCTCCTCCAATACCAGAAAGTCCTGAACCAAATACAGTGGAGAAAAACCTTATTTTGTACACATTTATACCTGCGGTATCTGCAGCACCAGGATTTTCTCCAACCATCCTTATCTTTAAACCAAATTTTGTCTTAAACAAAATAAAAGACAATATTACAACCGTAATATAACTAAAATATACCAAAATATCCTGGTTGAAAAACACACCTATTATTGGAATCTTAGCCAGAACAGGTACCTCTATTTTTTGAAAGCCATTCAAAGGAATACCTATCATTTTTTTTCCAAAAAGAGCTGTAACACCAATTCCAAACATGGTAAGAGCCAAACCGCTAACGATTTGATTAGCTCTTAAATAAACTGTTATAAAACCATGTATCATACCTGCTAAAGCAGCTAAAATAAATGCTGCTAAAACACCTAAGTAAAGATTTCCAGTAATGTGGGAAACATAGAATCCACTTAAAGCACCAATTAACATTAAACCTTCTACACCTAGATTTATAATACCACTTCTTTCAGTCAAGATTTCTCCTAATGTTGCATACAGGATAGAAGTACCAGCTCTAATTGTAGCATCCAATAAGATTTCAACCATCATCGTTACTTTTCTCCAAAACTAATACGATAATTTACAAAAAATTCAGAAGATATAACAAAAAAGAGAATTAAACCTTGAAAAGCATTTATAAAAGCAATAGGTAGCTGATAATTTATTTGTAAAGCATCATTCCCCACAAACAAAACACCCATTATAAATGAAACCAATAATACCCCCAGTGCACTTCTTCTTGCAAGCCATGCAACTATTATTGCAGTGTAACCATATCCTGGAGATATTCCATGTTGCAATCTATATGTTACTCCAGCAACTTCACTAAAACCAGCAATACCTGAAAGTAACCCACTTATAAACATTACAATTATAACATTCTTTTCATAATTTATACCTGCGTATTTGGCAGCATTGGGATTATTTCCAATCACTCTAATTTCGTATCCCCAAACAGTTTTTTCAATAAGAATATAAAATAAAAATGCAAGCACAAGAGCTATAAAAAACCCCGTATGCAATCTTGTGTCAAAGTAATACCCAAGCCTTGCTACATCAGGAAACTGCTTTGTAAGCGGGAAGTTAAACCCTTTAGGATCCTTCCATGGCCCGTATACTAAATAATCCACCCACAGAATAGCAATGTAATTCATCAACAACGTTACAATTATCTCATTTACATTCCATTTCGCTTTCAAAAATCCAGGGATCATACCCCAAATACCGCTGAATAACCCAGCAGATAAAAACATTGCCAACAACATCAAAAAATGATTATTTATCGGATAATACAATGCAACGAGAGATGCTCCAAAAGCTCCAATGTAGAGTTGCCCTTCTGCTCCTATATTCCATAACTCCATTCGAAATGCTAATGCAACTCCAAGACCACAAAGTAACAATGGAGTCGTTTTAACTAAGGTCTCACTAAAACCATAAAAAGAACCTAATGACTCTACAAACATATCTTTAAAAACACTAAACGGATTTAACCCATTTGCATATAAGAAAATTCCAACAATCACAAAGGAAAACAAAATTGCAATAAAAGGTGCTATTACTAGAACAAATCTGTTTTGTTCACTTCTTTTAACTATTTTAATTTTCACCTTTATGCCCTGCCATTAATAATCCTATTTCAGTTATTGAAGTTTTTTCAGGATCTACAATTCCCACAATTTTACCTCTAAAAATTACCCCAATTCTATCAGATAATTTAAAAAGTTCATCCAAATCTTCTGATATTAAAATTGTGGTAACCCCCTTTTCCCTTTCCTCAAGTAAAACTTTATGCACATATTCTGCAGAACCTATATCAAGACCTCTTGTAGGGTATAAAGCTACTAGAATCTGAGGATGTTGAGATAATTCACGTGCAATAATAACTTTCTGTATATTACCACCAGACAAAAACCTAACTGCTTGGTTTAATGAAGCCACCTTTATATCAAAATTCTTTATTTTCTCTTTTGCATTTTCCCTAATTTTTTTAAAATTTAAGAAAAAGCCTTTTCTAAATTTCTTATCCTTGAAGTTCTTTAAAACCAAGTTTTCTTCTACACTCATATCAGGGGCTATCCCCATTGTCTTCCTATCTTCAGGAATATGCGCAATGCCAGCAATATATTTACTTCTGGCACTAGAATAAGTCATATCCTGTCCATTTATTTCAATTAAACCTTTTTCTACCTTTTTTAATCCAGTCAAAACCTCAGCCAGAGCTTTTTGACCATTTCCCGCTACACCAGCAATTCCAAATATTTCACCTTTAAAAACTTCAAGGCTTAATCCATCTAAATCAGATAATCCTTTATCATTTCTGACGTATAAATCTTGCAATTTTAATATAACTTTCTTATCAGCTAACGGTTTCTTACTCAGTACAATTTCCTCATCTCTATCAATCATTAATTTCGCAAGGATATTTTCATCAAATTGGCCTTTTTCAAGAGTTTTTACCACTTCACCTTTCTTCAAAATTGTGACCCTATCTGAAATATCCATCACTTCTTTCATCTTATGAGAAATAAAAATGATAGACCTACCGTCTTTTTTCAATTCATGTAAAAACTCAAATAATTTTTCACTTTCCTGTGGAGTTAAAACTGCAGTAGGCTCATCTAAAATAAATAATTTGCAATCCCTCAAAAGTAACTTTATTATTTCAACCCACTGCTGCTTACCTATCTCTAATTTCCAAATAGGTTCATCAAGGGAAATCCCTAAATTAAATCTTTCTATAATTTCTTTAATTCTCTTTTTTACTTCATTGTTTTTTAACATAAAAGGCGGTTTACTAACTGAAAAGAATAAGTTCTCATAAACAGTATGATTCCTCACCAGCATAAAATGCTGATGAACCATTCCGATACCAAGCTTTAAAGCATCTGCTGGTGAATTTATATTAACTTTTTTACCTTCCCAATAGATATGACCACTGTCAGGCTTATAAAGGCCTGTTAAGATATTCATCAAAGTACTTTTACCTGCACCATTTTCACCTAAGAGAGTATGTACCTCACCTACCCTAACATTAAAGGATACTTTGTTATTCGCAGTTATTTTACCAAAAATTTTTGTTATTTCTTTTAACTCTAATAAAATCTTGCTCATATTATAATCTCAAAAATTTAGGGGAGCTTAAGCTCCCCTAAAACTTTGTATTTTTACTTTGGGATAACTCCCTGCACACCTTCTACAAAAAAACTCATACCCAAAAGCTCTTGATCACTAAATACTTTCCCTTTTGGCAACACTACTTTACCATTTTGATCTCTAATTTCACCTTCAAACACTTTGAACTTGCCACTTATAATATCATTTTTCACTTTTTCAACAACTTTTTTCACTTCTGCAGGAACTTTATCACTAATAGGCGCAAGCTTTACTGCACCTTTATCCATACCCCACCATATTTGCTCGCTTTTCCAAGTACCATTATGAACAGCGTTAGCCACATATTCATAAATCGCAGCCCAATTCCAAATTGGAGCTGTCAAGAAACCATTTGGAGCATATTTTCTCATATCTGAGTTATAACCAATCACATATTTACCTCTAGCCTCAGCAGCCTGTAATGTTGCAGGGGTATCTTGATGCATTGCTAATACGTCTGCACCTACATCTAACAAACTTTCTGCAGCATTTCTCTCTGTTCCTGGGTCAAACCAAGTCTGAGTCCACACTACCTTTACAATAGCTTTTGGATTAACCTTTCTTACTCCAAGAGTAAATGCATTTATACCTCTTATTACTTCTGGAATTGGATGAGCAGCTACATAACCAATTATGTTACTTTTTGTCATAGCACCTGCAATCATACCAGAAAGATATCTAGGTTGATACATCCTTCCGAAATAAGTTCCTACATTAGGTGCTGTTTTATACCCTGAACAATGCATAAATACCACATTTTTAAATCTTTTGGCCACTTCAAGGGTTGGATCCATATATCCAAAACTTGTTGTAAATATAAGATTATGACCGGTTTTAGCTAATTTCATAATTACCCTTAATGCATCAGCTCCTTCAGGAACTGATTCAACATAGGTAGTTTTTTTCACATATGGTAATTTTTCTAAAGCTTCCCTTCCTTGATCATGCGCATAAGTCCAACCACCATCACCAACAGGACCAACATAAACAAAACCAACTTTTAAATCCTTACTCCATCCTAAAGATAACAAAAACAGCAAAACTAATACCGATAAAAACAGCTTTCTCATAACTCCTCCTAAATGCAATATTTTTATTGACTGCGAGATTCTTCCCCTTAGTTAATATTCAGGGTCAGAATGACACTTTCTGAAGTCATTCTGAGTCCGCCCTGAGACGGACGAAGAATCTTATTTTTTAAACTCAAATTGTATATTAATTTTCCTTTATTTCAATATAAAAAGTTGCCAAAACTATCTTATTATTCTTTGCTACAACTGGATAAACTTCTTTATCCTTAAAAAGAGAATATTTCCTCATAAAATTTGAATCAATTAAAATCTCATATCCCCTATCGTCTCCAATATTATTCACAACATTTGAAGGAACAAATCCCTTAAAATTGATTTTTATATCATCGCCTACCACACCTTCACTAAAAACCTTTAACAATTTTATCACATCACCTTTTTTCAATACAATTTTTTCACCATTCAAAACAGCTCTCTTTTTACCATTAACTTCTATGATAAATACCCAGTTTTGTTCTTCTAATGATCTACTTATTTTCAGAAAAATCTTACCCATTACCTTATTATCTTTTCTAAAAATGATCTCAGTGTCTTTGGTAATCTTTACAGGTATACCCATATCATTCAAACCGTTTACTCCTAAAACATCACAGGATAATCCTCTTTTATAATTAGACTCAATATGAATAACTTCCAGAAGTGAATTCTTTGATAAATACAATATCTTATTATTTTCAATTATGTGTGGTTCTCCATTAACCTGCAATACCACATATTTAAATTCAGGTTTTGGTAAAAAAATCTGTGGTTGTTCTGGTACAATATCAAACAATTTCATAAATGCATTTACAGCATAGTTGTGGTGTAAAACCTTCATCTCAACTGTAGGTAAATTCTTGGAAGCCTCTATACCAAAAGCTGGAATACAATACGTCTTCAACGCATAATATGTAGCTGTTTTTCTCATATCTTTAAAAGAAGTTTGCGGATCATCTGTATTAGTATTAAAATAATGCATGAAATATTTCTCATCCCCTATCTTCTTATTTACCTCTTCTAAGACCTCATAAGCCCAATCTTTTAAAGGCAAAACTTTTCCATCTTTACATTTAAATTCATCAGCATCTGTAATTATAGATTGACCAAATCGTTTTGGATTTCTCAAATTATCAATATATTTTGGATTATGAAACCCCCACCCATCATGCAGATGAAGGAAAATATCCGATTCTGCCATCAGTTTCTTGATTATAGAGACTACCTTATCCATATCTGTTTCAATTTTATTCTTATGGAATATCCTGTTCATATCACCATCAACACCACGACTGAAAAGAATTATGGACTTAAAATTTGCTCTTGGAACAACTATTAAATTACCCTGCTCTAATGTAAGCTCAGAATACAAATCTGCAGATAAGAAACCACCAGGCTCATCCCCCTGTATCCCCCCTACAATAAGCATAGTTTTTCCATCTCTTCTTCCATAAATTTTATAAACATGCAGTTCATAATCAGAACCTTTAAAATAAACTTTATGTACTGTAGATGGCCTTTTCACATCTTTTGCAAACAGTGGAAAAGTAAAAACCACCAAAAGCACTAAGATAAAATAACGAATCATCGAATTTTACTCCAAGACTCTCTATCTATTTGATAATCGCCAGGACATCCCTTTAACATAAGCCTTTTTATCCCATAATCCTCGTATGAGTCAGCTTTATATCTTTGTTTAAAAACAACTTCTATTAATAAAGGATTAACAATTTTAAAATTCAAATCACTAATTTCTACACTAATTTTTCCATGCCTTTTAAAAATATCCTTTTTATACTCTTTCCAACCATCCCTGTTATACCCTTTTGCGGTAAAGCTTTTGGAGTAAAAACTTATATATTTATCAATATCTTTACTTTCCCAAGCATTTTTCCAATTATCTACAAAAGATTCAATAAATCGTCTCAACATTTTATAATTACTGGCAGCCTGATAAGATTCATAAATAATTTGATATTTGCCGGTATCATTATACAAAAACAATTGTTTATAGCCCTCATTTAGTAAATTCGGTGCACAATACAGTTGTCTAAAGTTTATGTAAATTTCTTTATTATCTTCTTTTAAAATCTTCAGTTCATCATGATAAATTTTCCTATATGGATAGATATTCATCAATTTTTCTTTTATTAAAAGATATCTTTTTAAGTTTTGCCCTAGATCATTTCTGAACAAGATATGATAATAGCTGCTAAACTCTTGAAAATTATTATTTTGCCAAGAAGTTAAATATGACTCAAAGTAATTTATCCAATAACTTTTTTGAGAAATATAATCTGTAGCATCTAAGTATTCTATTTGTTTAGTAATTATTACATCCCTCTCAATTGGATTAAATGTCCCTAAATTTTTTAAATCGCCATTATGCAATGCTACACATCCTTGTGTAAAAGTTTTATTATCACCCTCATCTAAACCATGAATCCATATACCATAACCAGTTTTACCTAGGATTTTATCTACAGGATTTGGATAATTTAAAGGATAGGCTCCATCTCCATAAATTCTTGACAGCTTTGATGGTGGAATAAAACTTTTTATTTTATATACCCCTTCAGGAGTTTTCTTATCCCCCTCTTTTTGTTTGTCACCTTCGATTTCGCCAAGTAAAATATCACTATATTCACGAACAATATTTATTTCATCATTTACAATTTTTACAACTTTTAACTTTTTCTCACTCTTATCTACAATAAAAATATAATCATCTTTTACACCTTCAGTAAAAACATTACCTAAAAATTGTGTATATCCATTTATGCAGTATAAAAGGATTAAAAATAAAACTATAAACCTTTTAATCATTCTATCACCACCTTATTCTTTCCTGTCTCTTTTGCTTTGTATAATCTTTCATCAGCAATTTTAATTACTTCATCAAGATCATTAGCTTCATCACGACTGGCAACACCAAAACTAACTGTTACTTTTTCATTTATCTCATCAAACTCCATGTTCTCCACTTTATTTCTTATCTTTTCAGCAACTAAAAATGCCTTTTCCTTATCCGTTTCAGGAAGCAATATTACAAACTCTTCTCCGCCAAACCTTGCTAATGTATCAGAATTTCTTATGTTAAGCTTAATTGCATCTGCCAGTTTTTTTAATACAAAATCACCTACATTGTGTCCATAAGTATCATTAATGTTTTTAAAATTATCAATATCCAGCATAATTATTGAATAATTACTTTTATATCTGTTTGCTCTCGTTTCTTCTTTTTTTGCAACCTCCCAAAAAAATCTTCTATTATAACTTTTTGTCAAATCATCAGTTGTTGCTAAAATAGACAACATTTTGTTTTTTGTATCTAGCATATCGATGAGATATTTTATACGTAAATGTGATCTAACCCTTAAATAAAATTCCCCTACATCAAAGGGCTTCGTCAAAAAATCTGATGCACCAAGCAAGAATAAATCGTATTTTACAAACGGTTCATTAGCTATAGTGATTATCATAACTGGTGTATGTTCATAAAGTTTTATTGATTTAAAAAACTTAATAAACTCTTTAGATGTTCCATCATCCACATAGTAATCAAGTATAACCAAATCAATTTTAGGCATACTTATGTTTATTACCTCTTTCGCTTCCTCCAAAGAGTAATAGCTATAAACTGTTATACCAGCATACTCCAATAAACCTTTAATATACAAATTTTGAGTTTTACTATCTTCGATTAATAAAACATTATTCCCACTGTAATCAATGGTTTTAACAAGCCTATCAAGATTTGTAATAAACTCTGCAAGTTTTTTTTGTGTATCTGCCTTTGTAAAAAAAGCAATAGCTCCCACCTCATAAGCCTTCTTCTTTGCTTCATCCCCTGTTTCTGATGTAATTATAGCAATCTGTATTTTATAATAGCGTGGATCATTTTTTATTTTTTTACAGAATTCATAGCCATCACCATCAGGCAAATAAACATCCAAAGTTATCAAATCATAGTCTTTCTCTTGTAATTTTTCCCAAGCTTCAGATATACTAGAAGCTGTATCCACAACATAATTTAACATACCTAAATTATTTTTTAAAACCGTTGAAAAAAACCCGCTATCCTCCACCACCAAAACTCGTCTCATATTAAACCTCTGATAAAATATCTATCAATCTTATTTTTTAATTTTCCGTTAATGTTTTTAAACATTCCAATAGGTAATTTCTTAAAAAAGAGTAGACCCTTTTTATTTTCAATTTCTTTATCAATCACTAAATCATTACCTTTTAAAAATATCATTGCAGATTCATAATCTACTTCTAAACCTTGTAATCCTGTTTTACTGCCAAACTCCCAACAACATTGAGTCGAGTATTCAATCTCTTTGCCAATTAGTTTGCCAAATCTAATACCACTTTTTTCATATCTCAATCCATCGATTAAAAATTTTGAAGAAAGAAATAAATATCCGTTTGATTCATATAAACAATAAGAATTATCCATTTGAAAAGTATTATTTATAGAAACATTACTTCTGCTTACCTTAGCACATACCTCGTCACCATATTTTTTCTTAAATCCAGCCACAAAAAATCCATCGTAACCACTCAAATGTTCATGATGAGGAAAAACTCTAACTACTCTTTCATCTATAAACGCATCTCCTGATAATCCCTTACAAAAATTATTTTTATTTAAATCTAACAACTCCACATCATATTTATCTAAAACATATTTCACCACATCTTCATTTTCTTCCGGAGAAAAAGTACATGTGGAATATATTAAAATACCTCCCTTCTTTAACACCTTAATTGCCGAATCAACTAATTCTTTCTGAAGCTTAGACAATTTTTTAACTAAATCTTCATCCCAAGAATTCAACACAGTTTTGTCTCTGAATATCTTGTTTTCATTACTACAGGGTGCATCAAGTAAAACAGCATCAAAGACACTCTCACAAAATTTATGTAAATATCTACCATCATATGATACTGTTGCTACATTCCACGCTCCATATTTTTCAATATTAAATTGTAAGTTCTTCAATCTTTTTTTTGAAGGTTCATTAGCTATTATTAAACCTTTTCTTCCCAAGTATTCACTTAATGCGGTAGTCTTGCCACCAGGAGATGCTGCCATATCAAGGATTATAGGTTCATCAACATCTATATGTTCTAACAAAAACTTTACAGGAATTAGAGAAGAAGGATTTTGAATATAAAATCCTCCTGTCTTAAAAGCTATGGTATTAGATAAAACAAATTCATCATCAATAACTTTTGCTACGTTCTTAAAATTATTATCTAACTGATATTCTACATTTAAATAATCAAGTTCCTCTAAATAATTAATATTTCTTGCACAATTTATCCTGACAAATTTTTCTTTCTGTTTTTTTAAAGAATCAATAAATAAATCAAACTCATCACCTAGTAGCTCTTTATATTTTACCAAAAAACTCCTATTCATAAAAATTTTTATACATTATACTTAATTAATATCAACAAAATTTTAAACTTTATGTAGCATTTTTTAAATTTCTATTTATTTTACTATTTAAATGTGCTAGCATTTGATAAATTTTTTTAAAGGAGATTTTTTATGACAGTTAAGAACGATTCAACCGTAACATTTATCTACACTGTTACGTTGGAAGATGGAACAGTTGTAGATGCTGTAACACACGAAGAACCATTAACAGCAGAAATGGGGCAAAATCAACTTTTGCCAGTTTTGGAAGAACAGATATTAGGAATGAGCATTGGCGACAAAAAAGATGTTGTTTTAAGCCCAGATGATACTTTTGGTCCTTACAATGAAAGTCTTATAACAGAAATACCACGTGAAGAAATTCAATTAGATCCTTCAATTAAAGAAAATATGTATATCGATTTGGAAGATGAGCAAAATAATCTTTATAGAGGTAAAGTTTTAGAGTTAACGGATGAATATGTAAAAATCGATTTTAATCATCCTTTAGCAGGCCAAACTCTTACCTATTCTATAGAAATCATCGACATTAAATAAACACAAGGGGGTAACCCCTGTGTTTTATTTTAATAAAAATACTATTTACAAAATCAAATTTATTTATATTAAATTCACACACAGTAATAATCTAAGGGGTATGAAATGATATTATTAACAGGTGCTGCTGGATTCATTGGTAGTGTTATTTTAAAACACTTAAACAATAACGGTATTTCCGATATTTTATGTGTAGATAGACTAGGAGAAAAAATAAAATGGAGAAATTTAGTAGCAAAAAAATTTACAGATTTTATAGATAGAGAAGAATTTATCGAGTCTTTGGATAAATTTAACAATATTGATTTTATTATTCATATGGGAGCATGTACCGATACCACAGAATTTAATTTAGACTATCTTATGGATATAAATTACGAATATAGCAAAAAGCTTTTCCAATTTGCGACCACTAAAAAAATCCCTATAATTTATGCTAGCAGTGCAGCCACATATGGTAATGGCGAATTAGGTTATAACGATGATGAGTCACTAATACCTGAATTAAAACCTTTAAACCCCTATGGATTTTCCAAACAATTATTTGATATTTGGGTATTAAAACAAAAAGAAAAACCTCCTTTTTGGGCTGGTTTTAAGTTTTTCAATGTGTACGGCCCAAATGAATACCACAAAGGTAGAATGGCAAGCGTAATATTCCACGCATTTAATCAACTAAAGGAAACAGGGGTCATAAAACTTTTCAAGTCTCATAGAGAAGATTACAAACATGGAGAACAAAAGAGAGATTTTATATATGTTAAAGATGTTGCAAAAGTAATTTTCTACTTTTTCTCAAACCCCAAAAATAGCGGTATTTATAACTTAGGTACAGGCAATGCAAGAAGCTTTAATGATTTAGCAAATAATGTAATTAAAAACTATGGTAAAGGAAAAATTCATTACATAGATATGCCAGAAGATATCAGGGATAAATATCAATATTTTACAGAGGCAAAAATGGAAAAACTTTATAGTTTGGATTATTCAGAAAAGTTCTACTCATTAGAGGAAGGAATACAAGATTACGTTACAAATTTTTTAATGAAAAATTATAAAATTTATTAAAATTTTCTTCGAATAAACTTTTTTTTATCTTGAAAAGACATCAATCTTGTTATTTATCATATAATTGCGATTTTCTATATTTTTTGTTATTGACATATTTTTTCATTTAATTTATAAGTTCGTGCCCTTTATAGAAAAGAAAAAAGTATTAACATAGCATTTTTTTGATGTTTCTTAACAGGAGGTATTAATGAAAGCACTCGGAAGACATATATTGGTTGAATTCTATGGTTGTGATGCTGATACATTAAACAATACCGAACTTTTAGATAAAGAAATGCAAGAAGCTGCTAAAAAAAGTGGTGCTACTATCATTAACAGTACCTTTCATACATTTAGCCCATATGGAGTAAGCGGTGTAGTGGTTATTGCTGAATCTCACCTTACAATACATACATGGCCTGAATATGGTTATGCGGCAGTTGATCTTTTTACATGCGGAGATACTGTTGATCCATGGATCGCATTTGAACACCTAAAAAATGTCTTAAAGGCGTCCCACACATCAACTATTGAAATGAAAAGAGGACAGTTAAACGATATTCAAGGTGAACTCAGACATAAACCTGTCAATGCAGAAATTTAACCTTCAACACTCTTTAGCATTTTAATATAATAACTGGAGGATATTATGGATCTTTGGTTCACAGAAAAATATGAAAACAATACTGCTCTTTCCATAAAGATAAAAAAAACATTATACAGTGGTAAATCACCCTTTCAAAAAATTGATATTTTAGAGTCAGAAGATCTCGGTAGAATCTTACTGCTTGATGATTTTATAATGCTTACAGAAGCCCATGAATTTGCATATCATGAAATGATTGCCCATGTCCCACTTTTCGCACACCCAAATCCTGAAAAAGTTTTAATTATTGGTGGCGGTGATGGTGGAACTGCAAGAGAAGTTGTAAAACATGATGTAGTAAAAAAATGTGTTATGTGTGAAATCGACGGAATGGTCGTTGAAAAATCAAAAGAGTATTTGCCAACAGTAGCATCAGCCTTTGATAACCCAAAACTGGACCTTCTAATTGATGATGGTATCAAATATATAAAAGAAAATAAAGATACTTTTGATGTAATAATCATCGATTCCACTGATCCTATTGGTCCAGCAGAAGGGTTGTTTAAACAGGAATTTTATAAGCAAGTTTTTAATTGCTTAAAAGATGACGGCATTATGGTAGCTCAAGCAGAAAACCCTTATTATTATACAGATATTCAAAAAGATATGTTCGATAACTTAAAAGCCGTTTTCCCAATAGTAACTATGTATTTGTCTTTTATTCCGTTTTATCCAAGCGGTATGTGGTCTTTTGCTTTTGCTTCAAAAAAATATAAGTATAATGATAATCCAAGAATCTCAGACATTGAAAATATGGAAAAAACTCTCAAATATTTTAACAACGACATCTTTTACGGCTGTTTTGCACTACCTAATTTCGCAAAGGTAGTTTTATGAACCCTATTTCAAATTGTTTTATTGAATGCAACAAAAATTTTGATGATTCTGAAATAGTAATTATAGGAATACCTTATGATGGGACAAGTAGTTATCGTCCTGGTTCAAGATTTGCCCCTGATGAAATCAGAAAAGCATCTTATGGCTTAGAAACATTTTCACCCATTCAAAATAAAGATCTTCTTGATAAAAATATTTGTGATATAGGTGATTTGGAACTATCATTCGGAAATAAACTAGATATTCTAAAAAAAATTGAGATAGAAATTGATAAAATCATTCATCAAAATAAAAAGATTTTATCTATAGGTGGCGAACATCTCATAACATATCCAATAATAAAAAGTTATCTAAAAAAATACCCTGACCTTTTCCTCATACATTTCGATGCCCACGCCGATTTAAGAGATGATTATTTAGGTGAAAATTTATCTCATGCTACTGTTATAAGAAGAATCTCCGAACTAATAGGTCTAAACAGAATCTTCCAATACGGCATAAGAAGCGGCACAAAAGAGGAGTTTGATATAATCCGTAATAACAACCTACTAAATAGAGACCTTAATAAGGTAAAAAATATTATAGGAGATACCCCTGTTTACATCACTGTAGATTTAGATATTTTGGATCCATCTGTTTTTCCCGGCACTGGTACTCCTGAACCAGGAGGAATCAGTTTTAATTCACTTATCAACAAATTACATATTTTATCAGAGCTAAATATAGTAGGTTGTGATGTTGTTGAATTGGCTCCTGATTACGATCCTTCAAAAGTTTCTACTATTGTTGCAGCAAAAATTATCAGAGAACTTTTAATTTTTATTTGAAATCTCTTTTTTTATGATATATAAGCTATTGAGCGTAGTCTTTAATAATAAATATATTTAGGAGGTAGGTGTGAACAAAAAAGAATTGATTGAAAGAATTGCTTCAAAAGCTGGTTTGAAAAAAGCTGAAGCAGAAAGAGCACTTGCTGCTTTTGAAGAAACTGTAATCGAAGCACTTAAATCAGGGGACAAAGTTACACTTGTTGGCTTTGGTACTTTCTCCGTAAGTGAAAGAAAAGAAAGAAAAGGAAGAAACCCTCAAACTGGAGAGGAAATCATAATCCCAGCAACAAAAACTCCAAAATTTACTGCTGGAAAAATCTTAAAAGAATCAGTAAAGTAAGCGGCTCTATAAAGAGCCGTTTTTTCTTCTTATGAACAATAATATACTTGGCGAAAAACTCAGAAATCTTAGAAAATCTCAAGGATACAGCCTTAATCAACTCGCAAAAGCAATAGGTAAAACAAAAAGTTATATTTCAATGATAGAAAATGGTAAAGCTGTACCATCTATGGCTACATTAAAAGCTATCACAAATTTTTTCGGAGTTAACATCTCTGATCTTTTAGAAGAAGATGAAAAAGATATTCACTTAAACAAAGAAAGTTTCCAATTTGATAAAGATGCAGAGCTTATTTACTCCAAAAAAGATCTTTACAATTTATATCTGTTAATAAAAAACCCTCTTTTAAAAATGAAAACATATCTTGTGGAAATACCTCCTGGTGGTGGTTATCACCAAGAGATAAAACATGAAGGAGAAGAGTTCGGCTACGTTTTAGAAGGTGAAATTGAGTTAACATTAAACAACCAAACTCATAACATTACTTCCGGTAATTACTTCTATTTTTACTCTCATAAAAAACATAAAGTAAAAAACAAAAAAAACACCCCGGCAAAAGTTCTCTGGATTTATCTCCCAAAATAAAAAATCATTTTAAACAAAGTTAAATAGTTCTCACTGAAAAAGTGAGAACTATTTATTAATAAATGATTTATGTTTTTAAATTACTTTTATATCAAACAATTATACAGAAATACTTTACTCCTAAAACCATATAAAAGGTCATTGCACAACAAATAAACAAATACTGTGGGAACATGACTATATGTTTAACACATTGGTAATAAAGAGATTGCTTCGCTAACGCTCGCAATGACAAAAATAACAATGTCACCAGCGAGGAGCGGTAGCGACGAAGCAATCTCTAGTTTATCAATGAGTTATAAAAATATTAAGCTACTATTGTGCAACACCCTTATATAAGTAAGTAACTTAATATTCTTATCCTCCAGTTTTTTCGAATAATTTACTAAAAACTGGGGAAATTTTTATAGGAATATTGAAATAAATCAATCATTATTAATTAGTTGCCACTTTTTCAGTGGCAACTAATTAATAGTTAATATGTTTTTCTTTATTATACTTATTGTTATCCATCAATTACTAAAATCTATTGTTTTATATAATTTATTGTAAACTCTAAATCTTTTTGGGGGTTTTAAAGGGGGTTACCCCCTAAATTAGTTTTCGTTAGAAAACTAATTTATGTAAAAAATAATAAATAAATTCTTATCCATTTAATTTTCTTTATAGGGGGTTATAAAGGGGGCTTGCCCCCTTTAAGTATCATTTTTGCAAATATCACAAATGAATAATTTTTAATTATCAATAAAATACACTTTTTCAGCAGGAACTAATTAGTCAACTATAAATATTAAAAATTATTAAGATAATTTAGGCATATGAAAAACCTCTTTTTTTGTAAGCATGGCATAAAGTACACGCACAAGTTTGTTACACAATGCAATCATAGCTTTTCTATGAGGCATACCTTCCTCCTTCTTTTTCAAATAATACGCTCTAAAATACTCATTAAACTTCATAACACCACTTGCCATAAGATAAAGAATACGCCTAAGGGACCGGGATCCTTTTTTACTTATTCTGCCGTTACTATACATACTTCCGGATTGTTTAATAGCAGGATCTATCCCGGCATAGGCAGCAAGTTTACCTTTGTTGGCAAATCTGTTTATATCTTTAATTTCTGCAAGAAAATGGGCAGCGGTAATATCATTAATTCCTTTGATAGAAGTAATAATCTCCATATCATCTTTTTTGGAAGATTTTATTTTATCAATAAATTCCTTCGTAATATTATCAAGTCGGCTATTAAGAAATATGAGCATTTCAACATCTTCTTTGATGACAGTAGCCCAGATATCAGAGGAAATACCAATGGAGGATTTAGCAAGGGATATGAGCTTCTGAGGGGTAATATTTGACTTATGTGCAAACTTCAATTCATCAAGAATCTTTTGAATATCATCTTCATTAGCATTCCTGATGATTTCAGCTGTAGGCATATGTTTAAGGATATGCAAAATGGATTGAGTAAATACATTGGCATTTGCCACAAGTTCAGGAAATACTACAGTAAGATGCTGTTTAAGCTGAGTCTTAACTCTTGCAATCTGCTGAGTAATATGTTCTCTCATCCTGGCAAGTGCGATAATATCATTGGACTCAGGAAGAGCAAAATAATTGAAATGTTCAATATTCTTAGCTATAAATTTAGCAATGATAACAGCATCAATTTTATCGGTTTTGGTTTTTCTGAGAGTAACGGATTGGGCAAATTTTTTGATGAGAGCTGGATTAATAAGACAGACATCTTTCTTTTTGGATACAAGGGATGCTAAGAGGTTAATGTGATAGCTGCCAGTAGATTCAAGAGCAATGATAGAGGAGTCATACTTTTTAATCAAGTCATAGAAGCTGTTAAAACCATCAATGTCCATTTGAAATTCAGCTTCTTTGAGAAGTTCAAGCTTATTGTTAATAATAGCGCAATTAAACTTATCTTTGGAAACATCAACACCTATAAAGAAAGCAAATTTGTCATTTTTCATGTCAAACCTCACTTAAAATATTTTAGTCCCGAATCCAAACTCCCGTTTGACAGTGGCTTGATAGCCAAATCAACCAATAGGGACTTTCGGGACGGGGGACAGACTAAATATGAAGCTTTTAAGCTTATTCCCACTGTAGTCCTCTGTCCCATTCTTAATTCATTACATAATATAATTTTCTTATACAACAAAAAAACGTAGGAGTTGCCACTGAAAAAGTGGCAACTAATTAATATTTGACTTCAAAATCGTATTTTGTTATTATTTAACCGGTTAAATAAATTAATTTGGAGCTGCAAATGATATGGAATGAAGAGTATGAAACCCTTCCTAGAGAAGCCCTTGAAGCATTACAGCTTAAAAGATTACAAAATCTTGTGGAAAGAGTTTATGCGACAGTTCCATTTTACAGGAAGAAACTAGATGAAGCTGGTGTAAGACCTGAACAGATAAAAAGTCTTGATGATTTGAAAAGATTACCATTCACAACAAAACAAGATCTAAGAGATAATTACCCTTTTGGATTATTTGCTGTTCCAAAAGAGCAAGTGGTTAGAATACATGCATCAAGCGGTACCACAGGAAAACCAACAGTAGTAGGTTATACAAAACGAGATATAAACACATGGGCAGAACTTATGGCCAGAACATTTCAGGCTGCAGGCGTAGGGAAAGGAGATATTCTTCAAAATGCCTATGGATACGGTTTGTTTACTGGTGGTCTTGGAGCACATTACGGTGCAGAATTAATTGGCGCATCAGTTATCCCTATTTCAGGAGGAAATTCTAAAAAACAGATTATGATAATGCAAGATTTCGGAACAACAGCAATTTCATGTACCCCTTCTTATGCTCTTAATTTATACGAAGTGGCTGAAGAAATGGGGGTAGATTTAAAAAAATTACCAGTTAAAGTGGGTGTATTCGGAGCTGAGCCTTGGACAAATGAAATGAGAAGAGAAATTGAAGAAAAATGGGGTATAGATGCCATAGACATTTACGGATTAAGCGAAGTAATCGGTCCAGGAGTTGCTTTTGAGTGCGTAGAAGCCAAAAATGGAATGCATATAAATGAAGACCATTTCCTTGTAGAAATTATCGACCCTGAAACCGGTGAACAGTTGCCTTATGGTGAAAAGGGAGAAATTGTTTTTACAACATTAACAAAAGAAGCAATCCCTCTCATTCGATATAGAACAAGAGATATTACAAGACTCATTAAAGCACCATGTATTTGTGGAAGAACCTTTGTTAGAATGGAAAAAGTGATGGGTAGAAGTGACGATATGCTTATCATCAGAGGAGTAAACGTTTTCCCATCACAAATTGAATCTATTTTGATGGAAACAAAAGGGATTTTACCTCATTATCTCATTATCGTTGATAGAGAAAATAATCTTGATACGTTAGAAGTACTCGTTGAAGTTAATGAAGAGTTTTTCTCAGATGAAATCAAAAAATTACAGCAGCTTGAAATTAGTATAGAAAAAAGCATAAAAGAGATGATAGGGATTTCTGCAAAAGTCAGACTTGTAGAACCTAAAACTATAGAAAGAAGTCAGGGCAAAGCAAAAAGGGTTATCGATAAAAGAAAGATTTAAATTAGGAGGCAACAATGAAAATTACGCAAATATCCATTTTTATAGAGAACCAATCTGGTAGATTATGGGAAGTATGTGATCTTTTGGGAAAGAATAATATAAACATTCGTGCCCTTTCATTAGCAGATACATCAGATTTTGGTATCTTAAGACTCATTGTAAACGATCCAGAGAAAGCTTATCAAAAATTAAGAGAAAATGAATTCACCGTTGGAAAAACGGAAGTTATTGCTGTTGAAGTCCCTGACTCACCAGGAGGATTGGCAAAGGTATTAAAAATTTTAAAAGATAACAATATCAATGTGGAATATATGTATGCCTTTGTGGAAAGAAGCGGTGATTGCGCAATTATGATTTTTCGCTTCGACGAAACTGATAAAGCAATAGAAGCTTTGAATAACAATGGTATTAAAACAATAAAAGGTCAAGAAATTTACGGATTATAAAATAAATAGGAGTAGGTCATGAAAAGATTAATACTTATCGCCTTTTTCGTAATTTTTAGTGTTTCTTTATATGCAGAAATAAAAATAGGTGCTTTATTTTCCACAAGTGGTCCTGCCTCTTTCTTAGGACTTCCTGAAAAGCAAACATTGGATATGGTTGTGGAAGAGATCAATAAAAATGGTGGAATAAATGGAGAAAAAATAAAAATAATTTTTTACGATACCAAAGGGATAGATGGTGAAGCAAGAAAAAAGTTTATAAGACTTGCTACAAAAGATAGAGTATTGGCTGTAATTGGTCCTACTAGAAGTGGCTCTACCCTTGCTATCAAAGATCTTGCTAAAAAATATAAATTACCCGTTATAAGTTGTGCTTCAAGTAATAGAATCATCAACCCCTTATACAAAGAGGTATTTAAAGTTGCTCCATCCGATATTCATGCGGTTGAAAAGATTTATGAATACCTTTTATCCAAAGGAATGAAAAAAGTTGCAATAATTACTGCTCAAAGCGGTTTTGGGTATTCCGGTAGAGACGCTCTATTAAAAAAAGCTAAAGAGATGAATATACACATTGTTGCAGACGAAAAATTTAAAGATACCGATAAGGATATGAAAAGCCAGCTTTCAAAAATAGCATCATTAAAACCTGATGCTGTAATATGTTGGGGAGTAGGACCTGCACCTGCAATCGTTGCCAAAAATTTTAAAGAACTTAATATCAACGCTCAGTTAATAATGAGCCATGGAGTTGCTTCTAAAAAATTTATTGCATTAGCAGGTAACGCTGCAGAAAACATTATCTTGCCTGCAGGTAGATTAATAGTGGCTGATCAGCTTCCCGATACTGATCCATTCAAAAAAATGCTTTTAAAATATAAACATGATTATGAGACTAAATTTAACAGCGAAGTTTCCACATTTGGTGGTCATGCATACGATGCAATGCACATCTTGAAAATAGCTTTGGAAAATACTGGTAAAAACAAAAATAAAATAGCTAAGGCCATTGAATCCATAAAAGGTTACAAAGGCACTTACGGTGAATTTAATTTCTCCGAAAAAGACCATAACGGTCTTACAAAAGATGCCTTTGTAATGGTTAAAATTGAAAATGGCGATTGGAAATTAATCCATAAATAGTTTTAAGTAATGAAATAAAAATGAATAAAAATACACAAGTATAAGGTACGTTAAAGAATTATGCAGTTTTTGTATTCTGGTCTTACAACTGGAAGCATTTATACCCTTGTGGCAATAGGGTTTAATATTATATACAATACCACTGGAATAATTAATTTTGCCCAAGGTGAATTTGTTATGCTAGGTGGTATGTTTATATATACCGCCTTGCACTTTTTAAATTTTCCTATTTATATTTCTTTTATCGTTGCACTTATTTCGGCATTCATATTAGGAATGATTGCTGAAAGAATATTTTTTAACAGCATCAAAATAAAAACTGAAATAAATCTCATAACTATAACTCTTGCTCTTGCCATAATTTTGCGTGGTGCTTCTATGATTATTTGGGGCAGAGATTCATTAAAGGTTGATCCTTATATTACTGAAAAAACCGTTGCCATGCCGGGCGGTGTTTTAACTACTAGCAGCCTTCTTGTTATAGTAGTTTCGATTGTGGTAGCTATTATACTCTCTTTTTTCTTCAAATTTACTAAATATGGAAAGGCATTTAGAGCATGTCATAACGATCCTTATGCAGCTTCAAATTGTGGTATAAATGTTAATAAAATAAAAATGTTATCCTTTGCTATTGCTGCCACCATTGGTTGTATTGCGGGAATCCTCATTACCCCTATCACCTTTGTCACATATAATGACGGAATTATGACAGGTTTAAAAGGGTTTTCCGCTGCAATTTTCGGAGGACTTGGCAGATTTTCGGGTGCCATAGTTGGCGGTTATTTTTTGGCTATAGCCGAAAGTTTTTTTGCATCAATACTTCCTTCAGGTTATAAAGATGCTTTTGCTTTTATAATTTTACTTATTATTCTTTTTGCCTTACCAAACGGAATACTTGGGAAAAAGAAAGCCGAAAGAGTATGAAAGAGTTAAACAGAAAGTTTTTTATTTTTAATATAATTTTAATAATAGTGCTTGGTCTTACGGTAAAAAATGATTACTATCTGAGTCTTATTACATATATAATGATAAATGCCGTATTGGCATCAGGTTTAAATATCCTATTGGGATATGCTGGAATCATTTCTTTATGTCAGGCAGCATTTTTCGGTATTGGAGCATATCTCTCAGGAATATTGACCGTTCATTATTCATTTTCACCCTTATTAACCGTTCTGATAGGAATTGTTGCAACATTTTTTGTAGCATTTATAATAGGTTATCCAGCATTAAAATTGCATGGACACTATCTGGCAATGGCAACTTTGGGATTTGGCATGATTATCTATATTTTTGCTAACGAACTGGATATGTTTACCGGAGGTCCTTCAGGATTGGTGGGAATACCATATTTTTCCATCTTCGGTTTCGAATTTGATAATGAAATGAAAAATTTTATTCTGTTTGCCACAATTTACCTCATTAGCTTAGTATTTCTTGAGCTTTTTGATAAATCTTTTATAAGTTATGACTTTCGTTTTATCAGGGAATCAGAGCATGCGTCCAGCGCCTTTGGGATTAACTTCAAAAAAGAAAAAGTTTTACTATTTGCTGTCATAGCTGCTTACTCATCCATGATAGGTTCATTTTATGCCTTTTACTCCCAATTCATAAGTCCATCTTCCATTGGTATAAACTATTCCATTGAAATCTTGGCTATGGCAATAATCGGTGGACTTGGCACAACATATGGAGGAATTGTTGGAGCTGTAATAATATCATTAATACCTGAAGTTTTTGCATCTTTTGAAGATTACGAAATAATCATATACGGTGGAATTTTAGCTTTTTGCATTATATTTTTTCCATATGGAATAGTCGGTTTTTTCAAGAGGTTGAAAATTGCTAAGAACTGAACATATTTCCGTAAACTTTGGTGGAATCAAAGCTCTTGATGATGTAAATATCCGTGTGGAATCAGGAAATATTGTTGCATTGATCGGTCCCAATGGTGCCGGTAAAACCACTCTATTTAACGTCATTACTGGTTTTATAAGCGGATACAGCGGAAAAGTTTTTTTCCAAGATGAAGACATTTCTCACGTGGCTCCAAATGTTATTTTTCAGAAAGGGATCTCAAGAACATTTCAAAACCTGAAAATTATCAATGATGTGACAATAAAAGAGAATTTAATTTTAGGACTATTGAAAAAAAAGATAAAAAAGTATTACTTTAAAAACTTTTTTCGCATGGATAAAAATTTTAGAAAAGAAATTGAACAAACATTAGAGAATACCCTTGAACTTTTTGGAATATCCGAATGGAAAGATAAAACCCCTGATGAAGCTCCTTATGGTGTCCTCAAATATCTTGAGCTTGCAAGAAGTTATCTATCTTCCCCTTCCCTACTCCTACTTGATGAACCTGCTGCTGGTTTAAACAATTTTGAGAAAGAAAAGATGATTGAACTCATAAAAAAACTTAAAAACGAAGGCATAACCGTTTTAATGGTAGAACATGATATGAACTTCATCTCTAGCCTTGCTGACAAAGTTTACTGTTTAAATTTTGGTAAAATAATTGCCGAAGGTTCATATATCGAAGTCAGGAACAATCCAGATGTAATGAAGGCCTATCTCGGAGATGAAGATGCTTAGAGTTACCTCTTTATCCTCTTATTATGGCAAAATCAGGGCTTTAAAAAACGTATCGTTACATATAAAACCCAAGGAGTTTGTATCATTAATCGGCTCAAACGGTGCCGGTAAAACAACACTTTTGAATTCTATAATGGGACATATTCAGAAAAAAGAAGGGGAAATATATTTTAACAATACCGACATAACAAATTTAAAACCTGAAAAAATAGTAAATTTAGGTATAGGTTTTGTTCCTGAAGGTCGAAGAATTTTTACTGATATGACAGTGGAAGAAAATCTCGAAATGGGTGCATTCATCATAAAAAATAAAGATAAAATAAAAGAAAACTTAGAATTCCTCTTTGATATATTCCCTATTTTAAAAGAAAGAAGAAAACAGCAGGCCGGAATGCTTTCAGGCGGTGAACAGCAAATGCTTGCAATCTCAAGAGCTCTGATGTCCAGTCCTAAAATTTTGCTTATGGACGAACCATCCATGGGACTTGCTCCAAAAGTAATCACTGAACTTTACGAAAAATTATCTCTTTTAAAAAATGCTGGGCTTACAATTTTTCTCGTGGAACAAAATGCCAAAATTGCTTTGAAGTATTCTGATAGAAGCTATGTTCTTGAAAACGGACGAATTATTTTACAAGGGAAAAGTAGTGAATTGTTGCAGGATAATGAACTTTTAAGAGCTTATTTAGGTAAAGAATACAAAGAGAAGTGGGAGAGATAAAATGAGAATGTGGCAGATGAGTGAAGAAACAATTTCTTTATCAGAATTAAAACAACTTCAATTAGAAAGACTTCAATCTACTCTAAACAGAGTTTATAATAATGTGGAGTTTTATCATAAAGTATTTAATAAATATAAAATTACACCAGACGATATAAGGTCACTCGAAGACATCAAAAAACTTCCTTTTACCACAAAACAGGATTTAAGGGATAATTACCCTTACGGGATGTTTGCTGTACCTTTAAAAGATATTGTGAGAATTCACTCATCAAGTGGAACAACCGGTAAGCCCACAGTCGTAGGATATACAAAAAGAGATCTTGAAACCTGGAAAAATCTTGTTGCAAGAATTATGGTGGCCGGCGGTGTTACTAAAGAAGATATAGTTCACATTGCTTTTACTTATGGTCTTTTTACTGGAGGATTCGGTTTGCATTATGGAGCGGAGCATATCGGAGCAAGTGTTATCCCTGTTTCAAGCGGAAATACAAGAAGGCAAATTATGATAATGCAAGATTATAGAAGTACTGTTCTTATTTGTACTCCATCTTACGCACTGCATATAGCTGAGACATTAGAATCAATGGGACTATCTAAAGATGATTTGCATCTAAAATACGGCCTTCTTGGTAGTGAACCGTGGGGAGAAAAGATAAGGAGCGAAATAGAAACCAAGCTTGGTATAATTGCTACAGATAATTATGGACTTAGTGAAATAATAGGTCCAGGAGTTTCTGGTGAATGTCTTTATAAAGATGGATTACATATAAATGAAGATCATTTTTATGTGGAAGTTATAGATCCAGATACTGGTGAAGTATTACCGGAAGGTGAAAAAGGTGAACTGGTTATCACCACTCTCACAAAAGAAGCAATGCCTTTAATCAGATATAGAACAAGGGATATTACAAGAATTTACAGAGATAATTGTAAATGCGGAAGGACATTTATCAAAATGGAAAAACCTTCTGGCAGAACGGATGATATGATTATTGTAAATGGTGTAAACATTTTTCCATCACAGGTTGAAGAAGCCTTAAAAGAAATAGAACATACTACCCCACACTTCATGATATATGTTAAAAAGAAAGGTGCTCTGGATATGATGGAAATACATCTTGAAGTATCTGAAAACCTGTTTTTTGATGAGATGAAAAGACAAAAAGAAATTCTTGATCAAATAACTGATAGACTCTTCAATTATCTCGGAATTAAACCTAAGGTAAAACTTGTAGAACCAAAATCTTTAGAGCGTTTTGAAGGAAAAGCAAAACGTGTTGTAGATGAAAGACATCAATAATAAACTTGTTTTCTCTTATTGCTAACACCGGCAAAGCAATCATAAAACCATAGGAGTGACTCCTATGGTTTTATTTGTTCAAGGTTAAATGTTTAAGGTTTAGGTTTAGGTTTAGGTTAAGGTTAAGGGAATTGGAAAATGATAAATGTTAGAATATTGGAACGTTGAACTTTTTCTACTTCCTTTTTTCCCTATTTCTCAACTTCATTTAATGTGTGTGAATAGAGCAATTTATAAAATGTGGAGTAACTCCATTAAAACCATTCTTGAGATGTTTTGAGTTTTGTGTTAAAGGAGTTTAAATGATGGACAGGATAGTAGATTTCTTTTTTGAAACAGGTATTTTGCAACAAATTCAACGTAGCGGTATACCATTTCTTGGAAGTGGTAATCAAACCATTGCTTCTCATGTATTTAGAACTACAGTAATTGGATACATACTTGCTAAAATGAAAAACATTAATCCTTATAAAGTAGTTCTAATGTGCCTCTTTCATGACATAGAAGAATCAAGAACCGGAGATTTAAATTATCTTCAGCAAAAATACGTAAAATCTGATGATATAAAAGCACTAAATGATGTAATTAAGGATTTGCCAGGCAATGATGAAATAGCTTCTTTAATAAAAGAATTTGAGGAAGGGAAAACTCTTGAAGCTCAACTTGCAAAAGATGCTGATACCATTGAACTTTTGCTTTTTCTCAAAGAAAATCTCGATAATGGAAATAATCAGGCAGCAAACTGGATAAAGCATATTAGAAAAAGACTCATAACTGATATTGCTAAAGAACTTGCTGAAGAAATTTTGGTAAAAAATTATTTTGACTGGTGGTATAATATTGATACTGATTGGTCAAAAGGTTCAAAAAGGTGGTAAATCAACATCTCTTTATTTAATTGATGATTGATTTTTTTCAATAATCTATTAATATCCGCTTAATGCTAAACAAAGAAATCAAGGGAGCCATCTTTATTTTAATTGCTGCAATGCTGTGGGGTACCACCGGCACAGCACAGGGGCTTGCCCCTGAAAATGCATCCTCAGCAGTGATTGGAACATTAAGAATCTTGATTGGTGGTTTTGCTCTCTTGTTAATTGCAATTTTAAAAAATGGGTTTAAAGATTCTCCGCCATGGCCTAAACTCTTAACACTCACTGGCATGGCAGGAGTAGCTCTATATCAAATAACCTTTTTTTATGGTGTCAAGTTTGCGGGTGTTGCTGTAGGAACTGTAGTAGGTATTGGCAGTGCTCCCATATCTGCAGGTATTTTATCTATTTTATTTTTAAAAGAGAAAATTCAAAGAAAATGGTACATCAGCACAACTCTCGCATTAATAGGATTACTTTTTATAAGTTTTGGTGGGAAGAAATATGACTTAAACTTTAACTTCCTTGGAATATTATTAGCATTAATGGCAGGCTTTTCTTACTCTTTATATACTTTGATTAGTAAAAAACTTCTAATATATCATAAGGTAGATGCAGTTATGGCGGTGCTTTTTTTAGGTGGGGCAACTCTTCTTTGCCCAATTCTTTTTTTTCATGACAACAGTTGGATTTTTACACCGAGAGGTATTGCTATTTCACTTCATCTAGGGCTCTTCGCAACTGCAGTCTCTTACATGTTTTTTATCAGAGGACTAAAGTTTGTAAAAGTTTCTACCACTGCAACATTATCTCTTATGGAACCTTTAACAGCAACAATATTGGGTATCACTATCCTTAAAGAAAAACCTAACCTATATTCTATAATAGGTATTATTTTTATATTTATAGGTATATTTATACTAACTTTTGATAAAAAAATTAATTAATCTAAAATTTACCACATCTCCTTTACACATTATTTGTCCTATGTTATCATAACATTATGAAAATTCTATATATTGAGGACAACAAAAATAATTTACTTTTAATAAAAAAAATCTTAAAGGAAATATTTCCCGATTTTGTAACAGCTAAATCAGGTAAAGAGGGGTTAAAGCTTTTATTAACAGAATCCCCTGATATTGCATTAATTGATTTAAATCTACCTGACATTAATGGCTTTGATATAATTGAGAACCTAAAAAAAGAAAACATTTTGGATAAAATAACAGTCATTGCCATTTCAGGTTATACTGACAAACATACAATAAAGTCGGTATATGAAGCAGGCTTTGATGGTTTTATTGAAAAGCCTGTTAATATTGACAAGATGGTTGAATATCTAATTAAAGTTCACAATACCAGATGTTATAAAAAAGACCGAAACCGGATAAAATCAGAAAAAAGCAAACAAGAAAACAGTTCAAAACTTCAACATAACTTTGATAGTATAATTGAAAGTATATCTCATGAATTGAAAACCCCCATAACCTCATTAATTCATGAGATATACTTTCAATTATACTATCAAAGTTATGTTGAAGTTTTGAACTGTTTTCTTGTTTGCTTTTTTCTGATTTTATCCGGTTTCGGTCTTTTTTATAACATCTGGTATTGTGAACTTTAATTAGATATTCAACCATCTTGTCAATATTAACAGGCTTTTCAATAAAACCATCAAAGCCTGCTTCATATACCGACTTTATTGTATGTTTGTCAGTATAACCTGAAATGGCAATGACTGTTATTTTATCCAAAATGTTTTCTTTTTTTAGGTTCTCAATTATATCAAAGCCATTAATGTCAGGTAGATTTAAATCAATTAATGCAATATCAGGGGATTCTGTTAATAAAAGCTTTAACCCCTCTTTACCTGATTTAGCTGTTACAAAATCGGGAAATATTTCCTTTAAGATTTTTTTTATTAAAAGTAAATTATTTTTGTTGTCCTCAATATATAGAATTTTCATAATGTTATGATAACATAGGACAAATAATGTGTAAAGGAGATGTGGTAAATTTTAGATTAATTAATTTTTTTATCAAAAGTTAGTATAAATATACCTATAAATATAAAAATAATACCTATTATAGAATATAGGTTAGGTTTTTCTTTAAGGATAGTGATACCCAATATTGTTGCTGTTAAAGGTTCCATAAGAGATAATGTTGCAGTGGTAGAAACTTTTACAAACTTTAGTCCTCTGATAAAAAACATGTAAGAGACTGCAGTTGCGAAGAGCCCTAGATGAAGTGAAATAGCAATACCTCTCGGTGTAAAAA